>NZ_JAJNAO010000039.1:0-2606 GCF_022227625.1 Ectothiorhodospira variabilis | reverse complement strand
CGGGTCGGCATCCTTGATGACGCTGTAGAGGTTCTTGAGGCCCTCGCGCAGTTCCCGGGCACGCTCCGGTTCCAGGATGTTGTCCAGGATGGGCTTGTCGTATTCATCGATCAGCAGCACCACCGGCTGACCCGTTTCCCGATGGGCGAGCTCCAGCAGGTCGGAGAACTCTCCGGGAATATCCGTCTCGGTCGCGGTGGCCTGGGTGAAGCGCTCGCGTTCCTTGCGTAGCTGGTGGCGAATGCGCGTGTCCAGCTCCTCGCGATTGCGCATCACGCCGCTGCCGAAGCTGAGGCGAATCACCGGGTGGGTTTGCTGCCAATCCCATTTATCATGAATGTACAGCCCCTCGAAGAGCTTTTGGCGACTCTCGAACAGGCAGCGCAGGGTATCCAGCAGCAGGCTCTTGCCGAAGCGGCGGGGGCGGGAGAGGAAGTAGTACTTGTTCTGGTGGACCAGGCGCTCGATGATCGGCGTCTTGTCCACGTAGTAGTACCCCCCCTCGCGGATCTCGGAGAAGGTCTGAATGCCGATGGGGAGTCTGAGACGCTGTTGGTCAGCCATGCCTGGCCCTCCGGGGACAAGTCGTGTGCCGGGGGCAGTCTATCATGGCCCTCGAGCAGGAAGGGGACACGCAAAAGGGGACAGACCCCTTTTCCGATGGCTCTCGCAGCAAAAGGGGACAGACACCTTTTGCTGGGCGGGCCACCTCCCACGGGGGCTCAGGCCGTTTCTACCTCAAACGCCACGATCTGGCGCTGTTCACTGGAGAACTCCACGCCGATCAGGTGGATCGGCTTGCCGGAGGCGCGGTACTTGTCAGCATAGCCCCTGGCCTTGATCTGCTCCAGCGCCCTGCCCTCGGGGAGTTGTTCCACCACCTTGAATTCGAACAGGTAGATGTGCCCGGCAAAGTCCACCGCCATGTCGACCTTGCCATGGTGGCTGGAATCTTCCACCGTGACCTGGACCCCAAGCGCAGCAAAATGGCTGTAGAACACGCTGGCGTAGTGGCCTTCGTACCGGGCAATCGGGTTGTTGCGGTACCAGTCGTGGGGCAGGCTGGCGTAAAGGGCCTTGAGGTGGGCTTCCAGGCCTGCCAGGTCGTGTCGCTGCAGCGTGTCCATCAGGCTCAACTGGTGGTTCTGGGCCTCGCTGTGGCCGATCCCGAGGACGGGAAGCAGCAGCTCGTTGAGGCTGCTCTCCACCTCCAGATTCGGGAATCCCAGCGTGTAGAGCCGGTAGCCCAGCATGGGCTCCTGCACGTCCTTGATGGTGATGTAGCCGGTCTGGAACAGCAGTCCTTCGGTGGTGATGTCATCCACATCGAAACGCCCAAGCAACTGGGCCCTGGCCTGGAGCCGATCCAGCTGGGGGGTGAAGATGCCGCGCTTCCTGAGCAGATCAATGAGGAAGGTGGGCGTGGCGCTCTCGAACCAGTAGGGACCGAACTCGCGTTTCTGGAGCAGAAGCAGCACATCGAAGGGGTTGTAGAGCGATTTGACCTCGGCGCCGCCCCAGCGGTAGCCGTTGTACCACTGGCGGATGGCCTCGCGGTCCAGGCCGGGCAGTTCCGGGGCGAATACCGTGTCGATGTCCTCATCGGTATAGCCGCAGATCGTGCTGAAGGGCGCATCCAGGGTGATGTCGTTGAGGTTGTTCAGCCCCGAAAACAGGCTGACCTTGCTGAACTTGGATACCCCGGTGAGCAGCACCAGGTGCAGGTGCGGGTCGGCGTCCTTGAGCACGCTGTAGAGGTTCTTGAGGCCCTCGCGCAGTTCCCGGGCACGTTCGGGCTCCAGGATGTTATCCAGGATGGGTTTGTCATACTCGTCGATGAGGACAACAACACCCCGGCCGTAGTGAGTGTGAGCCTGGCGAATGAGTGATGAAAACTCGGCGGAAATCAGCTTGGCAGGGGGATGGGGTACCCCGAGCTTTTCACGCTGCGTGTTCAGTTGATACCAGATGTGGTCATCCAGTTCCTGACGGGTCTTGTGGACGCCATCGGCAAAGCTCAGGCGAATCACCGGGTGAGTCTGCTGCCAGTCCCATTTGTCATGAATGTACAGCCCCTCGAAGAGCTTTTGGCGACCCTCGAACAGGCAACGCAGGGTATCCAGCAGCAGGCTCTTGCCAAAGCGGCGGGGGCGGGAGAGGAAGTAGTACTTGTTTTGGTGGACCAGGCGCTCGATGATCGGCGTCTTGTCCACGTAGTAGTAACCCCCCTCGCGGATCTCGGAGAAGGTCTGAATGCCGATGGGGAGTCTGAGCCGCTGTTGGTCAGCCATGCCTGGTCCTCCAGGGACAAGTCGTGTGCCGGGGGCAGTCTATCATGACCCCTGGCGTTTAGCGCTTGTATGGGAGTGGGCCTTTTGTGGGAGCGGGCCTCGTCCGCGAAGGCGGTGGGCACTTCAGCATAGGCAGGGCACTGCTGTCGCAGTGCATCGCCGGCAGGCCGGCTCCAACGGGGGAGCGGGCCTTTTGCGGGTGCGGGCCTTGCCCGCGAAGGCGGTGGGCACCTCAGCATGGGCAGGGCACTGCTGTCGCAGTGCATCGCCGGCAGGCCGGCTCCCACGGGGGCTCAGGTTGTTTCCACATCGAAT
>NZ_JAJNAO010000038.1:0-2876 GCF_022227625.1 Ectothiorhodospira variabilis | reverse complement strand
TTCCACATCGGGTGCGTAGCCCAGAGTGGCCAGGTAGATCTCCGTGACCCGCCAAGGGGTGTCATCTCCCCGCTCGACAGCCTGTGCCGGCCAGCTCACCATCACCAGGGCGAGCATCACAATCGCACACCCCACCCTTCGTGCCCGCATCAGCCGCCAGCAAAAACACCCCATCATGGATACCCCCCGGCGTCCCGGACCCGCCGCCCGTTCCCAGTCCACCCAACGTCGACATGGGCTTGACAAGGCAGACCCCAGACCCGTCCGCCCCCGATAACCTCTAGAAGACGATATGGCCCACGTCAAGCGTGAACGTTAAGAATTTTCCCTTTTTGACCTTTTTTCCAATCCAACACCGGTCCGGTTGCCATCAAACCGCAAACATACGCCAAGACAGCCGCCCTGACTCCAACCCCATCGGGCGCATTGGCGGCATAGGCCCGGGCAGGGCGCTGCGCCCATTCATTGCAGGCCGAATGCCGTTACCAGGCAACGCGCTTCCCATGCTCCGTTTCGGGCCCCACCCGTCGGGACGCAATGCCTGAGCGCCTCCAGTCGCTCTTCGATCCACAAAAAAATACAAAAGGAAAATCACTGTCCGCCGCGCACCAACCGGACCCTGAAGTTGCCGCTCTTGTTGTTCCAGCCGTCGCTGCCAAGGTAGAAGCCGACGAGCCACGCGCCACCCGAATCGCCGGCATAGGGCGAGGCCGACCAGAAAGGGGACGAACGCGTGTCTGGAAACACGTGCTGATTGACGGCGGGCCCTCGTCTGCAAAGCTCGACGATACTACGGAGTTCGTTGATGTTGGGCAGCCGCCATCCGTGCGAATCATGGGCGTGCTGCAGGGCAGTTTGCCAATTCATCTGTGAAGCATTGCCATCACAGCCACTGCCATTCCAGTTCATGCCCTCGGGGCAGCGACGCCATTCCAGGCCCGTGCGCTCGTGGCGCACCACGGCCCCGCCTTCCAGGGGGGTGAACTCGGCGGACGGGGTCGTCTCCACCAGGTCATCCATGCACTCATCACGGGCTGAAGGAATATCAGCATTGGCTACCGAGAACAGAACAGGCGAGCAAGTCAGCAAAGCCAGGGCTAGAAAGGGGCGCAGAGTATGCATGGATTCAAACTCCTCGGGTTTTGCCCCACGGGGGCAATGGGGTTTGGCGCAACCGGCCGGACTGGTCACGCCAAGCACGATTCACCAGCCGGCACACCTGCATGGCCTGGCGGCGCAGCTCAGTTCCCAAGGTGTACTTGTGATAACGGGGGAAGCGGCGTACCGCCTCCTCCGTCAACACCAGCAGGCGTTGGGCATCGCGCCAGATGGGTGCCTTGTTCGCATGCATGTCCGTTATCAAGAAGCAAGCACAAAATCACTGTCCGCCGCGCACCAACCGGACCCTGTTGGTGAAGCTCTTGAAGTGCCAGTAGTCGCGGCCAAAGTCGAAGTTGACGAACCACGCGCGATCCGAACCGCCGGCAGAGGGCGAGGCCGACCAGAAATGGGACGAGCGCGTATTCGGGAAATACGCTTCGTCGATGGCTGGATTGGTCCGCCCCTGGTGAGCAATGGAGCGCAGTTCATCCCGCGTCGGCAGACGCCAGTCGTTGGCACCACACAGACCCTGGTCATTGACCACTTGCACAAAGCCGTGGGTGTCGCAGTTGCTGCCTACGCAGTTGCCACCGTTTTGCGTGCCAGGATTACCCATGTTCGGGCCGTCGGGCTGATACCAGGAGTAGGTGTTGTCGCGGTCGCGCAATCCGCCATCAGTGGTCTTCACTTCCCAGATCAGGCCGGTCACGTTATCGCGCACGCAAGACCACTCGGTAGCGCTCGCCGGCAGGGAGTTGCCATTGGCGTCAAGCTTGGTGAAGTCGAAGCCGGCGGCACCGTCACCTACCTTTTCCAGGTTGCCATCGCGGGCGGCGGCGTCGCGGCCAAAGTCGCCGTCCTGGCCGGGGTAGCCGGCAACCGGACAAGCCAGGTTGTTGGTATCGCCATCGACGCACCAGTCGATGCCAGTGTCGTTCAAACGCTTGGCAGGCCCTGCCATAGCTCCATCACCATCCACAACGCACAGCACTCGCCTGTCATTGTGCCACGAGCCAAGTGAAATAAGATTACCGCCTATTTCATCATGAACCAGGTAGGTGCCCGGCACATCACCATCATGACGACTGATAAAATATGTTCGGCTTGATGAGAAATACTGCTCCCCATCGCGAAGGACGGCCAAACTTCTACCATACTCTGAGTTCAGACGGGCATCCTGAAAGAACTCCGTCATGGAGTTGCCGTCTTCGTAGTAGGCGACAACTTCGTACCAATCCGCCACCCGTGCGTCTTGACCAAACTCAGCAACACACGCATCGGCACGACTGAAGTCATGCGCATAGGTGTCTTCGGTGCCGAAAAAGTGAGTCGAGCGGTCTGTTTCGTCATCATCTCCATGAGCCGCGTCCAGTCTGATTTTCTTCGCATCCTGGAGCCACGCATTACCCTGCTCATCTTTCGCTTCCAGCACCACGTAATAGTCAACGTCACGATCCAGGTCGCCGATCGTCACCCCACTGACCACATCCGCCATCATCCGGCCCTCGGTGCAGGAGGTGTAATTGCGGACATCGCAATCGGCGTCACGGGACACAAAAACGTTGTACGTCCAATCCGAACGCTGATCCCAGCGCATGGTCACCTGGCCTTGAGAGGCGTCCGATTCAAACTCCGGTGAGGGAGGCTTAAGCTGTACGTCCTCTTCCTGTAGCCAGTCAACTATCTGCTCATAGACCGCATGCCCCGCATACCCATCCGCCTGAATATCCATCTGGCCAACAGATCCGTATTGAGACACAGGGCCGCTATCCGAA
>NZ_JAJNAO010000037.1:0-2895 GCF_022227625.1 Ectothiorhodospira variabilis | reverse complement strand
GCCGCCAGGGCAGCGATGCTCATGGTGGTTGTGGATGCCACGGCGGTACGCTCCGCCTGAGCACTCACGAGCTCTCGCTGGCGCGTGAGCCCGGCTCCCAGATCATCCAGCAGGCCCCGGAGTGTCTCCAGATGGCCCAGGGTCTGCCCCTGATAGATCTCCAGCCCCTGCTCGCGATTCCCATTTTCCACGGCGCGCAGGATACGGATGGCGGTTTGATGCAATTCTCGATGCGGTTGCTCAATGGCATGGAAGGTACGGCGAAAATCCCCCGGCGCCCGATCAAAGGCTTCGCTGTTGAGAAAGCTGTAATACCACTGCCCAAAGTCGCATTGGGTGTGGTCAAGTTGCCCCTGAAATGCGGTGCCCAGCACGAAGACGTTGGCCAGGTCATTCACCCAGACCAGATGGTCCACCTCCTTTTGCACCTGGAAGATGGCCTGCTCGTAGGTATCAGCCACGCGCGCCTGGGCTTCGCCCATACGACTCAGACCGTTCCATCCGATCAAGGCGATCACCAGCAGGATCAAGAGAACGATCGTAAAGGAGGCCGCCAGCTTGCGACCGATGGTCAGGTAAGACAGCATGGTTCAGGTATCCGTGTCGAGCGCGTCAGGCGCATCTTGTACGTTTTGAAGGTTATCGGCATTGTCTGGCGGTTCTTGATTGGCATCCTGGATGCGCTCCGGCTCACGGCGACGCACCCGGCGCGGCTATTCTCCCGTGAAAAGGTGTTCGCCCCCTTTTTGGGGCATCGTTTCGGGTTATTGCCGGCGATCCCGAGGCCGTGCGGGCATGGCATGAGCACAGGGCATGGTTCCAGGGATGGAGTCATCCCAAAGCTTCAGGGGTTGTCCAGCAGTTCCAGCGTGGATACCCGCAAGCAATTTCGACCGGCATCCTTGCTGGCGTACATGGTGAGATCAGCCCGTGCCAGCATGTTCTCCAGCACATCACCCGGGGGAGGATGCCGCCGCGGCCCCTCCAGCACCAGTGTGCAGATGCCGATACTGGCCGTGATCCGCTGCGGCCCAGAGTCATCGAACACCCACGCCAGGCCGGCGAGAGCCTGGCGGATGCGTTTACCCAAACCAATGGCTCCGTCCAGGTCTGTGCCCGGTAGCAGCAGCACGAACTCCTCGCCGCCGTAACGGGACAGCACATCGCCCTCCCGCACCAGTTGGCCAAGAGCCAGTGCCACATCCTGGAGCACCTGATCACCAGCGGCGTGGCCAAACTCGTCATTGATCCGCTTGAAGTGGTCCAGATCCAGCAGGATCAGCGAAGCGGCCGAGCCCTGGCGCAAGCCGCGGGCCAGGATGGCACGGGCTTCGGCGAAGAAGAATCGCCGGTTGTGCAGGCCGGTGAGATCATCCAGCACTGCCAGGCTCTGAAACCGCTGCTGCAACTCACGGGCCTCCTCCAGGGCCGACTCCAACTCACGGGTTCGCTGCCCCACCTGCTCCTCCAGGTTGTGGACATGCTGCCAGTTGACCAGCATCTGTCCAAGAAAATGGGCGTAGAGGGTAAGCAACCGCTCTTCATCCGGACCGAAGGCATCGCTGTCGGTGTGAGAGACGTTCAGCACACCCAACACGTTATCGGCAATGCGGATGGGCACGGAGATCAGGCTGGAGACTGCCGGACTGATATCGGCGGGCAACGACAGGAAAGCCGGATCGTTGCGGCAATCGGACGAATACTGAACCACCCCGGTGGTCACCGCGCGACCCATCACGCCATCTCCCACCGGGAAGGCGCGGCGTACGGCTTGACCGGGTAGCCCGATCAACTCGGCCCAACTCAGGCCGGCAGCATTCACCAATTGGTCGTGCTCACACAGGAAGACAGAGCAACGTGACATATTCTGGTTCTCGAGCAGGCCCTTGAGGGCCTGGTCCAGCATTTTCCGTTGGTCGGTAACAGCGGGACCCACCTCGGACAAGGCATGCAGGGCGGAAAGGAAGTCCAGCAACTGGACCATCCGCCGGTTGGTTTCTCTGTAGGCTTCAGCGAAGGGTGTCAGATCCACGGTGTCCTCAAGGGGCGGACATCTGTCGGCTGGCCGCGACAATGGCATCCCGCTGCTCACGACAAACCTCGACAACCTTATCGACGGCAGACGCCGGCAGATCCAGCCGATCCAGAATTTCCCCGGTCGGACAGGCCTCGACTTGGTCGAACAGCGATTCGGCCAGGGTATCGCAGACTCCGACCAGGCCCACCAGCAATTGATGATCTCCGCGGTAACCTGGGTCGGCGTAATGACGCATGGCTGTGGCCGCCTCGGCGGGCAGGTGCCAGCGTTCGGCCAGGATCCTACCTGCCATGTGGTGATCCAGTCCAAGCTCTCGCTGGGCGCGGGCTGCCATCACGCGGGCATCATCCTGGCCATTGCCAGCCAGAGCCTTGTCCATGCCCTGAGGCTCAAGATCGCACAGGACGATGACGCCCAGTTGGCGCAATAGCGCAGACAGATAGGCCTGATCGGCAGCCAGGGTCCCGGACTCCACGTATCGAGAGAGCTCCCGGGCCAACCGGGCCCCCACCATGGAGACAAACCAGTAGCGATCCAGGTCCAGGGAGCGGCAGCGGCGGGGTGAGAGGTGGTCGTTGATCAACAGGCCCAGGGCGAGCCCGCGGACCATGTTCAGGCCGAGGCGGGAGATCGCGGCCTGTACTGAGAACACCTGGCGTGATCCTCCGAAATAGGCGGTATTGGCCACACCAATCACTCGGGCAGTCAGGGCCGGCTCGGTACCGATCAGATCGGCCAGTTGCCCGATGGCCGCGTCATCAGCGGCCAGCTCGCGAAGCAGCGAGTCAGCCACCTGGGGCAGCGGCGGCAGATCCTGCAGGCGCCGGATACGTCCTGCCTTGGTGTCCAATCTTTCG
>NZ_JAJNAO010000036.1:0-3286 GCF_022227625.1 Ectothiorhodospira variabilis | reverse complement strand
ATAAGAGCCTGGCAGTGACCTACTCTCGCATGGGGAAGCCCCACACTACCATCGGCGCTGAGCAGTTTCACTTCCGAGTTCGAGATGGGATCGGGTGGTTCCTACTCGCCATGGCCGCCAGGCAAACTGGGTGTGATCCGTATGGATCACCAATTCAGGAAAGTTCCAGGTGTTGTCATATCGTGATGACCGCACACCCTCAAACTGCTTGGGTGTTATATGGTCAAGCCTCACGGGCAATTAGTACGGGTTAGCTTCACACATTACTGCGCTTTCACACCCCGCCTATCAACGTTGTCGTCTTCAACGGCCCTTCAGGGGCATCAAGTGCCCAGGGAGATCTCATCTTGAGGAAGGCTTCCCGCTTAGATGCTTTCAGCGGTTATCCCGTCCGTACTTAGCTACCCGGCAATGCCACTGGCGTGACAACCGGAACACCAGAGGTACGTCCACTCCGGTCCTCTCGTACTAGGAGCAGATCCTCTCAAATCTCCGACGCCCACGGCAGATAGGGACCGAACTGTCTCACGACGTTCTAAACCCAGCTCGCGTACCACTTTAAATGGCGAACAGCCATACCCTTGGGACCTGCTTCAGCCCCAGGATGTGATGAGCCGACATCGAGGTGCCAAACACCGCCGTCGATATGGACTCTTGGGCGGTATCAGCCTGTTATCCCCGGAGTACCTTTTATCCGTTGAGCGATGGCCCTTCCATACAGAACCACCGGATCACTAAGACCTGCTTTCGCACCTGCTCGACGTGTCTGTCTCGCAGTCAAGCACCCTTACGCCTTTGCACGCACTGCGCGATGTCCGACCGCGCTGAGGGTACCTTCGCGCTCCTCCGTTACTCTTTGGGAGGAGACCGCCCCAGTCAAACTACCCACCACACACGGTCCCTGTCCTGGATTACAGGACGAGGTTAGAACTCCAAACATGCCAGGGTGGTATTTCAAGGTTGGCTCCACCGAAACTAGCGTTCCGGCTTCAAAGCCTCCCACCTATCCTACACAAGCAGGTTCAAAGTTCAGTGTGAAGCTGTAGTAAAGGTTCACGGGGTCTTTCCGTCTAGCCGCGGGTACACTGCATCTTCACAGCGATTTCAATTTCACTGAGTCTCGGGTGGAGACAGTGCCGCCATCGTTACGCCATTCGTGCAGGTCGGAACTTACCCGACAAGGAATTTCGCTACCTTAGGACCGTTATAGTTACGGCCGCCGTTTACCGGGGCTTCGATCAAGAGCTTCGCTTACGCTAACCCCATCAATTAACCTTCCGGCACCGGGCAGGCGTCACACCCTATACGTCCTCTTTCGAGTTTGCAGAGTGCTGTGTTTTTAATAAACAGTCGCAGCGGCCTGGTCTCTGCGGCCCCCAGCAGCTCCAGGTGCAAGACCCTTCACCACCAGAGGCGTACCTTCTCCCGAAGTTACGGTACCATTTTGCCTAGTTCCTTCACCCGAGTTCTCTCAAGCGCCTTGGGATTCTCACCCTGCCCACCTGTGTCGGTTTCGGGTACGGTCACTTCATACCTGAAGCTTAGAGGCTTTTCTTGGAAGCTTGGCATCGACCACTTCGCTCCACATGGGAGCTCGTCATCACGTCTCAGAATTGTGCCACCGGATTTGCCTGGAAGCACTCCCTACACGTTTAAACCGGACACCAACTGCCGGCTGATCTAGCCTACTCCGTCCCCCCATCGCAGTATGAAGCGGTACAGGAATATTAACCTGTTTCCCATCGACTACGCATTTCTGCCTCGCCTTAGGGGCCGACTAACCCTGCGCCGATTGACGTTGCGCAGGAAACCTTGGGCTTTCGGCGGATGGGGTTTTCACCCATCTTATCGTTACTCATGTCAGCATTCGCACTTCTGATACCTCCAGCATGCCTTACGACACACCTTCGCAGGCGTACAGAACGCTCCCCTACCACTTGACCATTAGGTCAAATCCGCAGCTTCGGTACATGGCTTAAGCCCCGTTGAATCTTCCGCGCGGGCCGACTCGACCAGTGAGCTATTACGCTTTCTTTAAAGGATGGCTGCTTCTAAGCCAACCTCCTGGCTGTCTGGGCCTTCCCACATCGTTTCCCACTGAGCCATGATTTGGGGACCTTAGCTGGCGGTCTGGGTTGTTTCCCTCTCCACGACGAAAGTTAGCTCCCGCCGTGTGTCTCCCATGCTCGCACTTCCTGGTATTCGGAGTTTGCAATGGTTTGGTAAGCCGGGATGGCCCCCTAGCCATAACAGTGCTCTACCCCCAGGAGTGATACATGAGGCACTACCTAAATAGCTTTCGGGGAGAACCAGCTATCTCCGGGCTTGATTAGCCTTTCACTCCTATCCACAGCTCATCCCCTAATTTTTCAACATTAGTGGGTTCGGGCCTCCAGCGGGTGTTACCCCGCCTTCACCCTGGCCATGGATAGATCGCCCGGTTTCGGGTCTAACGCAAGCGACTCATTCGCCCTATTAAGACTCGGTTTCCCTACGGCTCCCCTATACGGTTAACCTCGCCACTCACGTTAAGTCGCTGACCCATTATACAAAAGGTACGCAGTCACCCCATAAAGAGGCTCCCACTGCTTGTACGCACACGGTTTCAGGTTCTATTTCACTCCCCTCTCCGGGGTTCTTTTCGCCTTTCCCTCACGGTACTGGTTCACTATCGGTCGGTAGGGAGTATTTAGCCTTGGAGGATGGTCCCCCCATGTTCAGACAGGGTTTCACGTGCCCCGCCCTACTCAGATTCATCAACATGGCCTTTTCGTGTACGGGGCTATCACCCTGTATCGCCGGACTTTCCAGACCGTTCCACTAAAACCATACTGACTTTTGGGCTAATCCGCGTTCGCTCGCCGCTACTGACGGAATCTCAATTGATTTCTTTTCCTCCGGTTACTTAGATGTTTCAGTTCACCGGGTATCGCCTCGCCACCCTATGTATTCAGGTGACGATACCCCTTACGAGGTGGGTTTCCCCATTCGGAAATCCCCGGATCATAGCTAGTTTGTCAGCTCCCCGAGGCTTATCGCAGACTACCACGTCCTTCATCGCCTCCTACCGCCTAGGCATCCACCGTGTGCGCTTAACCGCTTGACCATATAACCCCAAAAAGTCTGAGACCATACGGCGTGCGATCATCATGCGACATGACAACTTAAGAGAACATCAATTACTTTGCTCTCGCCTAGAACTTTCCCAAATTGTTAAAGAACATCACCCCACAAACGGAGGCGTGTCACTGGTAAAACCCAGTCGTCAACACCAACCATCAATCAC
>NZ_JAJNAO010000035.1:0-5127 GCF_022227625.1 Ectothiorhodospira variabilis | reverse complement strand
CTAGGTTGCGACCGGGCGCTGATATATGACATACGGATGGATGCCAAGCTGGTGATTGGCTTGTGCGAATGGCTCTCAGATATCAAGGGTTCTGTCACGCCAACACGGGATAGCTACTCCCTTGAGACTTTTGGGGGAGGTATCCGGCGTCTGTGGGAGTCACGCGGTCATCTTGAAAGCCACAGTGATGGAATTCATCCGTCCTTCATGAAGGACGGCTCTGCTCAGCTTTTGCATGGCAAGATGCAGATCCAGAGCCTGCTCTGGTATCCATTCGCCTTCAGAGAAGACGGATTCTATCTGCTGGTATTCAATCAGACGCGTTACCCACGTTGCTGGTTGCCCGCGGAGCTGGAGTTTTGTGAATCAGCCACACATCAGGTAGCACTGGCGTTGCAAAAGATGGAATTGCTTGAACAGCAACGCGCCACTGAAGCATGTCTGCGGTCAGAAAAGGAACGAGCCTACGAGCTGGCACATCAGGCGGAGAGCGCTAATCGGGCCAAGACTCAATTTCTTGCAAACACCACTCACGAGCTCCTCACACCTCTCAACGGCATCATCGGCATGACCCAGGTATTGATGAGTGCCTCACTAGAGCAAGAGCATCACGCAGATCTCGACGTCATATTGGAGTGTGGGCACGAACTTCTCGATCGTATCAGAACCTTGCTTGAGTTCGCGGAACTGGAAAAGGGAGATAGAGAGCCACAAACTCTCCTATACGATCCCGCATACCTACTCAACCAGGTAAAGTCAAGCATGGTCAGCGAAGCCCAGCAAAAGGGCCTGACCTTAATGGGCAAGGTTGACGCTGACGTACCGCCGCGTCTTTGGGGTGATCCGGAGGCGGTCAGGCAGACCCTGATGGTACTGGTAGATAATGCGATCAAGTTCACCCACGCAGGGCGCATCACCCTGACATTGAAGGCCGATGATTACTGGCTACGTTTCCTGGTTACGGATACCGGTATCGGCATCCCACTTGACAAGCAATCATGCCTGTTCGAAAGATTCAGTCAGGTGGATTGCACGGACACACGAGCTTATTCGGGCATGGGGATGGGACTGGCCATGGCCCAATTGCTGGTGGAACACATGGGCGGAGAGATCGGTCTGTCCAGTTGTGAAGCCCGCGGCTCGACTTTCTGGTTTCAGATACCTCGGCAGGTCCCGGTGCTGTCGGATGAGGGGCTGGAGAGTAACGACCCTTGATAGCTGGGCGCCAAAGCGATGCAACGCCAATCGCACCCTCGCTGCTGAACCAGGCCAGGCCACTGGGCTGGCCTAGGTGTCCAGGCGGCATCGATGGCAAAGAGGGTCTGGCACGGGTTCATGGCATTATTTCCATGGCCGTCCACGACGCCCATGGACGGTCGGGCATCGTGTTCCGCTACCAGGTCCGCTGCGGTGGTGAGGTGGAGGGTCACGGCTGTGTCTCGTCCTTAAGCGAGGTCGGGCAAGTCATCCCGGATGATGCTCCAAAGGGTGTCGTCGTCGATGCCGAGGTAGCCGTGGATGAGGCGGTTGCGGGTGGCGATGATCATCCGCCAGGGGATTTCAGGATGGGCGACCCGGACCCCATCCGGGATATGGGTGGCGGCTTCGCCAATCAGCTCCAGATTGCGCAGGGTGGCGTCGTAGGTGAGCGCATTGGCCACGAAACCGGCTTGGTCGAGGCCGTCGGTGTAGGCGAACACCTTCCCGGCGAAATCGATCATGTCGTCGAGGTAGAAACGCCATTCGCGCTGCCTGGCATCAGACATTGACTCGCTCCTGTTCAATGTAGGGGCGAAGCTCCGGCCGCAGGGCCTTTTCTGTGACCAGGTCGACCGGGCAGCCAAAGATGTCCTCCAGGTAGAACTGCACGCCGAAGTAACGTTTGGAGGTGGCAGGGCCGTCGAAAGCCACCAGCACATCAACATCGCTGCCACTTCTTGCCGTATTACGGGCAGTGGAGCCGAACAGGGCCAGTCGGGTCACGCCGAAACGGGCCTGCAACTCAGGCTTCCTGCGGCTTAGCAGGTCAAGGGCACGCTGTCTGTCCATCGCTCAGCCTCCAAGGGCGGTAGGCTTGTGTGGGTGTCGGCTCATAGCGGACGGTCTGTGGAGGTTTGGAGAGACTCCAGTCGTACCCAGAGCGGGTATTTGGCCTGCACTGACCAAAGGCCGCAAACCCATTCGAACCTGACAGGCTATTCCCACCTTTTGGACTCAGGTCGGAATAACCTGTCCGTCTCGACTTGTTTCCGGCCGCTCGTCAGCGCAAGCCAACTGCCCGTTTCGGAGCGCACATCTACCTCCAGTTTCATCATGGGGATCGGCTACCCATTGTTCGAACTCTTGAAACGGGGTTTATCGTTGGCTGAACGTACGCAGTTCTTGCCGGCTCTTTTGGCAAGATAGACACTGTCGTCTGCCAGCTTGATGAGTTCATCCGATTGGCTCATGGCCGGCGTGCGCACCGCAACGCCAATGCTGGAACTACCTTTCCAGGCCCCAGCCCCCGTGGGGACTCTCATGGCGGCTACGGCATCCTTGATTTGCTCGGCAATGTAGAAGGCGCCCTGCAGCGGAGTGTCCGGGCATAGCACCAGAAATTCATCGCCACCCAGTCGACAAACGATATCGTCATTGCGCATTGTATGCCGCAAGGTTCTAGCCAGTTCGATCAGGACGCGATCACCAGATTCATGGCCGTAGGTGTCGTTCACCTCCTTGAAATGATCCGCGTCGATCATCATGCAGGCCAGGGGTTTGCCCAATCTGCTGGACTCTTCCCAGAGCGCCTCGAGGTGTTGCATGGCATGACGTCTGTTCGGCAGACCCGTGAGCACATCCGTAAGCGATAGCACTTCCAACTGGCGGTTGGCCTCGGTGAGCTCTCGGGTTCGTGCCTCTACCCGGGCCTCCAGAGACTGGTTGAGTTGAACCAGTTGCCAGTTGCGCTCGGAAACCTGGGTAAACAAGGCGCTCAAGGCATTCACCAGTGGCTCGACTTGCTCGAGGCTGGTTCTCTTCGCGTCGGTATAGGCTGCCTCAGGCGTGACTCCTGCGCGTATGGCCTCAATCTGCCGAGCCATGTGCTGATCCTGACCCAGGATGTGGAAGGTCAGCCAATGGATGAGATAGTCGAGCAGGTGTTTGCCGGCAAGTGGAGCGTCCTGCACCATTGATCCATGTAGCCGGGTGACTTCCTCGAGAAAATCCCTGTGCATCTGCACATGAACATCCACATGGCGGGCGTCCAGCCCCAGCCTTTCCATCAACCCTTCCTCCTCCTTGAAATGAAGGCCAGCATAGTCAACCAGCTGTCCATACAGCGTTTCCAAATCATCCCGATGAACCCGGTTGGATCCAAGCAGGTCGCCCAAAAGGTTGATCAGCTCGACCAAATATCGATGCTGGTCATCTACCGTCGACAGGCCGGTAACGAAATTGGCGCTCCACTGGAATGTACGCACGGGCACTTGCTCTTCATAATGGATACGGAGCGCTGCTCCAAGAACACTCGCTAGAGGAAGGTTGGTAACGCACCCTGTATCCGAGTCTATACCAAATGCAAATCCGTGACCAAGCTCGCCTGGAACATGCGGGGCTGGCACTGATTGACGATGCCATTGCGGCATCCCTCATTTGCTCACCCTGGGCAAGAGCGACTTTGAAGCCACCGAGGGGATGGGCAAGGATCCGTTCTTTCCCTGGTGGTGATCATCGCAGGAGGCCCGCCTTGTCGAGCCGCTTCATCCATGCGGGGCGCCCGGCGTGAGTCACCAACAGTTTTTCAAGGTCGCGGCGAAACTCCTGACCTCGCTCGGCAGCATGTAGGGCCTCGGCCAGATCCTGCAGGCGCTGAAGGGCCTCGTCGTAGGCGGCACCGGTGCGGCGCTGCAAGAGCGCGTCGATGTCGTGCCAGGCACGATCCGCCTGTTTGGCTACTCCCGCGAGATAGCTTGCGCGTTCTGCCTTTTGCTTGGCCTCTTCGGCTTCACGCGCTTCACGTTCGCGTTCGAGACGCAGGCTGCGTGCCATTTCCACGCCGGACTCAATGACGGTCAAGGTGCGTCGAGCCGGACAGCTGACCATCTGGCGCTGCGTGCGCTGCCAGGTAAGGAATTCGCCGCGCAGCCGCCGTTCGGCCTCCGAAGACCGGCCCAGCAGCATCAGCCGCAATGGAGCACGTAGAGTCTCGGCGGCCTGCGTGGCCAGCCAGTCGTCGATGTCCGATTCAGCCGCTTGCGGCGACGGCAGTTCGGGACTTGCTACAGCGGCTGACGCGATCAGGTCCGAATCTAGCAGGAGAAAATCGGCCAACGCCTTCTGCGCCGGGGTGAGCGCCCCCAGCCCCGCTGGTAGTGGCGGTTCGGAATCCCCCGCATCGAACTCGCCTTCACTGACCCTCGCAAGCCACCCGAGATAGAGCGGGCGGGTGTCTCCGCGCAGCAGCTCCTCCCGCAGTGGCAGCAGGCGTGTCATCCAACCAGGACCATCGTTCTCAATCCAGAAACGATCGTGCGAACGGGATTCGTCGTTGAACCACCACTCCAGTATCCAGTGTTCCCCGTTGTTCAAAGCTCGAAAAGCGGGAGGATAGACGGACGACGGGCCGTTTTCCGGCACCAAGGCCGCATAGTCCGCGAGCGTTCCCTCTTCGAAACACGATCGGGGCAGGCGCAACAGTAGCCGGCAAGTGCCCCAGTTCGCCGAATAGACATGCGCGTCGAAGTAGTGCCGTAGCAAGGCCAGAGGATCGGCCTTTAAATCACCCCAGTGGTACTCGTTGACGAACCCGCCAGGCGTAATTCGAGCCCGGGACGAGTAGCGGCGCAGCTCGGTCTGCTCCTGCACGCTCAAAGAACGGTCGACCGCCGTGAATTCGTAATACTGATACTCGCTCATGGCGCGGGTGCTCCTTCCTGTAATGGCCACGATCACTTCATTCCAGCGCGGCAAAGGACTAAATGGTTTGCGGCCGCTGGTCAGCGCAGGCCAAATACCCGGTTCGTGTCGAGACAACCGATGACCGCCGGTGGCAGTGGTCGGCCCAAATCCGCGACGCGCCTGCGGACCACTCCGGGCAGCGACCTGGTTGCAAGCAACCACCGGTTCTTCGTGATGAACACCGGG
>NZ_JAJNAO010000034.1:0-5402 GCF_022227625.1 Ectothiorhodospira variabilis | reverse complement strand
AGCAGTGCGGCCATCCTGCAGGGCCACCTGGAACAAGCGGTCACTGTGGGTGCCGCGCAGGTTCTCGTCGGTGAAGGAACCCTCCACGGGCTGGGGATCCCCGCTCATCTTGTCGGTGAGGGCCTTGGGAAGGCTTTCGCGCAGCAGGGCGCCGGCTCGTTCGGGATCTTCCAGCAGAGCCTTGAACAGGGTGTCGTGGGGGTTGGGGAGGGTGTTGCCCATGGTCTGGGTATCTTGGTGGGTGGGTCCATAGGGTAGCCGATCACGGCGGTCATCGTGGCCAGGCTGCGTATTCCAGGCCATTTGGCCAACTGTTCCACAGTGATTCGGTCAGGGCGGTCGGGCCCGAAGCGAAGCGACGCGAGTGTGGCATCACGCGTGAGTGGCGCAGTCCGTCACCAGGGGTGCCAGGTACCTGCGCATCGTCGCCCTGAGGTGGAATTGGTTTATTGATCCAGGCGGTTGGTGATCGCCCATAAGCTGGACGATCAGCGGAGTCCGCACCAAGGCTTCTGGCAAAGGCGACGAAAGCGACGCGCATCGGGATCCCAGCGATGGAATCCATCCCAGAAGCGTTTGGCCACGGGTTCAGTCCAACCAGGCCGCCAGCTGACGATGCACTGGAGGGGGCCATCTTCGTTGAGCAGGCTATGACCGAAGACAGGAGTATAGGCCAGCATCCAGGGTGGCCTTGCCCAGCCGTGACAAGGATCTCCAAAAGGGTTCACTTGCCATTCCACCAGTTGCGTGTCCTCACCGAAAGGGTGGAGGCGGTAAGCGATGTAGGCGCCGGGGATGAATCGGCCGAAGAGCATGTTGTGGACCCACTTGGCCGGGATGCGGCCGGCGGTTCCGATCCCCAGATCCAGGTCGGAGTCGACCTCGATCCAGGTTGCCTGGGTGTCGGGTGCGAAGTTCATCAGTAAATATCCGGCTCCAGCTCTGGCCATTTCCAGTTCGACAGGCGCTTCAGTCGCGGTGCCATTGCCCGGCGGATGTCGCCGATCAGGGTCACCTGCTCGCGAATCAATTCGAAGTAATCCTCGTAGTACTCGATAAGGTTCGCTTCGCGGCTATCAACGGGGGAGAACCGTGAGGCAGGATACCGGGTCGTTGGACCCTTCTTCACATGCTTGCCAACATACTTTCTGCCTTTGCTGGTCAGCTTCCATTCCATCTTCAACCACTCGATGTAAACCGCGCCCGACTCGGAATTGCCGCGCCGAACCCGGACCGCGTGGCGAAACCATGATCGGGGCCTCTGCTCGCGTGAAGCATAGGCCTGTCGCATGAATTCCTCTGCCGCCATGGTTGCATCCCAGGCGAGTTCATCCATGCGAATGTTCATGATCGAGTTCAAATCACCAGCGAATCCGTTTACCTTTAACCTGTTCTGCGTGTCATACATGAGCATTTAACCTGTTCTGCGTGTCATACATGAGCAATTCATTCCATAGTTTAACTATTGGGAAATCGCGACGGAGTTTCCACTTAACAAAAACCTGAATGCTTGAGCGGATGCAATCTGATCATTTTCGCGCCCGCGAAAGCTGGACGAAGGCATCAAAAAGGGTCGTAAAATACGCTTTGCCTTGCATGGTTTCGCAGGCGCGAAAAAGACATCCACAATCCGTCTACGTTGCCCTTTACTTGTCCCGCTCTTGGCTGTTTCGCGCCCGCGAAACCTTCTTCTGAAGACGGTGCTCTTGCTTCACCGCTCCACTCCAGGGATCATCGACAATATCGTTTCAATGGGCTCTTCATGGAGATCCGTCATCCGATGTAAATATGCAATGATCAGCAATGCACCAGGGCCTGACAGCTCATTCCTGCGGATCAAGCGAACGATCTCATCGTGTATCTCGCCGGTGCCAATTTCAGCGCCTTCGTCACTCAACATTTGTGCTTTTTGAAGCAGCATGCGGCGGTCTTTTTCGGACAGCATTTCCAGGGCATCCCGGCCTGAACAGTCCTCGTGAATGACCAAGTTGTAAAAATCGTGAATCGCCTGCGTTTTAGACGTGGGTTTGGGCATCTTGGCAGGTTTTCTTTTGCCAGGTTTGCGCTTTGACTTGGTGGACTTGCTGGGTTTCATGGAGGCCTTGGCCTGTTGCACAAAATTGCGCAGAGGGATCTCCACTGTCTGATCTGCGATCTGGTCCACCAACGACCGCGCCGTTTCGGCATCCTGCTGCTCGATACGACGCATCGTATAGATGACTTCAAGGTCGTCGGTCAGAGAGTGTTGGATCAATCGTGATGTGTTGGAGGGCAGGTCCAGCAATGCCAAGTGCTTTGTGAACCAGGCCTTGCTTTTCCCGTATTGAGCTGCCAAGCGATCAAGATCCTGCTCGCACTGTGACAGATCATGCTGGATCTGCCGGGCCAGCTCGACCTGTGTGAGATTCTTGCGATGGATGTTTTCAGCCATCTGAACGGCGGCGGCCTGGGTGTCATTCAGCGGCTTCACCAAGGCAGGAAGGGCTTCCAGGCCTGCAATACGTGCGGCCCGCAGACGTCGGGCGCCGGCAATCATCTCATAGCCTTCGCCGTCAGGATGAGGTCTGATGGTTACTGGCTGAATGACACCGTGGTCGCTGATGCTCTGGGCCAAGTCTACCAGGCTCTGATCATCGTCACTGAAATCCCCACGAACTTGCTGCGACTCGCGGATCTGGTCCACGGGGATCAACGCAGGTGGCTGGCTCGGATCTTGATCGACGCACAAGGCTTGCTGCAGACATGATTCATCGGTGTTGGTGGTGAAAACGGAAGACATATGCACTCCTTGTCAGACAACTCAGGGGCGGGGGATGGAATCAGGTGCCGGGACGCTGTCCAGAACACGGCTGAGGACGAGCCGAGTGGCGGCGTCCCAGTCACGGGCTGCCTGCTGATGGCTACGCCCGCGCGGGGCATGCCATACGGGGCGGCGCAGCATGATGGCCTGCTTCACGGGCGCTCTTTCGGCGAGACTGATTGGTAACACGAGGGATCCGAACTTGGCCCGGATCTGCTGCAGCGCGTCGCGCTCCTGCCGACTCATCGTGTTAATGCGAGAGGGCAGCAAGACCAGAAGGCGGAGCCTGGCGTTATAGCCCTTCTTCCGGATATCGCGAATGAAGTACCACAGGTCGCCGAGCGCTTGATGCTCATAGCGTCCAAGCCCGAACGGGCATAGCACAGCATCCGCGGCGATCAGCGCCGATACGGTGCTCGGTGGTGGCGACCACAAAGCGCCGGGAGTATCGATCAGGCAAAGATCAAACTCCTCAGACAGCTGCCGCAAATGATCGCGTGGCCGGGTGGCGACAGCATCGGTCAAGACTCCAAGGTTTACCAGTTCAATTGAGGCTGGTATCAGTGAGAGACCCTCGGCTACATTGAGAGGCTTGAGTGGGGGGCCGGGAAGTGAGGTATAAAGCGGATGTAAAGTGCCGCAGTCATGGCGACTCAATGAAGCATCTGGAGCGAAAGTCGCTGTCAGGCTACCTTGGCGATCCAGGTCCACCATTAAAACGCGAAGACCCATGCTCGCGGCTTGGTACGCAAGATGTACGGCAATTGTGGATTTGCCGACGCCGCCTTTTTGGTTGATGAGTGCGAGCGTTTTCATGATTTTTTTGGGTCAGATGACCGATCCATGGTGAACTCCATTAGCCTCAATATATCCATATCTGACGGTGTTCCTGGCGCATTACAGCGTAAATGATAAAGGATGATACTGGCTAGGCGAAATGCATCCGTCGGCGTGAATTGGATCACTAATTTATCCTCGCCAGTGAGGATCTCAAAACGATGATAACCGTTTTCCATTGAGACATGAAATGACTGATCACAGTTCCCCAGGTCATCAAAAAAACCCCAGCCACTACGTCGGCGTGTTAGAACAGAAAGCATTGAAAGTATTTCGGTGAATCCGAGGCTGAAGCTGATGGTGTGATGCCAAGCGTACTCTCGAAAGCCGGCGCTATGAAGGGGTAAGCCTGGCGCAATATGAAATTCAAGCCACATCCGTCGATATTCGTCCTGACGGGTCAGCACCCGCAGTGCAGCTTGGTCACTGTATCCGCAGATGCCGTGGTCGTGCGCGTGAATCTGCGGATGAGATTTTGACTGATGAAAATCCATATTACCGTCAGGCTCTCTTTCGTCCGGCGTATGCTGTTCACTATCTGCAGGCGCTGGCCTCTCCATGAATGAGTTTTTCAGAAAAATCCTGGCACCATGGGCGCGGTGATCTGAGTATGCCTGGATCTGGCGCAGTGCGCGAAGAACTTTATTTGGACCATGAACGCATATTGCATGATCAAGCTGAGCTGGGGATGGCGCTGGGATCTGCCGGGCACTGAGCAAGGCACACACCGCCGCATGGTTTCTCGGATCGAGTGAATGTGCTGCATGTTCGCTTTCCATGAATGTTCCTCTAGATGACGGCTTGGAACCATGATGGCAGTTTTAATCGAGGGTGCAATTTTATTGCGTTGAGAAAGCATGAGGCAGTGGCAGAAAATCCCCAGGAGTGTGCGTAAGCAGCGCAATGGGCTCCCACGCTGTGCCAGGGCAGGCCATGTAGGAAGGTATCCGTTCAGCCCCCCCCCTGCAGCCACGCCGCAATGACTTAACGCTATAGCGCGTCGGGGCTATGGTGGCCTCCATGATCACGGGTATTGGAGGCATGCGATGGGCGGCTATTTCGGTTCGAAGGCGACGGTCGGGTTGTACCAAGCGATCATTGCCTTGATGCCGCCGCACGACACCTACATCGAAACCCATCTCGGTGGTGGGGCGATCATGCAGCGCAAGCCGGCGGCGTTGCGCAATATTGGCATCGACCTGGATCCGCAGGCGCTGCAGGAGTTTGCTGGCCCCTATCCGGTCGAAAAGGTGAACGCCTGCGTAGGAAGAGGTATTGTCAGTTTTGTCAGTGAGCTCATAGGAGGGTTGGATGAGCCTGTGCGTGCAGTTGGGTGGTGGCGGTGGGAGCACTACACTTTTGTCCCAACCCTTTGCTAGGGCGGTTTTCGGGCCAGCACCATCACATGGATACGGCCCTGATACATCAACATGTTACGGCTCGCACGCTGAAATATCAGCCACTTACAAGGATCTTGCCTGGGACAAAAGCGTAATGCTCCCGTGGCGGTTGTCGGCTGTGTAACGGAATCACCGGTCACGTTCCGGCGGGAGCATTACGCTTTTGTCCCATCCAGTCTCGGGGGGCTGGACATCAGGGCTGGCTTTGAGTAGGGTAGCGCTGGAGACAACCCTGCCTGGGAAACGTGATGGCCAACCCCGCCCCCCGACCGCGCTTTTGCGGCCATGTCGTCGACGAACCGCAACTGGATCTGATCCGCAGGCTGATCGCCCACTATCCTGGGCTGAGCCGAACGGAGCTGGCC
>NZ_JAJNAO010000033.1:0-5506 GCF_022227625.1 Ectothiorhodospira variabilis | reverse complement strand
AGGGCTGGTCAAAGAAGCTCTGCGCGACGGTGGTGGGGGTCCATTCCGGGTCGCCGTGGATATTGTCCACCCAGTAATCCACCCCCTCCACATCGGGTGCGTAGCCCAAAGTGGCCAGGTAGATCTCTGTTACCCGCCAAGGAGTGTCATCTCCCCGCTCGACAGCCTGTGCCGGCCAGCTCACCATCGCCAGGGCGAGCATCACAATCGCACACCCCACCCTTCGCGCCAACACCAGCCGCCAGCAATAACACCCCATCATGGATCCCCCCCGGCGTCCCGGACCCGCCGCCCGTTCCCAGTCCACCCAACGTCGACATGGGCTTGACAAGGCAGACCCCAGACCCGTCCGCCCTCGATAGTCTTTAGAAGACGATATGACCCACGTCAAGCGTGGACATTAAGCTGACGTTTCAGCGCGAACCATTCTCATGTTCTTGGTAAGTCGCTGGTGGTGTTTGAGTTTTCGGTGAGGTGGGTCAATTTTTAGTCGAAAATGTACCCATGTAAATCATGCTTTTTTGATTTTCTACCCGTGACGTTGGGCTATAACCTGAATCCGTGACGAAATCTCGACAAATTTCATGATTAACCTTCAAAAACAATAAGATAAATGAGAAAATCGGGGCTTCCCGTTGCACCAGTTGGGTGAACCCAGATGCCCCTCAAAAAACCCCGCCTTGAGCAGTCGCCGCGCCGGATTCTCACCGCCCATGCGGGGCTGGCACTGATTGGTGAGGCGATTGCGGCATCCCGTCTGGATCAGGCGGTGAAGTCGATGGGATCTTACCGGGGCACCGATCATGGTCGGGTGCTCAGCACCTACCTGGGTTTGCTCACCCTGGGCAAAAGCGACTTTGAAGCCGCCGAGGGGGTACGCAAGGATCCGTTCTTTCTGTCCTGCATGGGCTTGAAGCGCGGCCTGTCGGCAGCGCGCTTGCGTCAGCGGATGGATGCCTCGGCCATGGACTATGCCCGCGCCCTGGACCAGGCCAACCTGACCTTCCTTCAGCAGGCGAAGGTGCCGGTGACACCGTTGTCCTGCGGCCACGTGGCGCTGGATCTGGATCTGTTTGCCCAGGACAACTCGGGCACCCACAAGGAAGGCGTGGGCTACACCTATCGGGGCTTTGACGGCTACGGCGTGATGCCGGCGTATCTGGGTGAAGAGGGTTGGTGCTTGGCCACCGAGCTCAAGCCAGGATCCGAGAACAGCCAGAACGGCTTTGGGTTCGTGCTGGATCGCGTGCTGCCGGCGGCGCGCAGCCTCACTGAACGCCCCATTCTGATGCGCCTGGACAGTGCCCATGATGCCCTGGAAAACCGCGTGCGCGCGCAGGCCGAAGGCATCGACTTCATCATCAAGTGGAACCCCCGACAGGCGTCGGCGGCGGAGTGGCTGGCGCATGCGGATGGCCTGGAGGCGAGCAAGGTCAAGTGGGAAGCGCCCCGCGAGGGTAAGCGGATCGCCACCTTCAGCGTCGACGAAACTCGGAGCTGGCAAGGGCAGGAGTACACCTTCCGACGCGTCATGCGCGTGGTGGAGCGCACCATTGACCGCAAGGGCCAGGCGCTGGTGTTCCCCGACCTGGAGGTCGAGGGCTGGTGGACCTCCCTGGAACTGTCCGATGACGACATCATCGCCCTGTATCGCGGCCATGCCACCTGCGAGCAATTCCATTCCGAGTTCAAGACCGACATGGACCTGGAGCGCCTGCCCTCCGGCAAGTTCGACACTAACACCCTGGTCATGGCAGCGGGCACTTTCGTCTACAACGTCCTGCGCTGGATCGGCCTGCAGGGGCTGATCGGCGATGACTCGCCCGTACGCCATCCCGCCAAGCGCCGTCGCATCCGCACGGTATTCCAGGAGTTGATCAGCCTGCCGGCGCAACTGGTTCACCACGCCCGTCAGGTCTGGTTGCGCTTTGGCGCGCACTGCCCCAGCTTTGCTGCCTTCAAGCGAGTGTTCACACAGCTCCAGGCTTGCGCTTCCGGATAGCGGGAAAAGTCGGCCCACATCCTGAACCCTTGCACACAGCCTGGCGCACAGGCGGTGCGGATACTCGTGGCTCCGGCCCCAGGAATCACCCCCAACTGCTCCTTGGAAAGGCTCGAATTTCATGGATGAACGCCTTCAGGTACCCTGAACGCTGGTTGGCCACCGGTCATAACATCGCTCGCGGGGTCGCTCCCCTGCCAGGGCCGATTTCCGGTCCGGCAGACGGGGTTGGCCACGGATTCAGGTATAATCAGTCCATGTACATCGACATTGTCCCCAATCGCAATTCGCCCCCCGCCATTCTGCTGCGCGAGTCCACCCGCGAAGGCGGCCGCATCGTCAAGCGCACCCTCGCCAATCTCTCGTCTCTGTCCCGCGAACAAGCCGAATCGATTCGTGCTGTCCTCAAGGGGGAGCCGCTGGCTCCGGTCGATAGCCTCTTCGAGGTGGTACGTTCGCGGACACACGGCGCGGTGCAGGCGATCGGCCAGGCGATGCAGCGGTTGCACCTGGGACCCCTGCTGGATTCCAAGCCATCACAGCAACGGGATCTGGTGCTGGCGATGATCGCTGCGCGGGTGCGGGACCCGCAGAGCAAGCTGGCGACCAGCCGCAGTTGGGACCACAGTACGCTGGGCGAGTGGTTCGGGGTTGGCGATGCGGATGAGCATGAGTTGTATGGGGCGCTGGATTGGCTGCTCGAACGCCAGGACAAGATTGAGCAGCGCCTGGCCCGTCGGCATCTGGCGGAAGGGGGGCGCGTCCTCTATGACCTGTCCTCGAGTTACCTGGAGGGGAGCCACTGTCCGCTGGGGCAGCGGGGTGGACTGGATCACGGCGCTCAAGAACGGCGCGATCCGCAAGCTCGTCGATACCGGTGCCATCCAGATGGACCTGTTCGATGAGCGCAATCTCTTCGAGTTCAGCGATCCCACATTTCCCGGTGAACGGCTGATCGTGTGCCGGAATCCCTCATTGGCCACCCTGCGCGGCGAGAAGCGCAATGCCCTGCTTGAGGCCACCACGCGCGAGCTTGAGACGGTGCAACGCATGGTCGCCAGTGGCCGACTGAAGGCGGCCGACAAGATCGGCGTGCGGGTGGGCAAGGTGATCAACAAGTACAAGATGGCCAAGCACTTCGAACTGGACATCCAAGAGGGGCAGTTCCATTTCCAGGTCAACGCGGCCCAGGTCGCCGAGGGGGGTACCCGCTTGACGATGTTATCAATCCACTTGGTGCGTGAGTACTTGCCACGCCACTGAACTTGGCTATGGCGATCCACACCATGGACATGGAAGACAGACTTTGCGATATCCACGCCGACTCGGGTAATGTTCATCAGGAGTTCTCCTCATCCTCGGGCTGGTACGTGTTACTCTCACCCACCAGTATGGCGCAACGACGCCGTTGTAGGGTGGGGAGAACTCCATCCCATTGCTTACCCTGTAAGCCACCCCGAGCGCTCTGAAGCAACCCAGCGGAGACGAACCACTCCTTTACTGTGGGGGCCCTTGGAAACTAACGTTATATTCGCCTGTGCGGGTCGCCCCCCAGGAGGCCACCACCAAGCGATAGGCGCCCGTCTGCTCTAACTTGCAGCTACGACTTGTCGAATAGCAATTAAACGCAGCATCCGTGGAACCCCAGTCTGTTTGGACTAAAGTCCCGTCCGGGTTATAGAGCCATACCCACGGACGCAAATCCCCACTAGTCCTCGCCACCCGAATATGCGCTGGATCCCCGGCAACGGCATAGAATAAGAAAGTATCAATGTCTCCCACCGTCAACTCACCACTGACTACCCCGTTACTGACGAGTGGAACACTCTGGTTCGACTGTGGTACACCCGCATAATGAATTACGTAGCTACCGGAACGACTTGATCCCCAGGACGCCACCACCAAGCGATAGGTGCCTGTCTGTTCTAACTTGCAGCTACGACTTGTCGAATAGCAATTGAACTCCGCATCCGTGGAACCCCAGTCTGTTCGGGCTAAAGTCCCGTCCGGGTTATAAAGCCATACCTCCGGTTGCAAATCTCCACTAGTCCTCGCCACCCGTATATGCGCCGCCTCCCCGGCGTTGAGGTCAAGCTCGAAGCTATCCATATCCCCAACCCCCAACTGACCCCTGATCACTCCGTCATTGATCAGCGAATTAGTTCCGTTCGGTTGCTCTGTTTCTGGTGCATCATTTAGCCAGCCCGCTATCTGCGTATAAACCGAATGCCATGCATACCCACCTACCTGAATGTCCATCTGTCCAATAGATCCGTATCGAGACACAGGGCTGCTATCCGAGTGCCGATACCCCCATCTGGTGCAGAAGCGCCTTAAATCATCCGCAGCGCCTGAATATATGTCGTCGATATTCGGCTTCACATTACGTCCATCTGCGGCAGGAAGGCCTAACACATACTCATGGAGGCCAGCTGGAAAATGACTGGATGTATCTTGCAGTTGACTAATACTCTCGGGCTCACAGCTTCCGTCCGAACAGGAAAACCCTGGATGCGCTCGTTGCCCTTCCCATGAAATCATCCCATCACCATCCCCGAACCTTTGCGTCATTGAAGGTGAACAACCTGAAGTCAAACCATACAAAGCCAGCATCGGCACCGGCATTTCCGAACTATTGTTGGCCAAGTCCACTATAAAGGCGCCGGCATGGTTCTCGTCCACACGAAAATACTTTCTCAAGTCCACATTTTTGGGTACCGCATACCCCCACCAAGCCTGGTATGTATTAGGGTGTCCTTTACCTGCCTGGTAACAAGAGAGCTGGCGACATTGACCGATCACTCGACCACCGTGTTGGGACCTGCCCTTGGGAAGAGTTACGCCGTTGATTGTTGTTTCGTCCGCAATTCCTGAGTGAGGTGTCGCAACGGTGATCAGGCTCGCAACATCATCCGCGTAGGCTCTTTCGGTGGCCATCCCTTGCAAGTAGGTGCGAGCCACCAGACCACCAAATGAGTGTGCGATAATGTGGACCTTGTTACCAGTATTCTGATAGATCAGGTCGATAGCGTCAGCTAAATCTGCCGCCGCATCTTGAAAACGTTGAGACGAACGCCACTGAAAACCGAACACCGCATAGCCCTCATTATGCAGTTGCTCGGTCAGGTGGTTCCAGTAGCCAGGCCCACCATAAAGGATCTCTTCATCAACTTCAAAAGCTTCCGTCCACGAGAGCGAGGCAAATCCTTGATAACCGTGAATGAAAAGCACTGGTGTCTTGTCTGCACAACCACCCGAACCTCGTTTGCCGCACCGGGAAGACAAGCTCCAAATGAGTTCATTATCTGTTATCCTTGTACAAGAACTCCCCTGAAATGCGAGACTATAATAATAGCAGTATATGGGATTAACACTCTCATCAGGCAACCGATTTCGAGCGAGACCGAGATTAATCTGTAAGAGGCGTGCCCGACCAACCCTCCATGTTTCCCACGCATCGGACTGATAGAAGCGCGGCTGGTACATCGTGTCAGAATGGCTGAA
>NZ_JAJNAO010000032.1:0-10982 GCF_022227625.1 Ectothiorhodospira variabilis | reverse complement strand
GGATCGGTCGATCTCAGGGGATGTTTTCGAATAGCCATGCAGCGGTAGCTCATCTCCAGACATGTCACTTGTCTTAATGTAGGGAACACCTCCCTCATAATCAGGTCCAGCCTGAACAATGCCGTAAGTAATAGACGTAGCAGGATTTACGACGTGCTTAAGCTGCTTTATTTCCCAATGCGCCGGCACCTCCCCCAGCCACTCCACCCCGGAGTCCTTCATCGGCACATCGGGATCAAGCCCCTTGGTGACGGCATGGGAGATCACCGCCTGGCGCTTCTCCTTGAGCAGTTCGATCAGGCGCTGCTGCTCCTCCACCAAGGCGTCGATGCGGGCGGTTTCGTGATCGAGGAAGGAATCTATGTGGTTTCTTTCGTCATGCGGTGGCCATGCCAAGGGAATAGACATCATTCGGGATTGCGTCAACTTATCTCTGGTAGAACCCTCGACGAAGTCGATATAGTTGGTTGCGTTAAGCCCATAGACAATTGATTTCACCCATGCACTATCGCCGGGACGAAGAACATGGATATGGTTATTTGGCCATACAGGACCCGAAGAATGAAAAGCCACAGGCTTTCCAACATCAAAAAAAGGTGCTCCATCTTCCCTGAGAAGAACTAGCTCCTCATCAAAAATTGCTTCATCCACATAATCCATGATTTTATTTGCACCCCAGTAGGGAACAGAGCCTTGCTTGCTGTATCGCTCTACCCCATTAAGCGGAATACGTTGGCCATCAAGACAAGTCACCAAATATTTAAGTTGCTTGACGTCCCAATGCGCCGGCACCTCGCCCAGCCATTCAATGCCGGAATCCTTGTACTCGGGATATTTCAAAAAGCTCATTTTCGATGCCCCACAAGTGAAGTGGGTTGCAGAAGTTCGAGCCAGTTGTCGGGTAGGCGCATGGCAGCGATGGTTCCACTGGGTTGCAGCTGCAGAAGGTCACACAGTCTTTGTGGCCAGGAGGTACCGGGGTTGATCACCAGCATGAGGTATCGAAGCATGACCAAGTGGTTGCGGATATAGCGGGCCTCCTCTCCCTCGGTCTCCGGATGAAGCAGATCGGGGATCTTCCTTATGTGAGGATACTTCTTGGGAAAACGCCGATTCCACAAGCGGGAGTGGTGTGCGCAGACGTTGCGTAGCTGGCTCAGGTTATGAAAAACACCGTGAACGATCTCGACCGTCGGAAGCCTTAGGTGATGCATCACCTCTTTCTGGATATTGGTTTCCCGAGTACTCTGAATCCACTTGGAAAGCGCACCGAAGCTGAGCGTCTCCGCCATCACCCATATTGGTGGCAGCCCTGGATCGCAATATTTCCCCCGGTAGTGCTCAATGAACACTTCGCTGCTCCGCCCCATATCGCTGGCTGCCTTGGCCACCTGCCCGGCGTGTTCATAGGCGCATTTGAAATGGTTAGAATCAAGGTAGGCATGGGGACCATGCCTCAAAGCGAGCGCATTGACCCAGGATGCGCGGATGGAGACCTCAATACGCTCCAGCGCCTCCAGACAGAGCAATCGCAACTTCCGATCAAAGACGTACCGGTCCAGTACGTCATCGAACGAGACTTGATTCAGAAATCGGTGAGACCGCTGGCCTTGCGTGACCGGGGGATGTTCGAAGGGCAGCCAGTAGGCGCTGAGGCGATAGTAGCCGATATGGCGAAGATAGTGTGCGGCACGTTCAGCAGAGGGCACATACATGCCTCTGTCCACCAACAGCGCGATCTGCTCGTCAATAGATGTGGGTGGCTTGTCGTAACGCATTACCACCACCCGAAAAAAAGTAACCCCCCGGTTTGAGCGTCACCGCAGCGGACTGCGGAATAGGCTTGGGGGGTGTTGTTAAGGCGGACGCTACCAGCATTGACGTCCGTTGTCAACCCAGAAAGAGCAAGGCAAACATCGTCCACTATTCCCTGCGACCGCCTCACGCCGACAGCTCCTCAATCATCCGCTTGATCCTATCCGTGCAAGCCTTCAGGTCGGCATCGATCTCCTCCAGCGGGCGGGGCGGTGTGAACTTGTAGAAGTGCCGGTTGAAGGGGATTTCAAAGCCGACGATGCCGATCTCCCCGTCCAGTTCGTCGCGCTTGCTCTCGTCGATCCAGGCGTCGGGGACGTGGGGCTTCACCTCCCGCTCGAAGTAGTCGAACACGGATTCACCCAGGGGCACGTTCTCATTGTCCCGCAGGCTGGTGTCCGGCTCCGGGTCGCCCTTGGCGTCGGTGCAGATGTCGGCCTCGGGGTCGCGCTCGGACAGGGCGCCCTGAATGGCCTTCATGACGGGGGCGCCCAGTTTCAGGTCCAGATCCTTCAGCGCCGCCTTCAGATCCTTCAGGAAGGCTTCGCGGTTGGTATAGACGTGCCCGGCATCCAGCCGCTCACAGGCGGCCTGGACGCCCAGGCGGGTGGTGCCATCAAGCTTCTGGATCGGCTTTTCCTCCAGCAGTCGCTGGATGCGCTCCGGGCTGGCCTGAAAATTCAGCCGCAGCGGACGCTCCACGGTGATGCGCCGGTAGCCGAAGGCCTCCACCGGGAAGATCCGGCTCTCCTCCGTCTCCCCGAAGGCGCCATACAGGCGCACGATCTCGTTGATGTCGCCATCGGCCACATACTGGCGCTTGCTGCCCAGGGACTTGCGCATCTTGCTGGCCCGGTCGGTGGCGTTGATCAGCTGGACCTTGCCCCGGCGCTCGGCGTGTTTGTCGTTGGAGAGGATCCACACATAGGTGGCAATGCCGGTGTTGTAGAACATGTCGGTGGGCAGGCCGATGATCGCCTCCACCAGGTCGTGCTGCAGCAGGTAGCGGCGGATTTCCGATTCCCCGCTGCCGGCTCCACCGGTGAACAGGGGCGAGCCGTTGAGGATGATGCCGATGCGTGACCCGCCCTCCTGGCGGGGGCGCATCTTGCTCACCAGGTGCATCAGGAACAGCAGAGAGCCATCGGACACCCGGGGCAGACCGGGACCGAAGCGCCCATCGAAGCCCTTCTGCTTGTGCTCATCGGTGATCGCCTTCTGGACCTTCTTCCATTCCACGCCAAAGGGGGGATTGGAGAGCATGATGTCGAAGCGTTCGCCCGCCAGCTGGTCGTCGGAGAGGGTGTTGCCCAGCTTGATCTGCTCCACCGCCTGACCCTTGATGAGCATGTCGGCCTTGCAGATGGCGTAGGACTCCGGGTTGAGTTCCTGCCCATGCAGGGACACGGTCACGTCCTGGCTGACCTGCTGGATGTATTCGTCACTCTCGGAGAGAAAGCCCACCGTCCCTGCCGTGGGGTCATAGACGGTGACGATCCGGTGCGGTTGCAGCCGGTCTTCCTGACCGGTGAGGATCAGGGAGGTGGTCAGGTGCACGATGTCCCGGGGGGTGAAGTGTTCCCCGGCAGTCTCGTTGGAGCTTTCCGCGAACTTGCGGATCAGTTCCTCGAACACCAGCCCCATGCCGTAGTTGGAGAGCCGCTGCGGGCTCAGGTCGATGGCGGCGAAGCGCTGCACCACCTGGTAAAGGAGGTTGTTGGCGGTGAGTTGCTGGACGAACCCCTCGAACTCCAGGTGCTCGAAGATCTCCCGGGCATCCCCGCTGAACGACTGCACGTAGCTCATCAGGTCATCGCCGGTCTGGGTATCGGACAGGGTGCCCAGGGTCAGGGGTGAGGCATTGAAGAAGGGCTGATTCGCCGCCCGCAGCAGCAGCTTCTCGCGCACCGCATCGGGTTTGCTCTGGTGTTCCTGGGCGGCGCCGAGCACGTTGGCCCGGGTGGGCTCCAGCACACATTCCAGGCGCCGCAGCAGGGTGAAGGGCAGGATGATGCGACCGTACTGGGACTGCTTGAAATCCCCGCGCAGCAGGTCCGCCACGGACCAGATGAAGGCGGCGAGCTGGGAGTGATTTTCGGTGTTCATGTCAGATCCTTGAGGTATTGCTGGCCCTTTGCGGTCAGGCGGTACTGCTGCAGGCGACTGTTTGGGGTCTCGGGCAGTGTCATCTCGATGAGTCCCCGTTGCAACGCGGGCACAAGGTAATGACGGCGGAAATGGGCACGATGCCGAAGTTCCAGGTGTCGGCGAAGTTCTCCTGGTGACTGCGAACCCTCGCGTAATAACTGAAGCATAGGGAGGAGTGCATCGGACTGGGTCACTGACTGGGTCACTGACTGGGTCACTGGGGCGTTTTCTGGCACAACCACCGGCGCTGCCAGCCAGACACTCATCCGAATGCGATTGGCAATTTCTTCAATATGTGGCTCCGGCAGCCCCTGGACGGCCGCCTCGGCAAAGATACGCTTGACGCCACTCCCCCACTGTTCGATCAATCCGAGTTCGCGGAACACGCGGGCGATCACGGGATTGCGGATCATCGAAACGCCCCGTTTCATCTCGTCGATGGTCATGCCCGGCATCAGCAGCCCGGGGCTTTCGATCTCGATACGATCATCGAAAAACGCGATCCGAATCGGGCTGCCCTGCTGCGAGTAGTCGCAATGCACCAAGGCATTGACGACTGCCTCACGCAGCATGGTCAGCGGGATGCTCCACACGTCGCGGCGGCGCATGGCCCCGAACTCCGCGCTCTTGAAGGCGTGCTTCTTGAGAAACAACTCGATGCTGTTGACGGCTTGTGGCAGGGGTTCATGGATATCCGTCTGATCGAAGATGTCGATTTTTTCCGTGCCACGAAATCGACCGCACTGCACCCAGGCATCTGCGAAATGCCATTGACGCTCACGGCCAAACAGCAGGATGCCGCCTACACTGGGTACCAAACGTCCCTGATAAGGCATCAGCAGCCGCAGGGTGCGCAACCTGGCTTCCCCCAGGGGGGCGTCACTGCCAAAGGCCTCCTGGATGGCCGCTTGGTCCAGATCCTCGATCGACAGTTCTGTCATGGGTTGCGCGTCGAAGGTGGTACCGCGCACCTGCCGTTGCATTTCCTCAATCGAGTGCACGCTGGAACTCCAGCTGTTTGCCTTCCGGCTGGGCAAGCAGATCCTCGATTGGGTGCATCATCACGCGATTTCCTACCGCATACGAACCAGCTTATTGAAGTGGACCCCAAGCGGCAGCCCATCCGCGAGGACACGGCTCTCGAAGACCATCAGGAACCCGCCGATTCTCCATCAACGCACCAGGTACCTCAACCTTCCTGGCGCGCAGGAATATCCGAAAACCTTCATCCTCCCAATAGACCATAAACTCTTGGACACCTCCCGCCCCCGCCCTACCATGCCCCCATGAACGCTCTGACCTCCTGGATCACGCGCTCGCTGGGCCATAAGCCAGGCCGAAGCCTGCCCGGCACGGACGCGATTGGATCGCCAGCGCGCCTGATACCAATCCAGGATGCCCAGACCCTTCTCAATCCCACACACCGCCAGGCTATGCTGGCCCAGATCGCCAGGTTGACCGGCCTGCCCGGCCCGCATCACCACGCCCTCGTATTGGGGCCCATCCGGCAATACGCCAGCTTCGTGCAGCAATTGCCCGCCTCCCAGGCTCACCATCATGCCGGCCTGGGACGGAGCCTGACAGTCGTCCGGGTTGCTTTGAGGGGACCGTCACCCCGAGAGCTCAGGACTCGAGCGAGGACATTGCCCACGAAGCGACTGAGCCAGACCGAAGTGTGCTGTATTATGTGCGCGCGGGCCTCGTCGGCAAAAGAGCGGCAAAAATGATGAAGCTCCGAAAGGTGGCCTTTAACGAAACTGCCCCAGGGCCGTGATGGTCAGCCCAATCCTGTCGACCACGTCCAACCCGTGATAGCCGGTGAGTCGCCGCACCTGACGGTCCGCTTCCACCGGGTTATGATTGGCCAGCTCCATACTTTGGGCCAACTGGGTGAAAAAGTCATAATCCGCGCGCAGCTTGGCACGGTGCTCCGGATCTGGTGTGTTGCGCAGCCTTTCCCGCAGCAAGGGGCGCACCTTGGTGTTGATGTCCTTGGCGGTTCCCCGGTAGACCTCCCAGGTGACGTTGTCGCGCCCCATGTGGGCGTAGTGTGACGCCATGTGCTGGGCCTTGAACTCGGTGATGCGGGCAGCGTCAGCGGCGTGGCGCGGATCAATGGCCTGCAGGGCGCTACCCTGCGCCCCCAGCACGTCCCCACGCCCAATGATCTCGGGGAAACGTATCCAGGGACTGGTGTGCCCGCCTTCGGTGCGATAGGCCTCCAGATGCGCGTTCGTGGTGACCATCTGAAACGACTCACTGGCCGATCGGCCTCCGGCGTGGCGACCATATACCCCCTCGAATATCTTGTTCAGCCGCCCATTGGCCTCGTAAAGCCCCAATGCCTGGGTCTGGCCCGTCACCGGGTCGCGATAGCGGATGTGCTGGCCATCCCTGACCGTCACGGCCAGATCCAGATCCATGCCCGGAGAGGTGTTGCCCGCATTGCGAATGGGTCGAAACGATAACTGTTCGGTGTCGTAACCGGCGCGGGCCAGTTCGTTGCGATAATCCCGCACCACTCGCCGGGTGTGCAGCCGATCGGTGGCGTTGTACTCGCGTTGCATTTGCCGGTGCTGAGCGCGTTGGGCCGGAGTCATGTCCGGATCGCCGAACTTCAGGTAGCCCTTGGCGTGGGGGGCATGCTTGATGGCCGCAGTGCTGTCCATGAGGCGGCGCTCCATCGCCCGAACCTGGGAGGCCGGGGCGCCACTGCGCTTGAGATGACGGTGTTCCTGGTACAGATCATGATGGCTCTGCACCATCGCCTTGCCGTATTGCCGCTGCTGGCGGAAGTCCACCTCCCTTTGTGCCTCACGCCAGGCACCCAGACGCGCCTGCTCGCGTCCCCGGATGTACTTGTTCTGGTAATGCAGACCGACATTGGTGGCATAGCCGATGGCCTGCTGACGCACGTACGAACGGGCCCAATGGCTGGCGCCGCCAGTGATTCCACCCGTCTGATAGCCCTCGTAAAAGGTGATGACGTGGTTGGCCCTGGAGGAATACTGACGCACCATGGTGGTTCCCAGTCCGGCGATCATGCCCGTGGCACCCCGATAGTCCTCGCCCAGCACACCGCCGGTCTGATAGCCATCCACCGAACCCGAACTCAGACTGTAAGCCAGAGCCACCGTGCCACCCCCGGTGATGAAGGGTGCCGCCAGCATGGTGTACTCGCTGGCGGTCTTGACCGTTTCCAGGCGATCCTCGTACCACTCATACCACTCGGCGTCGGCCTGATGCCGGTCGAACTCGGCCAACTGCCCCTGCTGGGCTCGCTCCAGAAGGCCGTGGGTGACCTCCCGTAGCTGATCCAGGTCGTAATCCGTGCCCAGGGTGGCCTCCGCCCAAGCCCGGGCGTCCATGCGATCCTGCTCCGGCATCAGCTCGAATGCACGCTCGTAGCTGTCCACCACCCGGGTTTCCTGGGCGATCTTCTTGGCCAGCGCTCTGGTGTTGTTCTCCGCCTGGAGCTGAAGCATGTCGTCCCAGCCGGTGCGGGTGCGTGTGAATTGCCCGGTCTGCAGGGTAGCGATGGCGTCGATCTCCCCTTGCAGGTCAGCCTGCTTGGCGAGAATCATCCAGGACAGATTCTTGCGGGCTTTCGCGTCGGTCGCCTGCGACAGCATGGAACGATAATGGCCGAGGTCATCGCGCAACAGGTCGATATTGTTCTCATGGTGGGCGATGCGTGCGGCAATCGGGTCCACCTCGGGCACTTCTTCAGGCGGGGCATCGGCTGCGTCGGCGTGGTCCGCCATGAGCAGATCGCCCTCCAACGGTGCGTCACTCAGGAGACGTGACTCGATGCGACGCGCCAGGTGCCGGGCTTCGTCGGCAGACAGCTCGGTGAGCCGATAATGAAACCGGGCCTGAACGTTGCCACAGTCGGTGTGCGCAATCACGGCCATCACATGGTCGTGCTGTGACTGGCGAATCTCGCCACTATGGAAGGGGATCACCGGTGTTTGCCCTGCGGGACCGGTGCCAGCTACATATTCCATGCCCGGCAGTCGCGGCGCCGCCATGGCTTGGGTCATGGCTGCGGAAAGGCTGGTGTGACGCTGCCCCGAAGGTGTGCGGTACACCCGCCACCGCCACTCTCCTTCCCCTCCCACGCGCGGTCGCCACTCACTGCCATCGGCCATCACAGCAGGGGGGAACGCCCAATTCATCCCGGTCCTTCGAGATTCTTCCTCCACGGTAACGGTCTCGGTCTCGACCCGCGGGCCGCTGCCAGGCTCGCCAGCACGCGGATTGTACACCTGGACGCACGAGCCATCCTGCACGCAGGCCGGCACGCTCACCGTTGGTGCCTGGTAATGGGTCTCCCGTCGGGTGGTCTCCACCTGCCAATCCAGACTCATGCGCCCCAGGGAATACTCCAGGTCCACGGGTACGCAATGCCTTTCCAGGTTGGGGTTCATTTCCGGGTACCCCCAGGGCTGACCGGTCAGTTCACGACGCTCCATATCCTGATCATGGGAAACGTCCACCAGCACCCAGTGCAGCTCCTCGGGATCCGGCAGTGGCGGCAGTTCCCCGCCCGCGCGCAGGAAGTCCTGATAGGCCTGTCGACTCCGGCGATGCTGGGCGAGGGCTTCCCGAAGTTCTTCACGGTTCTCCTGGATTGCCTGCTGAATGCTTGCCCGGGACTCACCGGTCACGTAGCGCCGCACGACCAGCCCTTCCGGCTGGCGCTGATGCACCGTGCGCCGTGCGCTGGTGACCTCATCTCCCACCACCCGATAGTGATCCACGAACAAGCGTTCCGGGGTGGGTCGATAAAAGGTCACCCCGAGCCTCTGGCCCCTGTCTTCGTCGTAGTCGTAAGTCACCCAGCCATCCGGCAGGGGATCGGCATGAATCACCTCCCACCAGTCACGGTCCCTGCCCATATCGGCCCGGATGCGCTCACCCACCTGGTCGATCACGCCCTGCAGTTCGGGCATCACGTCTTCGTCATGGGAGGCATAACGATCGCGTTCACGTTCTTCAAAACGGTAAAACATGACAACGCCATCGGGCTCGGTACTCAAGCGCTCATAGACCTGATGAATGGCATGCCGCTCAGCGCGCCGGTGCCGTGTCCAGCCGTCCGGGTGCTCCTCGCTCTCTTCCAGTCGGATGGAGATGGGTGCCTGCATGTAGGCCCCTTCCAGTTCATGGGATGGCATCAGGTCATTGAGCCGGCGAGCAAAACGCTGCTGAGCGTCGCAGGCGTCCATGCGCGGATCCGGCGGGGGCCCCAGGGCTTCCATGTGATCCCCCAGGGTTGTCAGGCGCTGCCCGTGGGACTGCACACGCTGGTGGATCGCGCCGACTACCCTCATGTGGCTTTCCACTGTTTCGTCGGCATCATACGCCGCTGCCATCTCGGCCTCGAACAGGGCCTCCTCGAACATTTCAAAGAGCACATCCAGGGCCCGTGCATGAGCCAGGGCTTCCACCAGCAGCGGGTTCATGCGGTCCAGCCAGTGCAGCAGTGCCATGGATGGAAAGTCCATCACCTGAGCCCAGGACTCTTCGTAGGCCATGGCCTGTGAGGGATCCATGGGAGGCATGAACTGGCGCATGACCTCGCGGGTGACGCTCACCGTGGCATCCAGCTGTACCTGACTGAGGCCTTGCACCTGTTGAGCCAGGGGCGTTTGCAGCAGGTCGTGTGGATGCTCCGGCCATTGATGGGAATCCGCTTCACGGTCCTCTTCCGCCAGTTCCAGGCCCCGACAGGGGTCAGTGAGCAGTTCGGTGGCCTCCTGGCCCAGATGTACCCGCTCGGGAACCGGCTCCGGGTATTCAGGGAACACCGGCTCATGTACCACCGCGGCCTTCCAAAGCGCTGCCAATTCGGGATCGACGGGCACGTCGGCATCGGCCTCGACGAGTCTTGCCACCAGGGCATCGACAAAGGCCGTCAGATCCTCGAGATCATCCAACCGCCGGCTCAGGGCATCCGATTCGCCGGTATGGGCCTGCCAGAACCAGGCCAGCACCTGTTCGGGATCCGCCCCCATCAGATCCACGCCCTGGTCGCGAAGCTCCAGGGCGAGACGATCAAAACGCGGTGGCAATGCGCCCCAGGCGCGCAGCGCTCGCAGGGTGAGTCGACCCTCGAAATAGAGCGCTGCCATCTCATGGACCTGGTCATCCGACAGCGATTCAATCGAGTCTTCAGCGGTGCCATTCCCCGCCGCCAAAGCCGGGATCGCCGAGTGCCCAAACAGCACCATCAGGCTCAACAAACCGACCGCAGTGAACCGGCACAATTGCCCCAACGGATCGTTCTTCGCCACCGTGCACCCCCATGCTGATCGTCGTGCTCGCACGCCCTTGACCATTGGCATCGGATCAGTCGGGGGCGCGCCATGCTGCAAGCCTCCTACACAGCCGCACAAAAGTAACGTCGACCGTGTGTCGACTCAGCGACGGTGGGTACCATACTGTCCTGGCGATGACCGGGAAGAGGACAGGGACTGAGGGGCACGAGCGCCCTGTGGGGTGCCCGCCGCCCCGAGCAGGGCGCCCCCGTGCATCGGGTCATGGACATCGCGCTGACCGGGGAAGACCGCGATCAGATCGATCGCATCCTCGACACCCACATCACCGACCCGGTAGGGCCTGAGTTCATGGCACCGCCGGCACGTAACGGGTGATTCATCACAGTCTACTGAGCCCCCTGGACTGATCAATCGGCCTCCCGATGCCGCCCTGGCCACAACACCATCCGGCCAGGGCGGCATTGAACTTGGCGCTCATGTTTTGAAAAACCGATCCACGCGAATCATTACCAGGGGGCGGCCCAGTTCAGCTCGGCATAATGGGTGAGGTGGAAGATGATTCCGCTCGCAACACGTGTTGCGCCCACCCTGAGGCAACGAGCCAGCGCCGACGCTACCCAACGGCCCCATCCAATGACAGCCGGACCTGCGCAGCGCGCTCCACGGTCGGCATAATGGAGTGGGCCCCAGTGAATCAACACTATGGGCCTGAGTCTCTTGCATGAAGGTAGTGAG
>NZ_JAJNAO010000031.1:0-15032 GCF_022227625.1 Ectothiorhodospira variabilis | reverse complement strand
TCACTGCAGCTGAACCTCACTTATTTCACTTCAGCCGTGGTAGGAGAGAGCGTATGTGGTGCCCGCGTCTCAAGTGGCGGAATGGCAAAGGTGTTGTGCCCAGCCGTCGACGATTGGGGGTGATGGGTACGATGCTGATCCTGGTGCTGGTGCTGGCCCTTGCGGGCTGCGTCCCGATCCCGGAGGACGAGGCCACCGAAGTGATCACCGTCTGGGCCCACGCCGGACGCGAATCGGAGCGACGCACCCTGGAGGCGCAGGTCCGGGCCTTTGAAAAGGCGAATCCGGGGCTGGCGGTGGATGTCACCTTCATCCCCGAGGGGTCCTACAACGGCCAGGTGCAGGCGGCGGCCCTGGCCGGGCGCCTGCCGGATCTGCTGGAACTGGACGGCCCCTATCTGGCGGCCTACGCCTGGCGCGGCTGGCTCGCGCCCCTGGACGAACACCTGCCCGACACCCTCAAGGACGATCTGCTGCCCTCGCTACTGGAGCAGGGGCAATGGCGGGGGCAATGGTACGGAATGGGCATGTTCGACTCGGGTCTTGGGCTCTGGGCCGATCGTCATGCACTGAAGGCTGTGGAAGCCCGCATTCCCGACGGCCCTGCAGATGCCTGGACGCTGGAGGAATTGCAGGAGATTCTGGCGCGCCTGGCTTCATCCTCCAGCGGCGGTCCGGTGCTGGATCTCAAACTTAATTATGGAACCGAGTGGTTCACCTACGCCTTCTCGCCCCTGCTGCAGTCGGCCGGTGCCGGCGTGATGGGGGAGGATGACGAGCCACAGGCCCGCAGCCATCTGGATGCCCCGGCCTCGGTGCAGGTACTGGAGACGGTTCAGGGCTGGTTCCAGGCGGGCTGGGTGGACCCGAATCTGGATGATGCCGCCTTTACTTCGGGACGCGTGCCTTTGGCCTGGGGCGGTCACTGGAATGCGCCTGCCTACCGCGATGCCTTGGGGGAAGATCTGATCCTGTTGCCGTTGCCCCGCGCCGGAGACCGACTGGTCAGTGGTCAAGGATCCTGGCAATGGGCCCTCTCCAGCCGGGCCCGGCATCCGGAACAGGCCGCCAAGCTGCTGGCCTTCCTGCTGGAGACCGAGCAGGTGCTCAAGATGAGCCGTGCCAACGGGGCGGTGCCCGCCACCCTGACGGCGATCGCCGCATCGGAGGATTACGGTCCAGAAGGGGCCCTCAGACTGTTTGCGGAACAGTTGCGCGACGGCTACACGCGTCCCCGGCCCCGCACCCCCGCCTATCCCGTGGTGACCGACGCCTTCGCCCGGGCCTTTCGGGACATCCGCCACGGTGCCCCCGTGGCCGACACCCTGGAAGCCGCGGCCCGGCGCATCGACCGGGAAGTGGAGGCAAACCACGGTTATCCGGACAACTGACAGCCTGTGCTATGTTCCCACAGATGAACGCCCCGCTCGGCAAACACCCGGAACATCGCGTGGCCTGGTGGTTCATGGCCCCGGCGCTGGCGGGCCTGACCGCCTTCATCCTCGCCCCCTTCCTGCTGGCGCTGGGCATGTCCTTCACCGGCCTGCGGCTGGGTTCGCCGCTGCCGGCAGGCTTTGCGGGGCTGGAGAACTACCGCGAGGCCCTGAGCGACCCGGCCTTCCTGCGGGGGGTGGCCAACAACGCCCTGTTCGCCCTGGTGGTGGTCCCCGTGCAGACGGCTCTCGGATTGGCCCTGGCCCTGCTGCTGAACCAGCAGTTTCAGGGGCGGTGGCTGTTCCGCACGCTGTTCTTCATGCCCGTGGTCTTTCCCCTCTCCCTGGTGGCGGTGATCTGGATCATCCTCTTCGCTCCCGGTCCCGACGGCCTGCTCAACGGACTGCTCAATGCCGTCACCCTGGGTGCCTGGACGCCCCGGGACTTTCTCAATGACCCCGCCTGGGCCCTGCCGGCGATCATGGTCACCTCCATCTGGCAGGGGACCGGGTTTCAGATGGTGGTGCTGCTGGCCGGCCTTCAGGCCATCCCGCGCTCCCTCTACGAGGCGGCCGCCGTGGATGGTGCCGGGCCCTGGCGGCGCTTCTGGCATGTGACCCTGCCGGGGCTGCGCAACCCGCTCATCTTCGTGGTGATCGTCACCACCATCCTGTCATTCCGTGTCTTCGACCAGGTGCGCATCATGACCCAGGGAGGGCCCCAGGATGCCAGTACCACGGTGATCCACGAGGTGGTGCGTGCCGCTTTCGACCGCGGTCAGGTGGCCCTGGCGGCCGCCATGAGCGTGGTCTTCTTCGTGCTGGTACTGAGCATCACCCTGCTGCAGCGCCGCATGATGCGCCAGGAGGGCAGCACGGCATGAACGCGACCCTGCCTCGCCTGGTGTTCACCTACCTGCTGTTGCTGCTTTGCACCCTGGTGTTCTTCGGCCCCATCCTGTTCATGCTGGTGGGCAGTCTCAAGCCGGACGATCAGGTACTGGCCGACGCCGCCTCGCTGGCCGCCCTGTGGCCGCGGGAGGCCGGTCTGGACAACTACCACTCCGTTTTTGAGCGGGTGCCCTTTGCAAGCTATCTGGCCAGTTCCCTGCTCATCAATGGCCTGATCGTGGGGTTGGGGTTGCTGGTCAACGCGCTGGCCGGCTATGCCCTGGCGCGTCTGCGCTGGTGGGGACGGGAGACGATGCTGGCCGTGGTGGTGGCCATTCTGGTCATCCCCTTCGAGGCCATCGCCATCCCCCTGTTCTATCAGCTCTCGGCCCTGAGCTGGCGGGATGATCACTTGGTGCAGGCCATCCCCTTCGTCGCCAATCCCCTGGCCATCTACCTGTTCTACAGCTTTTTCCTGGGCCTGCCGCGCGCCCTGGAGGAGGCGGCCCGGGTGGACGGTGCCGGTGTGCTGCGCACCTTCTTCAGCATCGTCATCCCCAACAGCAAGGCCGCCTTTGCCAGCGTGGCCATCGTGACCTTCCTGTTCCATTGGGGCATGTATCTGTGGCCGCTGCTGATGACCACCTCGGAGTCGGTGCGGCCGTTGCCGCTGGGGATTGCCAGCTTCCACACCCTGCCGCCGCTGGCCTGGGGGGACATCCTGGCCTTCGGTGTCCTCATGGTGCTGCCGGTGCTTGTGGTCTTCGTGGTCTTCCAGCGGTGGTTCGTGGCGGGGGTCGCTTCCACGGGGATCAAGGGCTGATTCATGGCAGTCGTCGAGTTTGCGGACATTCACAAGGCCTTCGCCGGGCAGACCGTCATCCGGGATCTCGATCTGCATGTGGCGGAAGGGGAATGGATGGTTCTGCTCGGCCCCTCGGGCTGCGGCAAATCCACCCTGCTACGGCTTCTGGCCGGGCTGGAGGCGGTCGAACAGGGCGAGATCCGCCTGGACGGTCGGGTGGTCAATGACCTCACGCCACAGCAGCGCAACGTGGCCATGGTCTTTCAGGACTATGCCCTCTACCCCAACATGACCGTGCGGGATAACCTGGCCTTCCCCCTCAGGATGCGTGGCATGAAGCGGGCGCGGCGCGAGGCGCGCATCCAGTCCGTGGCGCGTACCCTGGGCCTGGAGCCCCTGCTGGGGCGGCGCCCGGCCGCCCTCTCCGGCGGCCAGCGCCAGCGCGTGGCCATGGGGCGTGCCCTGGTCCGGGATCCGGCGGTATTTCTGATGGACGAACCCCTCTCGAACCTGGATGCACGACTGCGCGGACAGATCCGCAACGAGATCGCCACGCTGCGCGACCGGCTGGTCACCACCACACTCTATGTCACCCATGACCAGGTGGAGGCCATGACCCTGGGGCAGCGGGTGGCCGTCATGGCCGGGGGTATCCTGCAGCAGGTGGACACCCCGATGACCCTGTACGACCAGCCTGCCAATCTTTTCGTGGCCCGGTTTCTGGGGAGCCCACCCATGAACTGCTTTGCGGTCCGGCTAAGGGGCGAGTCAGGACGCCGGGAATGGGAGCTGGCCGGGCAGTGGCTGCCCCTGCCGATCGATCCCCCCGAGGGGGCCACCCACGCGGGACTGCGACCGGAGGCCTTCTCCGGCCCCACGGACGCTCGCCATGCCCTGCAAGTGGTCGCGGAGGGTGTCGAGGCCCTGGGGCACGAGGTGCTGGTGTACTTCAGCGATGAACAGTCTCTGGAAGGCATGCCCATGGCGGCCCGCCTGCCCGGCCAGGTCAGGGTGGCACCCGGTGACACCCTGACCCTGTTGCCGGATGCAGAACAACTGCACTGGTTCGATGCCAGCGGCCGGCGCCTGGCAACACTGACCCATCCAATCTGTGCCTTTTCATCACCGCCAGATCAGGGGTTTTCCAGCGACTCGTTCTGGAAATCGACGCACCAGGTGCACCATTGCCCGTGGAAGTAGAAGAACAACGGTCGGCCCTGCCCCTCGGCCTCCTCAAACAGTTCGGGTTCGAACTCATTCCACTCGATCTGCGAACCTTCGGGGTAGTCCTCGGCCAGCGCGGGCGAGGCCAGCAGCCAGAGTGCCCCGATAGCCAGGGCGGCCAGGGTGGGCAAACGGTGGACGGGGCGTGGGGTCGGGAGCATGATGCCTTCGGGTCTCGCGTGCGCGTACGTCTTCCTCGAATATAGACCCCGCGTATGGACCTGGGGGGCCTGATCTGGCTGACCTTCATCACCCCCTGGGTGCTCTACTACGGCCCCATGCTATGGCGTCCCCGCGTTGATGGTCGGCCAGGGTAAATCACCCGGGAGGCGACTGACCTCGTCAGTCCCAGCTCAGCGGCACAGGTCAGGCCCGATTCTGGTCTACCTGAAGTGGATTCAGAATCTGCCGTCTGATTCGGTGTCTCACAGTGTCCGGCAGGGCTGTCAGATACAGGTCGTAGCCGCCGCTACCGCCCGGGCAGTTGGATGAAAACAGCAGGAGTCGCCAGGGTGTCACCGTGCCCGGCCCACTCATCGACGGGCTCGATGTTCCCCGGGAGCCAATTCCCCGGTTGATCTCATGCCAATGAGCACTAGACTCGGCTAGAAGCCAACCTTGGGTCAACTTGGGGGGCGGAGGTGCTGTGGCTCGATCGACAACTCCAGCGGCAGGTACGCGAGGGTTCCTGTGTGAGCACGACCAATTGGTGAATGCTGCCGGCCTGAGTTGGGCCGAGTTGATCGGGCTACCCGGTCAAGCCGTACGCCGCGCCTCCCGGTGGGAGACGGCGTGATGGGTCGCGCGGGGGTTCCAGCTGGATGCTGCTGGTTCTGATTGCACTGATCGTGCTGATGCCCGTCGGGGCATGGCTCGGCCGACGGTCCGGTTGAACCGGTGACAATCTCCGAACGGGCGTGGAGCTGTAATCCGCGCCCGTTCGCCACACGACTCCTCCCGCTCAGGATTCCCGCCGCGCGACCTCAGTCCAACACCGCTTCCAGCAGGGTCTCGAAGGCTGGCTCGGCACGTTCGACCGCCCGTTCGAGACTCGGATGCGGCTGCAGGGTGGTCATGAACTTGGGGTGCAGCATTGATAGGCGCGTGCTGTCGTTCTCCTCGTACAGGCCGATGTGGCCGCAGGGCATCATTGCGCCAACATGCAACCCGGCATCCAGGATGTCGGACCCGAGCGGCAGATAGCAGACCTTCAAGGCGGTGATCGCACCCCCGGCCAGATCGAATTCAGCCAGAAAGATCCAGTCCTCATCGCTCTCGGCGAACTGCCGAATCGCGCTGGCAAGTGCCTCGCGGGGCTGCTCGCTCTCACGGACGATGAAATGGTCATCCGGCTCGGCCAACGCCGGACCGGAAAGGATCAGGGCACATACGATCAAGGCTGAGAGGAAAGAACGTTCGCATGGGTTCATGTCGGGTCTCCTGTTGCCGGTTCAGATCGGCCATCTCCACCTCCTGAACCGAAGATATGGACTTGCCTTGGAGATTAGCGACGAGATCTAGGACCTGCTTCAACGACCTTGCGGTGCGTGACCGGATCTTGCGGTTACGTGCCCATCGGAAACCATCTACGCTTCGGAGTTTTCGGAGGACCCGTCGTCAACCAGGTTAAACCGAGCGCGCCCATCTCGCCGGTCGATTTCCACATCCACCTCACAATATTCGGTATTTTCGTTGACCGGGGTTGGATCGTCAGCACAGGCGCAGCCGGCAACGATGCTTTGATAGAAGATCCCGATGCGCACCCTGAGGATGGCCGGCGCTTCTTTGCTGCGCAACACCATGATCTCCAACCCGCCATCAAGGCTATTACTGCCGGTACGTAAACCCTGCTGCAAGGGCAGGACACCGCTTCCCAGCCCCGAGACCTCCTCTTTCAGCACCTGAGCAAATCCCTCGCTGCCGAACGCCTTCAGCGAGCGGGAGAGGATCACATCGTTGCCCGGTATCACCATTGCTTGCCTCATCATAGGCCCGTCGAGATCCGGAGACGGCCTCGGTTGTCAGGTGCCCCCAGGGCAGCGCACATCTTTACCCACGGTGCGTACCCCAAGGCTGGATGCCTCGCCCATGCGGGGCAACCCAGGCAACCTGAGCGCCAGGGTGGCCTCCTGGCCTGTTCTACCAACAAATCACCCTCAAAAGGCCACACCGTGCTTGGCGGCAACCATGAACATCAGCATCGGCAGCGACAGAATGGCATTCACACGCGATGCAATCATCACATGCCTCTTGGCCCTGGGCAGGTCGACCGGCGTCCTTGATCGGACCACACCAAGGATCTTCTTCTGGTTCGGCCAGATCACGAACCAGACATTGAACAACAGGATGGTCCCGAGCCAGGCCCCAAGGCCCATGGTCAATCCGTAGTAAGACGATCCGGTTCCGGCCAAGCCGAGACTGAAGGCATTGATAAACTGATCGGTCCGCAGCAAGTACACTGCCCCGGAGACCGACGCCAGACAACCCAAAGGCCCAACACGATCAACAAAGGTTGAGTAAGAGGAAACAGTGGAAGCCATCATCCACTTGCATATGAAGCCCCGGATAGCCATCACATCATTGAGTGGCAGCACGGGGAGTCGAGCCTGAACAAAGGCTGGCTCGTCCGTGGCCACGGCGATGATGTCCTGATCCTCAGGATGGCGTGGGGGCTCCTGATCACGCCTCCCTTGCTGCTGGTGACCCTGCTGGCCCTGGCGGACTGGCTGAGCATCATTCGCTGACAGGCCCACCCGTTTTCCATGAGCTGACAGGCACCTGAATCATGAACATCCTTCGGAACTGGAAATCCAGAACGCCGAACTGCGCGAATCCCAGTTCTTGACCCAACGGTTGCCGGAAAACTACGCCGCCTTCTTTGGTGGCCTACCCAACTGGTACGCTCCCAGGCGACAACGGGCAGAGAGCAGGCATGGCCTGGCTACAACGATCCAGCCTGGATCGCGACGCGCCACTTTGCAGGCGATTGCCCACCGGTGAAGAACATCAGCGATCTACGTATTCCTACGCATTACTCCTTCCGGTCCTGCCCCCTAATCTAATCGCAAGCCTGGAGCAAGACCCAGGCCCCGCCAGCCCTTCATTGATTAAGGAGCACGACCATGACCCAGAAGACCGCCCCATCCCTCTCCACCGCCAGCATGGCCGGTGCCTTTGCCTTGGCCGTGGCCGGCGCCATGGCTGCGCCGAGCGCGGTGGCCTCCTCGGCCACCATGGAAAAATGCTATGGCGTGTCACCCGCCGGGGAAAATGACTGCGCCGCCGGGCCGGGCACGTCCTGTTCAGGGACCTCCACCCAAGACTACCAGGGCAATGCCTGGACCCTGGTGCCTGCCGGCACCTGTGAAGACATTGAACTGCCGGGTGACCGACAAGGCAGCCTGGAGCCACTGGACCGGGACCTGCCGAGGCAGTCCTGACATACCGGCCCTGGCCCCATCGTGACATCGATACCGCAGGGACGCGGCATCCTGATCCGTCGCAGGAGGTTTCATGTCTGATCCGACGCCAGCCCTGACATTGACCGCCCCGGATGCCATTCCACGATCCGCCGGTGTAGGGCTCAAACCAGCACATTATCGGACGATCCTTGAACAGGGCCCCTACATGGGTTGGTTCGAGATCCACGCCGAGAATTACATGGGCGCCGGAGGGCCGCCCCATCGATATCTGACGGCCATCCGCGAGCGCTATCCCTTGTCCATCCACGGCGTGGGTCTGTCCATCGGCGGCGAGCGGGCGCTGGACCGCCAGCATCTCAGCCGCCTGGCCGATCTGATCCGTCGCTACCGTCCGGGACTGTTTTCAGAACACCTGGCCTGGTCCACTCACGCCACTGGATTCTTCAACGACCTGCTGCCCCTGCCCTACACCGACGAGACCCTGAATCGGGTCTGCCGCCACATTGATCAGGTGCAGGACGTGCTCGGACAACGCATGCTGCTGGAGAATCCTTCCACCTACCTTCACCTGGCCGACAGCACGATCAGCGAGGTGCAGTTTCTCGACGCCGTGTCGCGTCGCACCGGCTGCGGCTTGCTGCTGGACGTGAACAATGTCCAGGTGTGCGCCACCAACCATGAGTTTGAGGCCCAGGCGTATCTGGATGCGTTCCCCATGCATCGGGTGGCCGAGATCCATGTGGCCGGCCACGACCCGCAGCGGGACGATGAAGGTCGGCCGCTGCTGATCGACACCCATGACCGCCCGGCCACCTCCGGCGTGTGGCAGTTGCTGGAACACACCCTGGCCCTCACCGGCCCCTTGCCCGTGCTGATCGAGTGGGACAACGACATTCCTCCATGGTCGGCCTTGTTCGAGGAGTCCCGCAAGGCCCAGCAACTGCTGGATCGGCACATCCAGCATCCGGAGGCAGGCCATGCCCTCGCAAGCTGAATACGAGGCCGATTTCGTACAGGCCCTGCGCCAGCCACAGACACCGCCGCCCGCAGGTGTGCGCCACCCTGGATCTCAACCGCCGGCGCTGCGCTTTGGCGTCTATCGCAACAATGTCCACGTCAGCCTGGTGGAGGCCGTGACCCGACTCTATCCCGTGGTGCAGCGTCTGGTGGGAGAAGCATTCTTTCAGGCCGTTGCACGCCGCTTTGTGGGGCAAGTGCTGCCCGACAGCCCGGTGCTGATCGACTACGGGGAGACCTTTCCCGACTTTCTCGACCACTTTGAACCCGCCGCTCGCCTCCCCTATCTTGGCGATGTGGCCCGCATCGAGTGGGCCTGGCATCGTGCCTATCATGCCCAGGACCAGACGCCCCTACCCCCGCAGGCCCTGGCCCGAATACCCCCCGCGCAAGTGGGGCACCTGCGCCTTGGATTGCATCCGTCCCTGCAGGTACTGGAGTCCCCCTGGCCGGCGCTTTCCATCTGGCATACCAATCGCCACGATGCACAGGTGAGACGTATCGATCGGGACAGCGGCAGTGAGGCCACTCTTGTCTGCCGACCCGATATGGAGGTCCTGGTCTGCGCTGCTCCCCTGGGCACGGCGGCCTTGGTGCGGACCCTGAGCACGGGGGCCAACCTGGAACAGGCAGCCACCCAGGCCGTGGAACAGCCCGGTTTCAATCTGCAAACCAGCCTTGCGGTACTGCTGAGCAGCGGCGGCATCACTGCGTTTCGATTCTGACGGGACCCGGCCCATGCACATGAATACATTCTCCCCCTCCCTGACCCGACGTCACTGGCGCCGGGTGGTGTCGATCGGCGGCATGGGCCTGTTGCTGCGCAGCCTGATGCTGATCACCCTCTACTATGCGGTGGGCATGTGGGGGTTTATCTTCACCCCGGATGCCCACGGTATTCCGCTGGTATGGCCCGCCACCGGCGTAGGGCTGGCCTTCGTGTTCCTCTATGGCTATGGGATGCTGCCCGCCGTGGGCGTTGCCTCTGCCCTGATCACCTGGCAGTTCACTTCAGAGGCGGTACCCCTGCTCGAATCGGTCGGGATCGTCGCGGCCACGGTCGCGGGTGTGGCCCTGGGAGGCTACATGCTGCGGCGCCTGACCATGAGGCCACGACTGGACCGGTTGCGGGATGTGTGGCTGCTGCTGAGCGTTGGCGCCGTGGCGTCATCGGGTCTGGCCGCCCTGGCTGGGGCCTGGGGCATGGCTGTTGGCATGGATGACTTGCGTTTCAGCCAGACCTGGTGGCTGTGCTGGGTGGCAGACCTCATGGGACTGGTGCTGGTGGCTCCGGCCCTGATCACCTGGCTGGGCGCGCCCATGCGCCTGCCGGGGTCGGTGCGGCTCGCGGCCCTGGCGCTGGGCCTCGCCATTACCGGCATCACCACCCTGGTGTACTCCGGCATACTGCCTGCCATGGTGGCGATGCCACTCTCCTACGCGGTGTTCCCGCTCATCATGCTGGCGGCTGTACGCTGCCCGATTCAGATCACCTCGGGGTTGATCCTGATCACCGGTGCCATTGCCTTGTCGGGAACCGGCTGGGGTCTGGGGCCTTTCGCTGACATGGGTCTGGGCGAGAGCCTGTTGTCCCTCAATGCCCAGTTGGCCCTGCTGGTCCTGACCGGGCTGGTGCTTAACGCCCTGAGCCATGAACGCGCGGCAGCAGAGGCCCGGGCGCGCCAGTACCTGGAGGATCTCGCCCGCGCCGGACGACTGAGCACGCTGGGCGAGTTGTCCTCCAGTCTGGCCCATGAACTCAACCAGCCGTTGTGTGCCCTCTCCAGCTATGCCCAGGCCTGCAAACGCCTGCTGGCCCGAGGCAAAATGGAAGACCTTCAGGAGGCACTGGGTCAACTCGACGCCGGCGCCCATCGGGCAGCCGAAACGGTGCGCCAGATGCGGGCCTTTGCAGCCGGCCAGACCCCCGAGCAACAACCGGTGTCGCCCCGTGATCTGGTGTATCCGGTACTGGAACTGCTGCGACCGGAGCTGAATCGACGCCACATCCGACTGGAAGTGGACCTTCCCGACACGCTGCCCAGGGTCTCCGTGGTCCCCCTGCAGGTGGAGCAGATCCTGATCAATCTGCTGCGTAATGCCATGGATGCCGTCCACGGCCTGAGACCGGCGCGCATTGATCTTCAGGTGGCTTCCACCCGCGAGGGCGTGACCATGACCGTCACCGACACCGGACCGGGCATTCCACCGGAGCGGCTGGCCCGGCTCTTCGATCCCTTTGCCACCTGGAAGGAAGGGGGATTGGGCTTGGGTCTCTCCATCAGCCGATCCCTGGTCGAGGCCCACGGTGGTCGGTTGATCGCGCGCAACCGGCCCGAAGGCGGGGCCGAATTCCATTTCACGCTCCCATTGGAGACTCACCATGCCAACCCATAAACCCCATATTCATCTCGTGGATGACGATCCGGATGTGCGCGCCGGGGTGAGCCTGCTGCTCAAGAGCGAGGATTTTCTTGTCCGCGCCTTTGCCGATGCCCAGGCGGTGCTCGACTTCGTGACACCTCAAACGCCCGGTTGCCTGATCCTGGATGTGCGCCTGCCGGACATGGATGGACTCACCTTGCAGCGCCGGCTCAAGGAACAGGACATCCACATGCCGATCGTATTCATCACCGGCCATGGAGACATCCCCATGGCGGTGCGGGCGCTGAGTGAGGGAGCACTGGATTTCCTCGAAAAACCCTTCAGCGATCAGGCATTGATCGAAGGGGTACGACACGCCCTCGAAAGGGATGCCGAGCAACGCGCGGGTGCCCAGGAGGTGGCGCACCTGCAGGCGCGGCTCGACTCGCTGACCCCTCGGGAACGCGACGTGCTGGAAGGACTGCTGGATGGCCAACCCAACAAGCTCATCGCCCGCGACCTGGACGTGAGCGTACGCACCGTGGAGATCCATCGCAGCAATCTCATGCAGAAGATGGGGGCCAAGAGTGCTTCTCACCTGGCTCGATTGGCCCTGGCCTGCAGCGAATATCAGCATCGCCTGCTGCCGACGCTACCCATCGATGAAAAGTCCGTGTCCTGAGCCGATCAAGACCGCTGATAGGCGGCCTCTACCAGAGGAGCGTGTCCATGAACACATCTGTCCCACATCGGGGCCAGGGAGCCGGCCATACGCTGGTGCGTCTTGTCGACGCTATCGCGCGGGGGTTCCAGTATCTGCCCGCTTCACTACCGGCCCTCCTGTTGCGGATCGCCGTGGCCATCCCCTTCTGGCGATCCGGGCTCACCAAGTGGGATGGCCTGCAGCTCTCTCCGGGGGCGCTTTGGCTGTTCGAGCACGAATTCCAGTTGCACCTGTTCGGTGAGACCTACCCCATGCCCCTTCCTGTTCTCAGCGCCTACCTGGCGGCCATCGGCGAGATCCTCTTGCCGATCCTCTTGGTACTGGGGCTGGGCACCCGTTTTGCGGCCCTGGGGCTGTTATTGATGACCGTGGTCATCCAGCTGACCATTCCAGATGCGTGGGCCACGCACCATTTACCCTGGGCCGCCATGCTGCTGGCCATCATGACCTGGGGGCCGGGAAGGGCCTCCCTCGATCATGCCCTGGCGCGGTGGTACCGCCGCCCATGACAGGCAACCACGGGCACTACGTGACATTACGTAACGCAGTGCCCGCTCCCCTCGACCAGACAAGGGGGCAACACCCCATGTGTATGACCGGAGGCCAACTGCCATGAACCAAGAACGTTTCCCCCTGCACGATGACGCGCAAGTACCCGAACCCGCACGTGAAATGAGCATGAGCAAGTTCGGGATGATCCCCAACCTGATTCGCTCCATGTCCACTTCACCCCAATTGGCGGAGGCCTATCTCACCCTGAACAACCTGTTCGAACAGACCAGCCTGACGGCGATCGACCGTCACGTGGTCCTGCTCAGCATCAGTACACGCCACCAATGCCACTATTGCGTTGCGGCCCACAGCATTACCGCGGACATGGCGGAAGTGCCGGCAGAGATCACCGATGCCTTGAGGGCACGACAGGCCCTCGATGATCCACGCCTGGAGGCGCTGCGCCAGTTCACCCTGGCCGTGGTGGAACAGCGTGGCTGGGTTTCTGACGAACAGGTGGAGGACTTCCTGGAGACCGGCTTCACCCACCAGCAGGTGCTGGAGGTCATCCTGGGGGTAGGACTGAAGACCCTGAGCAACTACACCAACCATGTCACGGCAACCACGCTGGATGCCCCTTTTGCTGGTCGCCGCTGGGAACCATCGGTATCGGGTTGACCGACGAGCCTAAGGATCAGGGCCCTGGCACAGAGTCACCATCACGGTGCCTGGCGTCAGACTGGGGCTTTGATGGCGTCCCTTCCAGGGGCGCCCCTGCGGGCAACACCAGCCGAAAGGTGGTGCCGCCCGGACCCGTGTTCAGGAGCAAGAGATCGCCCGCATGATTACGGGCCAGCTCCCAGGCGATGGCCAGGCCCAGCCCTGCCCCACCGTGCGTTCTTGAAGCGGACTTTTCCGAGAATAAGCGGGCACGTACATCCTCCGGGAGACCCGGGCCATCATCCGACAGGTCGATCCGCAAGACATCGGCTTCACGACTGGCGATCACCTGGAGGCGTGTGGCACCTGCGGCCAGCGCATTCCGGACCAGGTTCAGCAGAATGCGGTAAATCTGATCGAAATCCGCGTCCACCTCCGCATCCTCTGCTTGCGAGGTGTCCAGGGAGGCACGGGCCACTTCTTCGGGGCCGATGGCCGCCCGGATCTCTTCAAGCACATCCCCCAGCAAGAACCGCTCCCGCCGCGGTTGCTGCTCTTCGGCATTGCCCAGCTCCAGGGTTTGCTGACACATGTTCACGGCACGGTCCACCGACCGCGTGATCAGCTCCGCGCTACGCCTGACCATGGGGTCTTCGTGACGGCAGAGCCGATCGCCCATCAGGCGGGAGGCCACCATGGTATTGCGCAGATCGTGGGTGAGCTTGCGGATGGAACGGCCCAACTCCGCCAACAGTTCCTCGCGTCGATCACGCACCACGGTCAGAATATAGACGTGCCCCCCGATGCACACTTCGGTTGCCCGCACCTGCGCAGGCACCAGGGAGCCATCCCGGGTGCGACAGGAAAGGTCGTCGGCCACCCAACGGCCATGCTCATGAACGGACACCACGAAGGCATCCAGCCGCGGGATCTCGTGGGGGTGTATGTCCGTGGGAGTCAGCTGGGTGAACTCCTCAGCGGAATAACCCAGAAAACGACAGGCCGCCGCATTGGCACCAACGAAACGCTCTTGAGCCGGGTCGATCAGGAATGCCGGGTCGTAGAGCTCCTCGAACAACTGGGCGATGCCCTGCTCGCTGTTTGCGATGCATTCGGCAAGGATCATAAGAGAGTCCCAGACCGCGTCTTTATCCAGCCTTTAGTTGACTGGCCCTCGATCCGCTGCGACCAAGATTTAACTAATGCCATGATAGGGCCGGATGTGAAGCCCGAAGGCCGAGATTGTGGTTATCCCTGATAGCCAAGCCACGTCGGCAGTGCCATCCTTGGGCCACGTGTCGGATCTTCTCCAAGTCGCGCAGCAGGCGCAATGCAAAGGCCGAAACCCATGACAGACCATGACGTCGATAGTGAAGCAAGCCACAGCGCCCTGCAACAGGTGGCTGCGGATTTTGCGGGTACCGTTCCCAATCTCTACCGCACGCTCGACCGTCATCCGCTATCGCTTGAGGCCTTTGTGCAACTGGAGCATCTGCTTGAACGCCACGGCAGACTCCCGCCGGATGAGCAGGCCCTGGTGGTTCTTGAAGTGGCTGTCTACAACGCGTGCATCTACTGCCAGGGCGTTTTCTCCAAGGAGGCCGCTCGGGCTGGCGTCGACAACCAAACCATCGCCGAAGTCGTGGCCGGGCGGCTGCCAGGTCAGCTTCGCTACCGATACCTCCTGGAGGCCACTCGCCGGATCATGGAACTTCGCGGGTGTCTGGGTCGGGCGGAAGTGGGGCTCTTCGAGGAACGGGGCGTGTCCCATGAGGACCTGCTGGAGATCATTACCATCATCTCCACATTCACCCTGGCCACCTATGCCAACAATCTGCTTCACACCCGGGTTGATCCCGAATACCGCTAACTCTCATGCATCACGGTGGTGAGTCACCCTTGATGATGAAAGATGTATCGAGCCCCTCTCCCCCGTGGGGAGAGGGGTTGGGGTGAGGGGCAAGGACTGGCACAGTGCCCACCGCACCCCCTCATCCCCG
>NZ_JAJNAO010000030.1:0-16969 GCF_022227625.1 Ectothiorhodospira variabilis | reverse complement strand
TGCGCTACGCGGACTTTCGCACACTGACCCGGGACCACACGCTGCGCGAGCCCATTGATGCGCAGGCGGACCTGCTGGCCGCCAGCCGGGAGTGCCTGCGCCGGGCGCCACTGGATCGGCCGTTGCGGTTGCTGGGCGTGCGCGTGAGCGCCCTGGTACCAGTTGCCGAAGTTGCTGAAAATCCAGGAGTCTGGGAGCAGGGTGAGTTGGCCTTCGACAGGTCTCTGGGGCAGTCCCGGGCGCCACGCTATCCCCCTGCTCGCGCGGCTCCCTCCTCGGTCTGCTCGGCCTGCCGGGACAGTACATCTATGTCGCCAATACCCATTGCCGTCCGGGGCACCCAGGGCAGCTCCGACCATCTGGGCCACGTACTGTAACGAGCGGATATCGGGGACTCTTGCCGACTCGGAGCTGCCGCTCACCCGCTCCCCGAGAACGACCCTTTACCGACTTGCTGCGGACCTTCGGGGACGGCGTCTACTCTCCAGAGCCGTGAGCCTCTAAACCGTGCTGATGCCAGTAGGCTATGCTGGGCACTCCAGATGGACTGATCTTTTGGGTGGCTAGGGCTTGCCATACACTCGAGGCCTAATGGACCGAATTTGGCAGAGACGGGGTAGTTGTGTCGGAGATAATGAACTGCGTGAGTGCTACAAGCCCAGTGTCCACCGGTGGTGGCGGGACATTGTTCGAGCAGCATGTAGGCACTCTGTTTCTCGCGCTTCTGCTTGTTCGGGCCCCGCTTCCCATTCTAAAGGACTGTCAAGTCGAAGAGGTGCACCTTCAAGCGGAGCACCTGGATTGGGCGACCGATGATGTCTTGGTGGTCGCCATGAGGCCGGATGGTGTGCGCCGCCGGCTAGCAGCGCAAGTCAAGCGTCAATTCACTATCAGTCCGAAGGACGAGACCTGCAAGAATGCCTTTCGCGACTTCTGGGCTGATTTAAATGGCTCAGAATTCGACTCGGATACGGACCGGCTCGCGTTGGTAACGCTCCGCGGAACGAGCGTCCTTCTCGATGGGTTCAACACCCTCTTGGATTGTGCGCGCGCGTCCGCCGACGCGTCGGACTTCATACGAAGATTAGAGGTCGACCGTTTCCTCTCCAAGACCGCACGAAGCTACGCGGCGACGATCCGGCGAATTCTCGACGATGCCGCCACGCCTCCGACAGACGAGCAGTTCTGGAGGTATCTGTCGGTTCTGCATGTCGTGAGCTTCGACCTGAACACAGCCTCAGCACAGAATGAGGCATGGATCAAGGCGCTACTCGCTGCGACAGCGAACCGAGGCAACCCGTTGGCGGTAGCAGAGGCCAGTTGGCGCGAACTGCTGGAATTGGTTGGCGCTGGCATGCCAACGGCGGCAAGCTACAAGCATGCAAGTCTGCCGGAGAGCCTCCGCAACCGGCACGGGCCGATTGATACTCGCTCGGCTGAAGTAGTCCGCGCGCTGTCTGATCACAGTTCGATAACTCTGAACGGAATCAAAACCACAATCGGAGCCACGGGGGAAATCGCCCGGGACGCCCTGACGAATCAAGTGCTGGATGCGTTGAACGAGAACCAAGTTGTGCTGATTTCCGCCCCAGCCGGTCTCGGGAAGTCGGCGGTAGCCAAGGCCTGCATGAAGGCACTTGATCGTGATCTCCACTGCTTGGCATTCAGGGCAGAGGAGTTTTCTGTCAGCCATATCGACCAGACACTGCGGCAGGCTCAGGTCCAGGCGAACGGGAACGAGCTGTTGGGAATCCTGGCCGGCCAAGGCCGAAAGCTGGTTCTGGTGGACAGCGTTGAGCGGCTTCTGGAGGCTTCCGTGCGAGATGCTTTCACGGATCTGCTCAACCTCGCGCAGACCGATCGGAGTCTTGGGATACTGATCACATGCCGGGACTACTCGTTGGAAACAGTGAGTTCGGCGCTCCTTGGTCAGGCGGGGCTTGCATTCCGGGTGATCGAGGTTCCACCGCTAGAGGACGAGGAGCTTGAGCAAGCGCTCGCGGCAGTGCCGCAAGTCGCGAACGCTTTGCAGTACGAAGACCTAAAGCGTCTGCTGCGGTCTCCGTACCTCCTGGGCATGGCTGCCCAAATGGATTGGTCAGACACAGCGGGCATTCCCACCAACGAACGAGAGTTCCGGAGGCGGTGCTGGGGAGAGGTGATCCGACGCAACGCTGCATCTGCGGATGGCATGCCTGAGCGGCGTGAGCGGGTATTTAGGGAGGTGGCTTTGCGAAGGGCCCGGGAGCTTCGTCCGTTTGTCGGGACTGAAGACCTCGATGCGGGTGCTTTGGAGGCGCTGCGGAACGATGGACTGATCGTCTACCCGCCTGAGGTTCCTTCCATGGCGGCGCCAGGCCACGATGTGCTTGAGGACTGGGCGATCATCCAGTGGCTCGGTCAGCGTTGGATTTTGCATGAGCGAGCGCCGAGGCCGTTGGCACAGGATGTCGGTGGTTACCCAGCTATCCGCCGGGCATATCGAAAGTGGCTCTTGGATCTGCTCCGACGGGAGGAGGAAGCGGCGACGGACTACGTATTGTCCGTGTTCCTGGATGAAACGCTTCCACCGTACTTCCGCGACGATACGCTCGTCTGCACGCTGCAATCCCCGTCGGCCCGGGAGTTTCTCGAACGACACCGCGAAACGCTTCTCGACAACGGCGGTCGACTGCTGGTCCGTGTGATTCACCTGCTGCGCGTTGCCTGCAAGACTTCGCCCCGGTGGCTACACGATGCTTCTCAGTTGCCTTCCCAGATGCTGGTTGCCTCGGGAGAGGCTTGGTCTGCTGTGCTCGAACTCGTCCTCGGTGGCATTGATGGGGTCCTACCCGAGCAGATGCCGATTCTTCTGGGGCTCATGGAGGACTTTGCGAACTCTATTGACTGGCGCGATCCCGAGCCGAAGGGTTGCGAGGAAACTGCCAAGATCGGGTTTCATCTCTTGGGCTATCTCGACGATTATCGCACGGATCAAATGCGCAAGCGTACCCTGACGGTGATCGCGAAGGTACCGAGAGGCGATGAAAACGCGTTCAAGGGTCTGGTAGACCGGGCGATGGCGGATGGGAACCGCGGTCGTCTAGCAGACGAGGTGTCGGAGGTCCTTTTGGGCGGCATCGACGGCTGGTTTGCATGTCGATACTTGCCAGAGGAGATCATGCGACTTACCAAGGCGCGGTTCCTGCTCCGAGAGGAAGAGTTGGATCCCGACAATTGGAGACCCGGAAGCTGGATGAACATCGAACCGGACTTCGGCATCCAGGAGCATACTGATTTTCAGTCGTTTCCGGCGAGCTCGATACGCGGGGTGTTCCTCCCGCTGCTGCGGTGTCATCCTTGGCAAGGCCTAGATTTCATCATCGACCTATTGAACCACGCTGGCAGCTGGTACGGCGAAAAACGCTGGCCCTACCACCGGCTTGAACCGGCGCTTCGAATCACTATCGAGATACCCGGTGAGACCTCTGTTACGCAATGGGCCAACCCTCGCCTTTGGGGCCTCTACAGAGGTCATGAGGTTGGCCCATACGTCCTGCAGACGGCCTTGATGGCTCTAGAGGCATGGCTCCTGGAAATTTGTGATTGGGAAGGTTTCGACGTCGAACTCTGTTTACTCAGAATCCTGAGAGATAGCAACAACGTCATGGCGACGGCTGTCGCTGCCAGTGTTTGCAACGCCCATCCGGAGAAGGCCGGGCTTGCTGGCCTGGCGCTGTTGTCGTCGCGCGAGTTGATATGGATGGATTCTGCACGGACGGTAAGGGAGCGCTCGTCTTTCGCGAGGTCTGAGGTTTTCCCGAATATCGGAATCAACGAGATATACGAGAACGAGCGCAGGAAGTCGGATGCGTTGCCGCACAGGGGGCAGGACCTGGAGTCTTTGGCCGTTAAGCTGCAGTTTGGAGATGGTCGCGAAGAGGTGTTTGCGCTGATCGATCGGCACCGGGCGGCATTGCCGCCGGTTGAGGAACAATCGGAAGAGGATCGTCTGTGGCGTCTGGCGCTGCACCGGATGGACGTGCGTGGGTTCCGGGTTGTGCAAGAGCCGCCTTCAGACGAATCGGAGAGCTCAGCCGAAAGCGTGCCGGAGGAAGCAGACTCTCGGGGCCGACAAGTGCTCCTAGAGCCTAGCGAGATAGAGCCAGACGTTCAGGCGCTCGTCGACCGGCAGACGTTGATTGCCGCGCGAAAGGAGCGAGAGCTCTCGCTTTTGAACTGGGGACGCGCGGCGTGGGAAGGGCGGGAGTCCTCCCATCTAGATATCCGCGATTGGAAAGCCTTTCTGGTGCGCGCCCGCGCTCGCGATGCGGAACCGGAGCCTGAGGGTTTCATGCGGGGCGGACCAAGCGTGATCGCGGCAGTCTGCGTGCGCGATCATTGGGACGAAATGTGCCTTGAGGACCGTGCTTGGTGTATCAACAAGCTGGTTCAGGAGGTCGAGCGAGACTGCGACACAGAAGATGACATGGTCCGCCATGGGCGCGGGGCGTACAACCCGGATAGGCACGCTGCCTACGTCCTGCCCGGCCTACTTGCCCGCGGTGTATCAGACGCACAGGCTGCCCGGATTCAAGTGGCAATCGCGAAGGCCCTGACCCACGAAGTTGAGGAGGTCTCGGTGTACGCCGCGGAAGGAATCGGGAAAGCTTCGACGGGGCCGATAAGAGCTTACTCCGAGGCGTGTATAGCGGCGATTGCGTGGCAGGCCCGACTCATCTCGTACCGCCTGGCCGAAGAGCGAGAGAGGCCCTTCGGAGAACAGTTGCATCCTGCTGAAATCATCCGGGAGGTCGTGCCCTTGGTTCGGGCCGCGATCGTTGCTCAGAATCGTGATCCACAGGTAGAGTTGGAGATCCTCAACCGGGAAGATTGGCCAGGTACTCAAGCTGCGCGAATTATCCTTCAGATCTTTGGGTATGCTCCGGATTCAACCTTGGCAATCGAGTTTCACCGCCGGATCGCCAGCTCAATCGTGGAAGGGTGGGATCAGGAACTCGAGGATCGCAGCCGTCGCGCTCAGCGAGACTATCGGTTCAACCATGAATTCTTCCGGCGTCTCGCGCGATTCGTGTTGAGGTTAGAGGAAGCGGAGGCATTGGATGTGTGCAAGCCCTTCCTAGCGGCTGTTGCAAGGCACCCCAGTGAGGTCAAGGACTTCGTGCGGGCCCTTGTCGTTGAAGCCGACCAGTTTCGTGAGGAGGACTCGTTCTGGGCAGTATGGCAAGCCTTCGCGAGTGCTATCTGCGCGGCCCCTTGGATCGACCGGCTCGATTCGCGCTATGGCTCTGGCGACCCGTTGATACGCGCCATCTTTCTCGAGGGGTACTGGAAAGACAACGTCCGGCACTGGCGCAGACTTGAAGGACAGGGGCATCGAGTTGACGAGCTAGCTGCGCGGTTTCTGGGATCGGCGGTGGTGTTCGATGCGTATTGTCGGTTCCTCTATGCCATTGGAGAATCCTCACTTCCCAGTGCCTTTGTGATCCTGGATAATTCGCTGGATAAGGGTGACCCCACCATCATACTCGTGGACCGAGACACAGTATCTCTGCTGGAATCTCTGCTTCGAAGGCAAGTCTATTCGGAGCCACACAGGCTGAAGTCTGATCGGGCCGTTCGGGCAGCCGTGCTGGCACTATTGGACCACCTCGTTGAGGCAGGATCGTCGGCCGCCTACCGGATGCGTGATGACTTTGTAACGCCCCTAGGTGATGTAGGCGGATAGACCCCAACCGAGTACTGCTCAATTCGTGCTATTGCTGAGGCTGTCCTGGATGCACCCCAAAAGCCGATGAAGCTGAGGTTGTCTTTGGTGCCCGAGCTTATCGAGATCAAATCGGTTACATGCTACACGCGGAATCTTTGGTCATGAGGTGGCTGTTTCGGCACGGCCGTCCCTCTGGCATCAGCAGTTCAAAGGTAAGCCGCGGCCCCCGGAACGTTCGGGAGCGGCCGCTCCGGGCTGCGGGCCGAGTCCGGTGCCAAGAACTGTCCCTTGTCGACCCTGAGCCGCCGTCGAGCCGTTGCTCACGAACGACTCCTCACTGCTGCCCTGCGGACGCCCGAAAACCTCCATCGAGGGCATCCTTTTTGGGACATTGCAATTCGTGCCGGCGACCGGAAGTACCCATAATCATGCAAGTCCGAAGCAGGCTTGCATTACTCTTCGAATATTACTCATAATGTGTACCATGAGTGCACAAAAAGAGGGGAAGCTGAAGAGTGTCTTGGAAGCTGTTCCCGCAGGCTTTGTGGTGGATGCGCGCTGGCTGGAGAACCACGGCGTCAGCCGGTTCCTCACCCGGAAATACGTGGATCGCGGCTGGCTGGAGCGCCTGGAGCGCGGTGTCTTCCGTCGCCCCACGCCGCATTCAGCCCCTCCGGACTGGAAGAGTTGCATCCTGTCTCTCCAGAAAATCATGGCTTATCAAGTCCATGTCGGCGGCATGTCTGCCCTTGACCTCCAGGGTTACCGCCACTATCTCCCGCTGGGTGCGCATCCGCCCGTGTGGGTCTACGGCAGTGACACACCAGGCTGGCTGTCGCGCCTCACCCTCGATGCACCGCTCATCAGCCGCCCCCTGTCCCTGTTCGATAACCCGTCGCTCGGTCTGACGGAATATAAACATGGCAATGCCCCGACGCTGCCCTGGGGCTGGACGCTCCGAATATCCTCGCCCGAGCGCGCGATCCTCGAAGCACTTGACGAACTGCCGGCGCATGAGAGTTTCCATAACCTTGACATGGTTTTCGAGGGGCTGGCGACGATGCGGCCCCGCCAGCTGACGGCGCTGCTGCAGAGCTGCCGCAAGATCAAGCTCAGACGCCTATTCTTCGTCTTCGCCGACCGCCACAAACATGTCTGGCGCGAGCGTCTTGACCCCGACGACTTCAACCTCGGCACGGGTGACCGCGCCCTGATAACGGGCGGCAAAATCCATCCGCGCTACCGCATCATGGTCCCGCCCGAATTCGTTGATATCCCAACGGGAGATGCCGATGGCCCGTGACGCCTATAGTGCACAGGTCGCGCTTCTGGTGCGCCTGCTGCCCTTCATCGAGGCGGAACCCGTGTTCGCGCTCAAGGGCGGCACTGCCATCAACCTGTTCTACCACGACATGCCGCGCCTGTCGGTAGATATCGACCTGACCTACCTGCCGGTCAAGGACCGAGCGGAAAGTCTGAGGGAGATCAACGAGACGCTCGACAGGATCATGGACGCGGCCAACGCCGGCATTCCGCGTCTCCGCGCGCAGCGCATCGAGGGTGGCAGTGGCGGCGCCACCCGTATCCGAGCCCGGCTCGACGGCGCCGAAGTCAAAATCGAAATCTCACCGGTCACGCGGGGCGTCGTGCACGATCCTGAACGCCGCGCCGTATCACCAACGGTCGAAGATGAATTCGGCTATGCCGCCGTCCAGGTTGTGTCATTTGAGGATTTGTTCGGTGGCAAACTCCATGCAGCGGTCGATCGCCAGCACCCGCGCGACCTGTTCGATATCAAGCTGCTCTACGAACACGAAGGGCTGACCGACGCACTGTTCCGCACCTCCCTGGTTTATATCGCCAGCTCCCCGCGCCCGACGCATGAACTGCTCGCGCCCGGACTGAGCGATCTGAACGAACCCTATGCCAGGGAATTCGTCGGCATGACGACCATCCCGATCTCCGTCGACGAACTCGAAGCGACCAGGTGTCGGCTCATCGCTGATATCCGCGGTCGCCTGTGTGACAACATCGTGCAATTCCTACTCAGCCTGCATGATGGCGAACCTGATTTTGGCGCGATCGGCTTGCCGCAGGCACAAACCCTTCCAGCCGTCCGCTGGAAACTCTTCAACCTGAAAAAGCTTGCGCACGAGAACGCAGCCAAACATGCCGCGCAGCGCAAGGAACTCGAAAATCTTTTCCGCAACTCGTAGCCCATGGGGCCGTGAGCTTGTTAGCGCGAGCAGGGGAAGCCGGGTTTGATGTCCTGGCCACTGCCAAGACCGCCCGTGGGTCGGCCTGCTTTTGGACACTGCGATTCCCAAGGCAGGGCGCGGGTATTGGAGGTGCCTTGCCGATCGCTGTCTCTTGGCGACCCTGAGCGGGCACCAAGACGCCCCGGGACTAGCGGCCGCAAAGAACGATGCAGCGGACACTCACTCAAGATTGGGAAGACTGTACTGTGGGAAGTAATTGTAGCGAGAGATTGCGCCACCTCACGGAGTTGGCTGGAAGCCCGCGGTACTCCAGATCAGGCAAAACGAAAATCCGTCGCCAGTCCTGCAATGCCGGTTTTCGTCCTGTGCCGCTGGACAGGCGTCCCGGTATCCCTGCTCAAGCAGTATGGCTTCACGAACGGAATTCCCGGATCTGCTCCAGTTCCGCCTGTTCCGATTGCTGGGCTTTGAACAGATCCCAGCGCACCTGCAGGTTCAACCAGAAATCGGGCGACATTCCGAAAAAGCGCGCCAGACGCAGTGCAGTGCTTGGGGTGATGCCGCGCTTCTGGTTAACCAGTTCGTTGATGCGCTGATACGGCACATGAAGCGCATCCGCGAGGTGGCGCTGGGAGATCTGCATCGGTTCCAGGAACTCTTCCGCCAGCATTGCGCCGGGATGAGTCGGGGGGCGGTGTGTGGGAATTCGAACCATGATTCAGCCTCAGTGGTAATCCGTGATTTCAACCTGATCGGGGCCAGAGTCCGTCCAAGCGAAGCAGATTCGGTATTGCTCGTTGACCCGAATGCTGTGTTGCCCCTTTCGCTCTCCGGACAGGGCTTCCAGTCGGTTACCGGGCGGGACCCTCAGTTCCTCGACGCTCTCAACAGAGTCCAACAATTCCAGCTTCCTTGCGGCTACCCGCCAAAGGGACTGCGGGCAGACCTTGCGGGCGGCCTTTGACCCAAACCCGTTGAAGATATCTTCTGTGCCCCGATCCTTGAAGCGAATGATCATGGAAACACGGTATCACGGGTCTCATGCTATGGCAACGACCGGGGTGCTGCGTCGGCATCAGGACGACTGATTGCCAGTCGCAACGGGGTGCCTGTGTCGCTTGCCGGTGTCTGCGCGATCTGCCGTCTGACCTGAACGGTTCTGAATGGGATTAAGCTGGCGGGGGCGCCCGCAAAGCTTTCGATTGCGGACTCCTGTGCGCATGACGTGAGCGACTATTCAGGGCCGACACCCGACACCAGCCTACCTTCGCATGCAGGTTAAACCGGCTCTGCGGGTGGTGTTGGGCGCCAAACCGTCCGGCATGCAGGCGCCATCGAAGTATCTCCGGTGGACAACCCGGGCAGGTGGGTAGACATTATGACGCATGAACCCGCATGCGCTGCAGGAGTGGATTGCCGATCTCGCCGAGGCGTTCGCTGTGCCCGGCGTGGCTGCGGGTGTGTGGCACGCCGGGAAGGTGAGTTTTGCTTGCCATGGCGTGACGAGCATCGAGAACCCGTTACCGGTCGATGAGCGCACGCTGTTCCAGGCGGGATCCATCGGCAAGACATTTAGGTGAAACTCGTGAGCGGCCAGGCGGCTCGGTACGTGTTCGTGGACGGACCCCTGCCGGGTGTGACCGGCTATTTTGTCCGTGACGGTCATGGTCGGGCACAGGCGCTGCATCTTTTCGGGCGCCGACTGCCGCTTCGGGAGCCGTGACTGCCGTGTTGATGGGAGGAGACCTGAAGGAGAGCCACCCATGAAATTTTCGCAAGCGTTCAAAGGGCGGGAGCAGGACATCATTGATCTGTTCCATGCGACCTTTGCCCGCGCCGAGGGCGCGGAGGAGGGCGCATTGATCGGCAATCTGGTCCGCCATCAGATGGCCGGTACCGCCGAGCCGGATCTCCATGTCTTCCTCGCCGAGAGGGATCGAGCCATTGTTGGCGGGGCGATCTTTTCCCGGCTGACCTACGATCAGGATGACCGGTCCGTGTTCATCCTTGCGCCGGTGGCCGTTGCGAGCGAGTGGCAGGGGCAGGGTGTCGGCCAGAAACTTCTGGCCCATGGTCTTGAAACGCTGAGATACGCCGGGGTTGACGTGGTCCTGACCTATGGTGATCCGAACTACTATTCGCGTGTCGGCTTCAAGCCCATCAACGAGTCATTGGCCCCGGCACCCTTTATCTTGAAGCAGCCCGAAGGCTGGCTGGGACAATCCCTGACAGGTGGGGAGATGGTGCCTTTCAAGGGGGCGCCGCGCTGTATCCCGGCGCTCAATGATCCTGTCTTCTGGTAAGGACGCTCACATCCAAGCGATCCATACTGCGGCCGGATCGACCAACTGCATGTATCCTGCGTGCGATGTGGGTCGACAGGAGGAATCGCCGTGTTCGAGTTGGATGAACGTCTGGAGGCGGACAGCGTGGCAGTGGGCATGCGGGATGGCTGCCTGGTGCGGCTGTTTCGGGATGCGCGCTATCCCTGGCTGCTGGTGATCCCGGCGATGGGCTGCTTCCGCGAGTGGTGGGAACTCGCGCCGGGTCAGCGCATGGCGGTGGACGGGGTGCTTGCCGAGTGTGCCCGTGTGCTGTCACTCCTGCCCGGCGTTGAAAAGACCAACCTTGCGACGCTGGGTAATCTGGTGCCCCAGTTGCACTGGCATGTGGTGGGGCGCCACGCGGGTGATCCCGCCTGGCCAGGGCCGGTCTGGGGGCACGGTGATCCGCAGCCTTACGATCCTGGGGAGCAGGCGGACCTGGTGGCCCATCTGCGCAGCGCGCTGGATCTTCATGCTCTTGACGAGACTGAATCTCACCGCGTGCGATAGGCCGGCTCGCTCAACACAGCGCCTGTTCGACCAGGTTCAAACATTGAAATAATGCCATGAACCCCTGCCAGACAATCCTTGCCATCGATGCCGCCTGGACACCCTCTCAGCCCAGTGGCCTGGCCCTGGTTCAGCAGCGAGGGTGCGATTGGCATTGCATCGCTTTGGCGCCCAGCTATCAAGGTTTTGTGGAGTTGGCGGCGGGCATCACCACCGATTGGACTGTGAGGCGCATCCCGGGCAGTGAACCAAAGTTGCCTCAGCTGTTCGATGCGGCGGAGCGCCTGGCGGGACAACCGGTGGACTTGGTCACCCTCGACATGCCGGTGGCAAAAAAACCGTTCTCGACCCGGCGCGAGGCGGATCGGGTGGTCTCCCGGGAATTCGCCAGCCGCTGGTGCGCGGCCCATTCGCCCACCGCGACACGGCCAGGCCAGCTGGGTGCCCGAATCTCGGATTTCCTGTCTGCGACCGGTTACGCGCTGGCCACCACGGCAACGCCGTCACCGGGACGGCAGCAGTTTCTCGAGGTGTATCCCCATGTGGCCCTGTTGTCCTTGCTGAAGCGTTCGCGCCGGGTCCCGTACAAGGTCAGCAAGTCGACGAAATACTGGCCGGGGGAGCCGTTGCCAGAGCGGATCAGGAGTCTCCTGCGCGAGTTCGGTGCCATTCGTGAGGCGCTGGGTCAGGTCTTTGAGGGGATGACGCTGGTACTCCCGACCCCGGATAACGTGAAGAGTCTGGCCGAGCTCAAGCGGTATGAGGATGTCCTGGATGCGCTGGTCTGTGCGTGGGTGGGGGTGGAGTACCTTGCGGGGCGCACAGTGCCCCTGGGTGATGAGGATGCGGCGATCTGGTGTCCGAGGGATGTGGTGCGCACTGAGTCCGCCCTTGGAGGCTGAGCGATGGACAGACAGTGTGCCCCTGACCTGCTAAGCCGCAGCAAGCCTGAGTTGCAGGCCCGTTTCGGCGTGACCCGGCTGGCCCTGTTCGGCTCCACCGCCCGTGATACGGCAAGGAGTGGCAGCGATGTCGATGTGCTGGTGGCCTCCGACGGTCCCTCTACCTCCAAACGTTATTTCGGCGTGCCCGCTGGGGGAGCAACACGCGCCGTATTCATTCCAAGAAGGCCTGGTGCGGGCCCGTCTGCTCGGGTGCCTTGAGCCAGTCGACCAGCTTGCCCAGGACATTGAGCATCTCCTGCTCATCACGGTTGTTCTCCAGCCGGAAGAGGGTGGCGACCACATTGCGTGCTGGTAGAGCAGCCCCACATAGCTCATGATGCGCACCGCCATGAACCGATCCACGCTGCTTTGAAATTCCAGCAGCAGGTACACATAGAGCCAGTCCTTTCCCCAGCGGATGCGCCAGATGATGTCATCCTCGCGATCACGCAGTTCGTCGGTCACATAGGAGCCGCTGACTTTCTCCAGGCTGGTGAAATCGAGTTGTTCCACCCAGGCTTCCTTGACGAAACCGGTCAGCAGGTCGCGAACCATGCGTGGGTGAGAAAAGAGCAGCTTGTAGCTGTTGTCGTGATGGGTCATGGAGATAGGTGGTCTGGTCATCCGGTGTCATGAAAAAGGCCATGATGAGGATACCGCAAAGGTGCGTCGAGATACTCGAATGAAACCGCATCCTGGGGCCGGTGATTGGATATCCACCACATCTTTCATCGAGAAAGCCATGGGCAAGAAAGCGCTGGTGGGGTCGGAACCCGCTTGATATTTTGTCTGTTTTGTCTAAAGTAGACAAAATCTTGCTCCCTGCAAGAAGGAGGGGCTCATGCGCACCATCACCGCCAGCGAGGCAAAACAGGGCTTTGCCAAGTTAATCGACACCGCCAGCCGGGAGCCGGTGATTATCCAGCGCCAGAAGCGTGATGTTGCCGTGGTGCTTTCCATGGCAGAGTACGAACGCCTGACAAGACTCAACGTCGCCGAGTTTCAGCGTTTTTGTGACCGCATCGGCAGTCAGGCCAAAGCCGCCGGCCTGGACGAAGCCAAACTGACTGAGTTGCTCGCCTCGGACGATTGAAGACCGGCGATGCGCACGGAAGAAACGCGCTTGGTCCTGGACACCAATACCCTGATCAGCCGCATGCTGATGCCACAAGGCACAGCCGGCCGTGCCGTGGACAAGGCGCTGGCCCAGGGCGTTCTACTGGCTTCCGAAGAAACATTGACCGAATTGGCCAATGTCCTTTCCCGCCCCAAGTTTGATCGTTATGTTTCTCTCGAAGCGCGACGGCAATTTCTCCAATTGCTCGGCGGAGTCGTCCGTGTGATCCCCATTCAGCATCGCATCCAGGCCTGTCGCGATCCGAAGGATGACATGCTGCTGCATGTGGCCCTCAATGGCGAGGCACAATATCTGGTCACCGGCGATCAGGATTTGTTGATACTTGGCAGTGACTTTTGGAAAAGCCACGGGCTGCGCATCCTCTCGCCGGCCGATTATCTCGCGTTGCCATAAACTCTGTTTGCCGGTTCGCAGGATAGCGATGCGCACTGGGGCTGCGCCTTCATCGGCTCCAGCAACATCAGCCGCCAGGCCCTGCAGCAGGGGCTGGAATGGAACTACCGGATCAACTATCCGGGTGACAAGGGCTTTCTGGAAACCCGGGCGCGCTTTCAGGCCCTGTTCAGTGATCCGGCCAGCGTGCCGTTGTCGGACGAGTGGATCGACGCCTACGAAGCCCGCCGCATTCTGCCGGAGCGTTCATGGGAGCCGGGCAGCACCGAGTCGGAGCCGCCGCCCACGCCCACGCACATTCAGGCGCAGGCCCTGGAGGCACTGGAGCAGGCACGCCTGGATGGCTACCGGGGTGGTCTGGTGGTCATGGCCACCGGCCTGGGCAAGACCTGGCTCGCCGCCTTCGACACGCAGCAGATGGGCGCCCGCCGGATCCTGTTCGTGGCCCATCGGGAAGAGATCCTCAACCGGGCCGCCGCCACCTTTGCCCGCATCCGCCCCAGCGCCCGGATCGGCTTCTATCACGGCCGCCAGCGGGACGCCCGGGTGGATATCCTCTGCGCCTCCATCCAGACCCTGGGCAGGATGGATCACCTGGAGAACTTTGAGCCGGGGCATTTCGATTACATCGTCGTGGATGAATTCCACCACGCTGCCGCGCCCACCCTGACGGATCTTGCTGCCCGATCATGGCAGGTGTTGCAGCGTCGACGCCCGCTGCTGGACGACCTGCCGGAATTGGGTCATCCAATTGTTGGATTGTGATCCGTCCAACCGTGCTTTTTGACTCGAGGATTATGGGCGCAATCCAGGAAATTTTCTGTCTGGTGTTGCTTTCGCAACCATCGAAGGTACTCACTGAGCTTTGGAGTCGTGGCAAGGCAGGGGCAGGGTATAGGGACGTGGAAAAGCTCTTTATCGATCAACTGATGGGGCGGGGCTGGCGGTCAGCAGCCCGGTATCCTTGGGGCTGTGCACGATTCGGCGGATTCATAGACAATGCCGCATGGACGGCAACCGCTGCATTGCCCATCTCGACATGGATGCGTTTTACGCGTCTGTAGAATTGCTGCGCTATCCGCAACTGCGAGGTCAGCCCCTCGTGGTTGGCGGGCGGCGCGTCACGGCCCCGATGGCTGGCGACGACGGTGTCCTTCAGTTCACCCATCTGCGTGACTATCGTGGGCGAGGCGTGGTGACCACCGCAACCTACGAGGCGCGCGCCCGGGGTGTGCATTCCGGCATGGGCCTGATGACCGCCGCTCGTCTTGTGCCGGACGCGGTTCTGCTGCCCGCTGATTTCACGGCCTACCGGCACTACTCGATGCGTTTCAAGACGGCGGTTGCCGCCCTTGCACCGAGGATCGAGGACCGCGGGATCGACGAGATCTACATCGACCTGACCTCCCACGGCAGCGACCCTGAAGGTATCGCCCGCCGGATCAAGGAGACGGTGCATGCGGCGACGGGGTTGTCCTGTTCGATCGGCATCGCGCCCAACAAACTGCTGGCGAAGATGGCTTCGGAGTTCGACAAGCCGGACGGTCTCACGCGCGTGGGTCCGGCGGATCTGGAAATCCTAATATGGCCGTTGAAGGCCAGCAAGATCAACGGGATTGGTCCCAAGTCCACAGAGCGACTGGCGCGTCTGGACATTCATACCATCGGTGATCTCGCCCGGGCAGAACTCGGGCTTTTGCAGGAACGCTTCGGGCCCCGATATGCCGCCTGGCTGCACGATGCCGCGCATGGGCGTGACGACCGGCCGGTGGTCACCGAGGCTGAACGCAAGTCGGTCAGTCGCGAGACCACCTTCGAGCGTGACCTGCACCCAAGACACGACCGTGCCGAACTCACCGGGATCCTGGTGGCGCTTTGCGAACGGGTGGCTGCTGATCTGCAGGCGCTGGGCGTGCGTGGACGGACCGTGGGCATCAAGCTGCGCTACGCGGACTTTCGCACACTGACCCGGGACCACACGCTGCGCGAGCCCATTGATGCGCAGGCGGACCTGCTGGCCGCGAGCCGGGAGTGCCTGCGTCGGGCGCCACTGGATCAGCCGTTGCGGTTGCTGGGCGTGCGCGTGAGCGCCCTGGTGCCGGTTGCCGATGTTGCTGAAAATCCTGGAGTCTGGGAGCAGGGTGAGTTGGCCTTCGACGAGTGAAGCTGACGGCGTACGGCGTAGTGCGCCAGCGTGATGCAGCCACCGAAGACCACCAGTAACTGGGCGAGGGGGATGGCAGGACTCGGCCATCCTGGTAGCCCATCCGCTACGAAGCGCTCAATCACCAAGGCGATGAGTACGCCGCTGGCTGCCACCTTTGTCCACCACTCTGCTGAATCTTTCAGGGTCATTGTTTCGACTTCCCGATATGGATGCCTGAGGGTGGAGGCGTGGTGGAGGATGCTCTCATTCAGCAAAGGTCGAGATGAGGTACTTCAGGAGCTACAATCTGACCGAGGTTCATTTCCCGGGAGGCCCATGACAACCCTGACCATTGATTTGCCGGATAGCTTGGCCAAAGAAGCCAAGGACGCCGGATTGCTCGACCCGCATGCCATTGAAGCGATGTTGCGCGAGAACCTGCGCCGCCACGCGATCGACGACCTGTTCACCGCCGCCGATAAGCTGGCGGCAGCAAAATTTCCATCAATGACCATGGAAGAGATTCAACAGGAAGTAAACGAGGTGCGCAGGGGCAGAAACGTGCGTCTGGTGCTTGACACCAACATCCCTGGCAGGGAATCCAGATTCTCAATGCCGCCAGCGCCTTGAACGAGGTCATGCCGGGTGGTATGACGACAAAAAGAGACCGCTGCGATTGAACCACTTCACTTCGCGGTCACGATGTGGCGCTCGAAACCATCCGCGTACAACTTCCGTCGGGGGCTTCCGACATCACCTGCTGGCCGGATGCCCTGCGGGTCTTGCCAAATTTTGCCAATGAACCTACGCTTTTCCCATGAGCACGATGAACATCTCTCTCCCGGACAGTCTGAAGTCCTTCGTGGACGAACAGGTCAGCCAGCGCGGCTATGGCACCAGCAGCGAGTACGTGCGTGAATTGATCCGCAAGGATCAGGAGCGCTTGCATCTGCGCAAGCTGCTGTTGGCAGGAGCAGCCTCGGTCCCGGCGGGAGCAGCCGATGCCCGTTACTTTGAAGGCCTGCGTGAACGGGTGCGCAAGAGCGGCAAAGCCGGCGCTCACGAGTGAAAGCCAAGGCGGTCATCCCGCGTGAGCAGGCCCACCGGGATGTTGACGAGGCTCTTGCCTACTACCTGGGTGAGGCGATGGAAGCCGTGGCGCTCGGCTTCATCGATGCACTGGAGGAGGCCTACGGCCACATCGGTCGCCATCCTGCAACGGGCTCACCGCGCTACGCACACGAACTCAATTTGCCCGGCCTGCGCGCTTGGCCGCTGACACGCTACCCGCAGGTCGTGTTCTACGTCGAGCGTCCGGACCACATGGACGTCTGGCGCGTGCTGCATGGTAACAGGGACATCCCGGCGTGGATGCAAGAGCCCGACGACGTATGACGGTCGGAACGCTGCGGCATTTCTGGATTTCTGGCGGCGTCAACAATAGAAGCAACCTTCACAACCATCACCACCGTCACACCGGGTTAGCGCTTGTGATGGTTGTGACGATCACGATGCTCACCGCCTATCGTAATGGTCGACTCACGCAGCCGTGGTCGGGAGACAGCCCGGACGGCAGGAAAGCCCG
>NZ_JAJNAO010000003.1:0-326466 GCF_022227625.1 Ectothiorhodospira variabilis | reverse complement strand
AGGGGCCTATAACGTGCCATATCCGTTCATTTATCAAACATGCGAGATACGGCATCCTGATGGTGCTTGTGCTTCATCCGGCGAGCGGATTCCTCAAGACGATGTTGCTTTCGTGCAATATGTCCAGCGCATCATTCCCCGAAAGGATACACCCATCTACACCTTGTGCAGAACCGGCGTACGCAGCGTGGGTGCTGCAAATCTCCTGACCGACGCGGGTTATACCCATGTGAGGAACATTTGGGAGGGCTTTGTAGGCATTCACTTGACAGCCCCCAAGGTGATCGATTTTGATGCCGACGGCAATGCTATTCGAGAAAACCTCATCGTTGATCTAAACCATGACGGTGTCATCGATGACAGGGATAAAAATGGTTGGCGTTACCACTATGGACTCCCATATGTGACTCGGCTGCGGCCGCAACTTATCTATAGGGATGTGGCTTATATGTATTGGTGGGACTAATCGTTTTCCCGCTCTGAAAAACCCAGAAAAATTTCGCTGTGCTTGATGGCGGTGGGGCGCATGGGCGCCCCATCGTGGTTTGATTCTGTAACCGTCCAAGGCCAGCATGGTCATGGCCCCGGCCGGCAGGCAATTTCTGCACGAGGTTGGCCTATTGGCTGGATAGACCACAAGACCAAGACCAGCAGCCCCCGGCCCAGTGAGGGAGGTTTCGATCCGCGCCCCTTTGTTACGTCCCGCACTGATCCCTCTTACCACCGCCTCCTCATCCCTGGCTCCTTGAGGGCCTGTTAGAGCGCATCCTGGCCTTCAATCCGGGACATCCGGGACATCCGGGACATCCGGGTCAAAGAATCCAATTGCATGACAGGTGTCCATCAGATCGAGACGCCGGCCAGCATCACGCCCCGACTGGGGCCATTTTTAATCCTTCTATCCGATAGGTAATTGAGATTTTCAATAGTCACCCGCCCTAGCCCCGTCTATAGTCCAGCCGCTGCCGAAACCGGTTCCTGTACAGGTTCGACAACGGCTTCAGATCCGCCAGGGCCTCGAGCGTGCCGATGTCGGCATGATGATTCACGTGAGCGGCCCAGATCCGGGCAATGCTGACTCGATCGGGATGGGACTCAATCCGCTCCAGCGATGCATACGGCGCGACCCATCCTGGCTCCAGGGTGCGATACAACCAACCGATGGCACCGCTGTCGGACATGCGACGTGTCAGCCTCGGTGCCTCAAGACGGGCCTCCAGGGTGCTGCAGGGGGAGCGGGGCTGGCTCACCTGGATCACCGCTTCCCCCCAGCGAAAGCAATCACCAATGCAGACCTCCCCCTCCGAAAGGCCGTCGGTACTGAGATTCTCGCCAAAGGATCCGGGCACCAGCTCACCTTCCAGGAAGGGATAATGCTTGACCCAAAGGGCATAGTGCTCCGCCGGGTAATGGCACACCGTGCGGTTCGGCCCACCATGATGCTTCCGGTTCACCACCCCATCACCCTGGAAACCCTCCCGATCCAGCCATGCGGGCACATCAGCCGCCTGCTTGTCCATGGCAGAGGGGCGACCACTGGCTTCCACGATCAGCGGGCGGTCACGCAGGAACGGGCCTCGAGCGGGCCAGATTTCGTTCATGTATCTCCCCAGGGTAATGCAGCCGCAATACCTTATAGAGTGAGCCTGCAGACTGCATTTCGAGCCGTGATGCTGATCGATGCTATGCCGCCGCACCCGCCGCCAGGTGCGGCGACCATGCGCTGAGATCGCCGGTGACATTCACCACCCGAAAACGCACGAAGATCGATTCCGAGAGCCAGTCCTGCTGGCGTGCTGCGCGCAGGGTGCGATGGTGCGGGCTCTTGTGGTAGGCGAAGGCGCGCATTTGTTCAGTGTCCTGCCACAGAGTGAAGGTGGCCAGCGTGCGCAGGGGCGTCTCACCAAAGCCGATATGGAACCAGCAGCCGGGGACCTGGTGCAGGTGCTGGCGGATCGCGGGCACGGCGCTCCAAAAGGATCGAACCCGGTTACGACGCACACGCGCGTGGGTGAGGACCGCCACGGGTCCATCCGTTGCGCGCTCGCCGCTGTACTCGAACGGCTCGCGCCCGGCCCAGGTGCCATGGCCCGAGATGGGTCGCAACTCGATATGCAGTTGTGCCTCGCTGGGCCCGGCGATGCGCCGATAGAAACGGCTTTGCCGCAGTCGCTGATCATCGGCAGCGTCTGGCAACCCGCTTAGCAGGCAGTAGGTGCGCGGATCGGGCAGGATCGAAAAACCATCGCCCCCGCCGCAGCCCATGAGCCTGATGTCGCCAGCGGGCACATCGGGGCCGATGAACAGGCGGCGAAAACCCATGAAGAGAAAGGCTGCCGGGCTGTAGCCGAGCGGATAACGGAAAAAGCTGAAGGTGACGCGATCGGTCGACATGGATTGGGCGTGGCTGGCGTTAGTTTGCGGGTGGTCTGAATGCGTTGCTATGTGATTCCACCCCTCAAAGCTTAGGTCATCGCGGCGAAATACCGAAGTCTCAGGGAAAAAATACTCATATTCGGCGTAGCGTGCGGATTCCGGTTGTTGGGCAAGGTCTGTGGCATGCGCTCACGTCCTGCACCAGAAGGCGGCCACGGGATCGCGGAATATGCGTCATCACTGGCGTAGCCGCAACGGCATACCCACCGTGAACTGCAGGTCCGGCGAATCCGCGGTTACGCCAATGCCCAGACCGAAATCCACTGTGAAATCCGGAGACGTGGAGTAGGACGCACCCACATTGAACGTCGAGGTCACCAGGGAGGATCCGGGGATACGCGCATCGTCAATCCGGCTACTGGCAGACACCTGCTGGGAAAATCCGAAGCTGATGGACGTGTCCAGGTTCAGCGCCAGCGCCAGACCCACCTGCGCACCGACGGTATTACCGCTGCGAAACCGACCCGCCTCGATGTCCACACCCTCATTATAAGTGTAGGACAGTCCGCCAAAGAAAACGGCCGGATCCGTCACATGCACCAAGGTCAGCGAGCCGGCATAACTGTTGAAACCGCTGCCCAGGGAAAGCTGTCGACCCGGCTCCTGGTCGAAGGGGTTATCACCGGTCGTGGTCTTCCAACGCAGGCTACCCAGCAGATCGGGCCACCTTTCCGAGCCCCTGATCAATTGATGAGACAAGGCAAGTTCGATATCACCCAGCCCCTGAGCGGACTGGGTGCTCTCCTCGTTTTCGGCAGTGACCACCTGACGGCGCTGCCATCCCCAGGGAATGCGCGCCTCCAGCTGCCAGTCTCCAGGCAACCCGATGCGTCCGGTGAACGTGGTCTGGGCGATATCGGTGCGGACCCGCTCATTGACAATGTCCCCGACCACCAGAACCGGCAGGATGGTGAAGCCGTCGATGACGATACGATCGCTGGAACTGCTGATGTAACTGAAGCCCAGGTCTGCTTCGAAGGTTCCAGGCGGCAGCAGCAGACCGCCACGATCGATGAGGGTTTGTTCGAACGCGGCCCGAATCAGGCGTTCCTGTTCACGACGCTCTTCCTCCGCGGCTTCCTGGACGGCCTGTTCCAGGGCCTCCTGTTGCGGATCGGGTTCCCTGATCTGTGCCGGGCCCGGCGCAGATGGGTGCAGATGGGATTCCAGTTCGTCAAGACGGTCGATAAGATGCCGGATGACGTCATCACGCACGACGATGGCCCGTCGCAGTTCGCGCAACTCCTCCTGCAATTGATCGATGCGTTCATCGGCCATGGCCATGGTGGCAGGCACACCGCTCACCGCCACGATGCATAGCCACGACATCCCCCGCCTGGACATCCCCCTCCTGGTCGGAGGCACCCTCACGGGGTCACCGGGAGATGGCGTATGGCCGGTGGCACGGGTCCACCCGCCCTCAGCAGGCGGTGAACATAGTCCAGGTTGGGTAGTGGCGTGTTCAGCGCATTGGGAGCCAGCGGTCCTTGTCCCGGGTCCCATGGCGATTGGCCCACCTCCCGCACGAAGAACCCGATACGACTGGACCAGGCCTCGTCAAACTGTGCCAGCGACAGGGTGAGGTTGCCGAAGGCCGGATCACCAATCAGGACACGGTTTCCGGCGCGGCCCCGGAACACCACGAAATGATCCAGGTCCCGATAGCGAATGGGGAGAATCGCAGGCACCGGGCTGTGTTCCAGATCCTCCAGGGTCAATTGTGCGTAGCCCTCTGCCTGATAGCCCACGGCCTCGGCGAAGCGCTTGAGATCGAGAAGGGAGAATCCGCCACGTGCCCTGACCCTCTCCGGGTCTGTGTTGGCCAGGATACTGACGGCAATCGTGGCCTCACTGAAGGGGTCGCCAAAATGGTAGGTGAGAATGGTGCTCAAGGCAGCCGATCCACAGCTGACATCCCACCCCTGGCGCACCAATCCTGCCTCACGCAACTGCTTGAGGGGCATCACGTCGGTGGAAACGCGACCCGCTGCGGTCGGAAGTGGCGTGCCCCCATCCACCACCGGGCTTGCTGTCGCAAGCGCCGATATCAGCAGCGCGGGGGCGACGGCTTTCATCTGGGGCCTCCCAGCGCCGCTGGGGACGTTGCCAACTCCCTCTGGAGATTGATCTGCTGCATCTGACCGACCACGGAGTCGATATTGACGTTCAGATTCAGCAAGACATTCACGGGTGAGTTGACCGCGTTGATGTTGATCAGCGAGGAAAGGTTCTGCTGAGCATTGTCTCCCAGTATCAGCAGGGCCTGGGGGTTGGAGCGGCCGTCCAGAAGCGCAGCCTGACCTTGAACATGGATGTGACTGCCCCGCCGGGTGGTTCTTGCTGCCTCGAACCGGGCCAGCTCCTGGGAATCCCCCATCACCGCACCGGCCACCACGCGATCCAGCCAGGCATCATCCATCAGTCGAGGCGACTGGGCATGCGCGGTTCCCGCCATCCAGAGGGTGCAAGCCAGCAGCCATGTCTTGCGAGATTGGATGGGCATCATTGAAACCCCTGCACAAAGGTGTTGCTTTGGCTCACGGCCAAGGGATTCCCTTGCGTGGCACGTACGTGGGCGGGGGTGCGCGCCACGTTGGTGGCCCCTCCCATGAGCGAGGTGGTGACGTTGGCAGCATTCAACGCTCGCAAAGTCTGCTGAGCGCCCCCGTGCACCTGAACGACATGGTAGGTCTCCACCCGGGACTGACTTCCGGACAGGGTGATCAGGTCCGCCCGGGCTCCGACCAATTCACCGCCGGTCGTCTGCTCTGTCTGTTCCCTCCGGGACCACCGATCCTGCTCCCATTGATGCTCCCAGGTGTGGGTTTGCTTCTCCAGCACGCGCTCGAATGACTCCAGGCGCTCGATGGATTGGGTGCCGCAGGACTGCGCGGATCGGGTTAGACAGAGGATGCCATCGGTCAGGTCAGCCCGCATGCCGAATTCTGTCGACCAGGGCGGACCCTGCTCACCGCCCGGGTCAAACAAGTCTCCCAGGGAGATTTCAAAGCGGGCATCGGGAAGTGACAGATCCAGTTCCAGGGACTGCAGCGGGCGACCGGGCAGCAGCTCCAGGGCTGCGGAGGTCAATATGCCGGCAACGGGTTCCAGATCCAGGACGAAGGATTCAGTGATGCCTGGCAGCGAGAGGCCCAGATTGAGATCAACCCCCGTCTGGGGTGTCTGCATCTCGAAACGACCACTGCCCACGGCCGCGATCCCTTGGCCTAGCTTGATATCCAGGTCCTGGAGCGGGTTGGCGCCTGCGAGGCGGATCTCGCCCAAATCCAACGACGCGGTGGTGCGATTGCCCACATTGAAGTCAAGGTCGGCGCGGACGCAGCCGCCCAAACATAGCTCTCCACGCACGGTGGGAAGATCTGGAGGGGGGAGGCTGATTTGCCCCAGGTTCACCACCAGATCATCTCCCTCCCCCCGAATCGAGGCCGGCGTCACCTGGGCACCCTGGATTTGCAGACCCGAAAACTCGGCACCGAGACCGAACCTTGCGGGTTCTTCTCCGGTAAACCAGTCAAATGAGACGGCGGGGAGTGTCAGTGAGGGCAGCGTGCAGGTGGGGGCACCGCACAGATCCAGCCCCACCTCCCAATCACGCCCCAGGCTGTCGCCGGGTACGGCAGCGTTGTAATGGGCACGGGTGCGGACCTGACTCAGTTCCTGGTCCACGCGCGTATCCATGCGTGATTGGCGATCCCCAATGCCTTGCCGTAACTGGGTCGCTTCCCAGCGGCGGCTGTCCTGACCACTGGTGGTGGCACCAAGTTGAGCCCCGTCCGCGCCCTCCTGCACAAAATGATTGGTCTGATCCACCCGGGAGATGGGCCCTCCAACGGCCCCACCCTCAAAGACATTCAGGCCGGTGATGGCGTCGGCTCGGGCGACGTTAACCACATTCAACCCGGTCAGACCGGACTGGGCAGCGCCCCCCAACTGGACCTGATTCAGCGATTCCCGGTCGAACACGGCGCCTCCAGCCACCACGCCAGACACGTCGCCCGGTGGCGGGGGTAATCCTGCCTCCATGGAAGCAGCGCCCTGCACCCCGGCGCGGGCCCGGTCCGGAAGGGGACGATCGGGAGGTCCGATGGCGCTCTGGCCGGGCTGCTGTACCAGCATCCCCGAGGCCTGAACCCGGTCCAGTGCCAAGTCATCCAGCGCCCTGGGTGCCGCCGCAAGGGTCGGCGTCAACGCAAGGCCCAGCGCCATCCCGATGGGTACCCTCAGTAGACCCTGGGACACACTCATGATCCGAGCCTCCCTGTTGGTCAAGGGCGGCGGGACACAGCCCCACCGCCACCCTTATTTGACGGCGATCTCAGCGGCTGTGGCTGATGACGTTGGTCTGCGTCAGATTGAGGGATTGCCCCCCGCCGGCATTGAGCGCTCCGGAGCGTTGGGTGGCCACATTGACGCCGTTGGCCACGGCGCTGCCGGCGGCATTGACCACATTCATTGCCCGCACATCAGCCTGGGCATTGCCTGCCAGCACCACCAGGTAGCTGGATTCCACCGTCAGATCTGAACTGTCCACCACGATGTACTCAGCCTGAGCGTCTCGCAGCACGAAGGGTGCCCGGATTCGTTCATCCAGTGCCGTGTCCCAGGAGCGCTCGCTGACCTCACTGCTCTCCTGGCTGTGAGCAGTGGAGCGGTCCACCATGTCCATGATCTCCTCTTCGAAGCGCCCCTCGGCCTGGCAGGAGCCGTTCTGGACCGCACACCCTGCCCCCTCGAATTCCACCGTCATCTCGGGCAGCCTGAGGTTGACCCTCACCTCTCCTTCAAAGGAGACATCCCCGGGCAGCGAGACACCTCCACCTGACTCGAACGTGAACTCACCGGCATCAAAGTGCACACCGAGATCACCGGCACCCGACAGACCCCGTCCCGCCTGTATCTCCTGCCCCAGCACCGTAGACTTGGCGTTCACGCGACCACTGCTCTCGTTGCTGCGCGCGAAGGAATGCGTCTCCACGTTGGTAATGTTCTCGGATGACGCCAGCTCTGAGGACTCAAAACTGGAGCCGCTGTCCGACGTTACCCGGTCGATATTGGCCTCGATTCGCTCGTAGGATGGCACTGATGCCACGCGGCGCTGTTCCTGGACGATGTCGTTGATCTGTGCCACGTTGAAGTGCGCACCGTCCATGATGTCGGCGGTGGTCTCGGCCCGCCCGTCAAAGACGTTGATGCCGTTGGCAATGGTGCTCTCGGCCCCTGTGACCAGGTTCATCGCCCGGGCGTTGGCCTGAGCGCCCTCAAGTAACTCAACATGACCTGTTGAGTTCAGCGTCGCCGAGGAGTCGTTTCCGACGATGGCCCCTCCGCTGGCACTGAGGGGGTGACCAGAGGCAACCCCTGCCGTAATGTTATCCATCTCTTCCAGATTCAGTTGGGAAGGTCCGGATTGGGAAGCCACAACCGGTGCGGTTGCTCCGACCAGCGCCAGCGTCACGGCCACCGGGAGCACCCGGGGTGCGTGGAGAAAAAAACGTTGCTTGCTCAAGCCCTCAGTTCTGCGCCTCATAACCCACCCTCCCGTCGCCAGAATTCAACATAACGCGTCAAACGGAAGATAGCAGAGTATTGACATAACGCAATGAAATGCGATCGCGTCTTTCGGCGCCTAAGTCATCGCGGTGAGTAAAGCGCAGCTTTGCCCAAGGAGTGAGGGCTGGCCAGGTCAAGCTTTTTCTCCAATGGCGATACAACGCAGACCTCGGCCGGCACGATACCCCGCTCGAGCAGGTCCGATGCCGGTCGAGCATAGTAGGCGCTGAGCAAATCCAGGTTTGCATATACGAACTCGGATCGATCCCTGGGAAAGGGGCGGGTACTGATGCTCCCGAGGTGTGCCAGGTTGACTGCGCCGCCGTGAAACGAACCACTGCGCCATTGGATATCCGTTTGCCCTTCCGAAGGCACGGACTCCAGCACCAGCAAATGGGGATAGGCGCGTTTGGGGGGATGAGGATGCGCCCGGGGCGCGGGATAAGAAATGATGTCCAGCAGCCGGTAGGGCTGACCTTCCTTGCGGAAGGCCCCATTGAAGGACACAAAAGACACATACAGACTTTGGCCGATCCGGGATCTTAGATCCTCCACCAAACGGTAGTAGCGGGAGGAAGGCCATAGCGTTCCTTCAGAATCGCTTTGCATGGTAGGTAACGCGACGTCTTGCCTGGCCATGACATCCCCCTCATCCTGGTCTGCACGAGGTGGAGGATAGCAATGGCCTCAGCGCGCGAAAAATACTCACACTCCGCGTGAGGTTCACCCGACAAGCTCAGGGCTGTGGCTGCTGACCGCCCAGAAGCCACCCCATGCTTTCGAATCCCACCACCGTAGCCACCAGGGTAATCAACGACCAGACTGCGAGACTGAGGGTCATCCAGACCACGGTCAAACGTCGGTCCGCATGCATGGCCAGCGCCATGACCGCCGCCAGGTGGATACCAGTGAGCACCGGGCCCGCAAATGCGACCCCTGGCAGACCATAGCGGTCCCACACACGCTGCGCCCTTGGGCTCCAGCGCCTTTGAATGGGTCCCCGGCGCCCCTCCCACCAGCGGAACAGGGCGATGATGCCGAACACTGGCAGGGCGTTGCCAACGAAACTCACGATCGTCACCGGCACCGGAGACAACCCGAAACCGACGGCCACCGGGATCACGACCATGATCTCGAGCCAGGGCGTGGCTGCAGCAAGAAAAACCAGGGAATATTGCCAAAGAAGATCGGGCATGGGGTGATCAGGAATGCACGGGGGAAACGGATAAGGGGCACGCAGTGTAGACGAAACCGGACGCCCCCGCGATCTCAATGGCCCGGCCTCTTTGCCCGTTCTGCATTGCAACACCTGGAGGTCGGGTCCACACTCCATATAGCCGGACAAACGGTGCCCCTTTCCGTCTGAAAACGGAGGCCAGCGATCATGACAGCATCCGATATCAACGCGTTGCTCGGGTCCCGCGAATTACCAGCAGCCCGGGAAGCGCTGTTGGAGATGACTCGCGATGGATCCCGCAGCTGGCGGCGTGAAGAGTTGCTGGACATGGCTGGCAGGCTGTCGGCAGGTCTGACCGCCGCCGGCCTGAAGACCGGTGATCGAGTGGCCCTGATGGCACCCAATAGCGCCCCTTGGGTAGCGGTGGCGTTGGGTGTCATGCGGGCGGGGGGCGTACTCGTTCCCCTGGACACTCAAATGCCGGGCGAGGACCTGGCCCATGCCCTCAACGACTGCCGGCCAGGCACGATCCTGACCACTGACAAGCTGCTTTCCCGGTTGCCGAAACAGATTGAGGCTGACGTTTGGCTTCTGGACAAGGACACCACCGATGACCGTTCCTGGCGGAACCTCGTGGCCGACAGTCCTGCGCCGGCCCGGGCGAGCAGCCAGGACACTGCAGCCATCTTCTACACCTCAGGCACCACGGGGCCACCCAAGGGGGTGCCCCTGTCCCATGCCAACCTGGCCACCAACGTGCAGGCCCTGTGCGACCAGTCCCTGGCAGACGATCGGGATCGGGTACTGGTCCCCCTGCCCTTTCATCATGTCTATCCCTTTACTGTGGGGATTCTCACCCCCCTCACCCTGGGGGCACCGCTGATCATTCCATATTCACTGGTAGGGCCGCAGATTGTCCGTGCCCTGCGTGACGGTGAAGCCACGGTGATGCTCGGTGTGCCCAGGCTCTACGAGGCCATCTGGACTGCTCTGGAACAAAGGGTGACCGGGCGCGGCCGTACCGCAGCCCGACTCTTTCACGGCATGCTAAGGGTTTCCATGATGGCCCGCCGGGGGCCGGGATGGCGTCTGGGGCGACGCCTGTTCGCCGGCCTGCATCGGCGCATGGCACCGCGGCTACGTCTGGTGGTTGCCGGGGGAGCGGCCCTGGATCCGGGACTCGGGCGTCGCTTGCAGGCGCTGGGATGGGAGGTGGCCACGGGTTACGGGCTGAGCGAGACGGCGCCGATCCTCACCTATAACCCACCGGATCGGGTTCGTCTGGAAAGCGCCGGACTGCCGCTGCCCGGGGTGGAACTGGCCATTGATGGCCAGGAGGATGCCGGCGAGGTGATGGCCCGTGGACCGAATGTGTTTGCCGGTTATCTCAACCTGCCCGAGAAGAGCCGGGAGGTGCTGGACGATGATGGATGGTTCCGCACCGGTGACACCGGCTGGATTGATGAAGACGGTTTTCTCCACTTGGGAGGCCGCACTTCGGCCATGATCCTGCTCTCCGGAGGCGAGAACGTGGATCCCGAGAAAGTGGAAAAACAGATGGAGAAGGCCCCTGAGATCCGTGAAGCAGGGGTGCTGGCCCATGACGACCGCCTGGCAGCGGTGGTGGTGCCCGAACCGGAACTCCTGCGCGAAGTCGAGGGGGATGAACTCAACAAACGCCTCAAGAGCGCCATGGAAACGGCCACTCAGGATCTACCCACTCACCACCGTCCCGGCACATTGAAGATCAGCCTCGATCCCCTGCCCCGCACACGGCTGGGTAAGCTGCGTCGCCACAAGCTGGAAGAACGCTTCGAGGACCTGGGCGAGGGCGCAGCCCCAAAGGGTGAAGCCAAGCCGATTGATCCCGAGGCCATGGGCCCGGAGGATCAGCAATTGCTGTCGGATCCCAGCGTGGAGAAGGCCTGGCAGTATCTGGCCGAGCGTTTCCATGACCGGCGGCTCACGCCGGACAGCGGCCTGTACCAGGACCTGGGGCTGGACTCCCTGGCCTGGGTGGATTTAACCCTGGCGCTGCGTGACCGCATCGGCGTGGAAATGGAGGATGAGGCCATCTCACGGGTACAGAGCGTACGGGATCTGCTACGTGAGGTGGCTGCGGCCGGCGAAGCCGAGCAGGGTGACGAGCAGGATCTGCAAACCGCCCTCAAAGACCCCGAGCAACACCTGGACGACGCGGCGCGGCGCTGGCTGGCACCTCGCGGATCCATACGCCAGTTCATCGGCCTGATTCTGCTGGGCATCACTCGATTGGGAATCCGGCTCCTGTATCGTCTGGAGGTGGAGGGGCGCATCCCCCGTCAAGGAGGCCCTTACGTGCTGGCCCCGCGACACCTGAGTGCCCTGGATCCGCTGGTGCTCACCCGGGTTCTCACCTGGCGGCAGATACGCACGTTGTATTGGGCCGGATGGACCGGGATGATGTTCTCCAGCCGTCTCGCCCGGACCTTCAGTCGGATCGTCGGGATCCTGCCCATCGACCCGGGGAGATCCCCTCGACGCAGTCTGGCATTGGCGGTCACCTCTCTTGAGCGCGGGCATAGCCTGGTTTGGTTTCCGGAGGGACGCCGTTCCCGAGATGGTCGGTTGCAACCTTTTCGGCCCGGGATCGGCAGTCTGCTGCTGGCGCGACCAGCACCGGTGATTCCCGTGCACATCGAAGGCACAGGCAAGGCGTTACCCCCCGGGCGGCGCTGGCCCCGACCGGGACGGTTGCGCATCGTCATCGGTGAGCCGCTGGAACCCGGCAGCCTGGGCAGCGAACCTCGGGAGATTGCCCGGCACCTTCAGGATGCGGTGGCCGCCCTGGGCGAACCCGGCGACACGCGTTGACAAAAAGGAAGCGCGGCCAGGCCAGTCACTCACTTTTCAGTGCACCGAATCCGTAATATCGTGAGTCCATTCCTGAGTTGATGCAGGGCCTGATCCGGGCATCCCCAAGGGCAACCATGATGGCAAACAATAGACGAAGCAAAGCGGTCACCGAAGGCTTTCAGCGCGCCCCCAATCGGGCCATGTTGCGGGCGGTCGGCTTTGAGGATGGGGATTTCGACAAGCCCATTGTCGGTGTGGGCAACGCCCATAGCACCATTACTCCCTGCAACATCGGTATCGATGCCCTGGCGCAGCGGGCCGACGAGGCCCTGCGCGCCGCCGGCGCCATGCCGCAGCAGTTTGGCACCATCACCATCTCCGATGGCATCTCCATGGGCACAGAGGGGATGAAGTATTCGCTGGTGTCTCGAGAGGTGATCGCCGACGCCATCGAGACGGTGGTCCAGGGGCAGAGCATGGATGGCATCCTCGCCACCGGCGGCTGCGACAAGAACATGCCGGGCGCCATGATCGCCCTGGCCCGCATCAACGTCCCGGGCATTTTCGTCTACGGTGGCACCATCAAGCCGGGCAAGTACAAGGGCCAGGACCTGACCATCGTCAGTGTTTTTGAAGCGGTGGGCCAGTACGCCGCGGGTAACCTGAGCGATGCGGATCTGCTAGGGGTGGAGAAAAATGCATGCCCCGGGGCGGGCTCCTGTGGCGGCATGTACACCGCCAACACCATGTCCAGCGCCTTCGAGGCCATGGGCATGAGCCTCCTGGGTTCCTCCACCCAGTCCGCGGAGGACAAGGAGAAGGGCGATTCCGCCGCGCGTTCCGCCCAGGTGTTGCTCGAAGCCATCAAGGCGGATCGCAGACCCCGACACATCATGACCCGAAAGGCTTTCGAGAACGCCTTTGCCGTGACCATGGCCCAGGGCGGTTCCACCAATGCCGTCCTGCATCTGCTGGCCATTGCCAATGCAGCAGAAGTGGACTTCTCCATCGACGACGTCGAAGTGATCCGCCGCAAGGTGCCGGTGCTATGCGACCTCAAGCCCTCAGGTACATACGTTACCAGCCAGTTCCACGCCGTGGGGGGCACGCCCGTGGTCATGAAGATGTTGCTGGAGGCCGGGCTGATTCACGGTGACTGCCTCACCATCACCGGCCAGACCCTGGCCGAAACCCTGGCAACGGTCCCCGCGACACCGCCGGCACATCAGGACATCATCCGCCCCATTGATACGCCGCTATACAGTCAGGGTCATCTGGCCGTGCTCAAGGGCAACCTGGCCGAAGAAGGTGCCGTGGCAAAGATCACGGGGCTGAAAAAGACCGCCATCACCGGTCCTGCGCGGGTTTTCAACTCCGAAGAGGAGTCCATGGAGGCCATCGTCAATGACAAAATCAGGTCCGGCGACATCCTGGTCATCCGGTACGAGGGGCCCAAGGGGGGCCCGGGAATGCGTGAGATGCTCTCTCCCACCTCGGCCATCATCGGCGCCGGCCTGGGCGATGAGGTGGGCCTGATCACCGACGGGCGCTTTTCCGGTGGAACCTACGGCATGGTGGTGGGCCATGTGGCACCGGAGGCCTATGTAGGGGGCACCATCGGCCTGGTCGAGGAAGGCGACACCATCACCATTGATGCTGAGCAGAACCTGCTGCAACTTAATGTCCCTGATGCTGAGCTGGCCAAGCGCCGGCAACGGTGGCGAAAGCCCGAACCACGTTACCGGCGCGGCGTGCTGGCAAAGTATGCCAAGCTGGTTTCCTCGGCCAGCCAAGGCGCCGTGACCGACCGGGATCTGGAAATCTAAGGCGAATGCGTTGACGCAGCCAGCCATCTGCCTGCCGGATGGGGTCTATCTGGAAGTCACCACACGGGAAGTGGACGGAAGAGGCCACGGATCTGGCCCGAAAGAAGCCTGGCCAGGGAGACTTCGTCCAGGGTGATGGAGTCCGGGATCCCGGCTTCGATACAGACGAAGTGGCGGCGCTGGGCGCGAACGAAAGCAGCACTTGACCCGAGCCCGCAGGCTCCCGCAACGTTGAGACTGCCTGCGTGGCTTGTTCCCCATCATGAGGATTCTCCCATGCACTTCCGACAGCTCTTTGAACCGGACTCTTCCACTTTCACCTACCTGCTGGCCTGCCCCGATACCGGGGTCACGGCGCTGATCGATCCCGTGATGGAAACCGTGGACAGGGATCTGGAAGTGCTGCAGTCCATGGGACTGACCCTGGATTTTGCGGTGGAAACCCATATCCACGCGGACCACATCACCGGGGCGCAGCGCCTCAAGCAAGCCACCGGCTGCCAGATCGCGGGGCCGGCGCTGGACGAAATCCCCTGCCGTGATGTAGGTCTGCGCGAGGGCGAGCCATTCAAGCTGGGCAGCATCACCCTGAACCCGCTGTTCACCCCCGGGCACACCGACACCCACCACGCCTACCTGCTGGATCACCACGGTCTCAAGCTGCTGTTCTCGGGCGATGCCCTGCTGATCGAGAGCTGCGGACGCACCGATTTTCAGTCCGGCGACGCCCACGTGCTCTACCACAGCATCCAGGACAAATTCTTCAGCCTGCCTGACGAAACCCTGGTCTACCCCGCCCACGATTACGAGGAACGGCGCATCACCACCATCGGCCAGGAAAAGCTGCGCAACCCCCGCCTGGGGAAAGGCCGCAGCGAGGCCGAGTTCGTGAAGATCATGCACGACATGGACCTGCCCTACCCCCGCAAGATCGATTTCGCGGTCCCCGGCAACGAACAATGCGGCGCCTGCCCGGACAACGTACCCGAAGAGATGCGCGGCTTGTGCGAGGCGAGTCGGCAGGGGTAGTGCGGAACAAGAAACCTTGTTCCGCAGCAGGCAACCCGATCAGCGCGTCGAGCTAGGGTGAAGTCCGGCGATCAAAGAAATACCGCCCCCCTAGCTGCCTGGAGGCCTTGAGCACGGCTTGGTCAGCAAAACGGCAGGGTTGGGTGCGGTGCTTGGCACTGTCTCACATGCCAGGATAGTTGGGTCCATCTCCACCTTGAGGCACCACCCAGTCGATATTCTGGTCCGGATCCTTGATATCACAGGTCTTGCAGTGCACGCAGTTCTGGGCGTTGATCTGCAGACGCGACCCATTGGCATCCCCGGTCTCCACATATTCATATACGCCCGCGGGGCAATAGCGGGCTTCCGGCCCCGCGTAAACCGGGAGATTCAGAGCAGTAGGCCGATTTTCGTCTCTCAGCTTGAGGTGGATCGGTTGACCCTCTTCGTGGTTCGTGTTGGAAAGAAAAACCGAAGAGAGGCGGTCGAAGGTGATGGCCCCATCAGGACGGGGATAATCGATGGGCTGGCAATCCCTGGCGGGACGCAGGCGCTCATGGTCGGCGTGATGGCGCAGGGTCCAGGGAGCGCGACCACGAAAGACATAGGTATCCACCGCCGCGTGGGCCAGTCCAGCCCAGAGACCCCAGCGAAAACCGGGGCGGATGTTACGGGCTCGGTGGAGTTCCCGGATCACCCAGGTATTGTCGAGGCGGCTACGGAAATCGCTGGCTTCGGCACCGCCGGCCGGTGACGAGGTCAGCAGATCGAAAACGGTCTCTGCCGCCGTGATGCCACTCTTCATGGCATTGTCGCTGCCCTTGATGCGTGGCACGTCGAGAAAGCCCGCCGTGTCCCCCACCAGCAGGCCGCCGGGGAAGCTGAGTTTCGGCAGGCCCTGCAGCCCCCCCTCCACCAGCGCCCGGGCCCCATAGGCGATGCGTTTGCCACCTTCGAATTCGGGCCGGATGGCCGGATGGGTCTTGAAGCGCTGCATTTCCTCGAAGGGGCTCAGGTAGGGATTTTCGTAGTCCAGCCCCACAATGAAGCCCACCGCCACCCGATTGTCCTCCAGATGGTAAAGAAACCCGCCGCCATAGGTGCGGGTATCCAGTGGCCAGCCCACGGAGTGGATCACCTGACCAGGCCGGTGCCGGGTCGGGTCCACTTCCCAGACTTCCTTGATGCCCAGTCCGTAGGTCTGTGGTCCCACCCCTTCGCGCAGACGGAAGCGGTCGATGAGCGTCTTGGTCAGGGAGCCATGACAGCCCTCGCAAAAAAGCGTCTGGCGGGCATGGAGTTCCACGCCGGGCTCGAAGCGTGGGCCCTCGCTGCCATCCGGGTTGCGGCCCATGTCCGCGGTGGCCACGCCCTTGACCGCCCCCTGCTCGTCATGGAGCACCTCGGCTGCCGGAAATCCGGGCAGCACTTCCACGCCCAGGGCCTCGGCCTGTTCCGCCAGCCAGCGACAGAGATTGCCCAGGCTGATGATGTAATTACCCTGGTTGTGCATCTGTGGTGGCGTGGGCAGTCGCAGGGCACGGCCCTGGGTCAGCAGCAGGAACTGGTCCTCGCTGACGGCGGTGTTCAGGGGGGCGCCCCGTTCTCGCCAGTCCGGCAGCAGTTCATGCAGGGCCCGGGGCGCGAACACCGCGCCCGAGAGGATATGGGCACCCACCTCGGAGCCCTTTTCCAGCACACAGACTGACAGATCCTGTCCTGTCTGCTTGGCCTGCTGACGCAGACGGATGGCCGCCGCCAGCCCGGCTGGACCGGCACCAACGATGACCACGTCGAATTCCATGCTCTCACGTTCCACAGGGCACCTCCGGCGTTGGGTTCAGGATTTGAGGGCGCGAAGCCCGTCCCGCAGGGCGGGCAGCACCTCGAACAGGTCACCCACCAGGGCGTAGTCGGCCATCTGGACCATGGGGGCCTCCTCGTCACGGTTGATGGCCACCACCACCTTGCTGTCCTTCATGCCGGCCCAATGCTGGATGGCTCCGGAGATCCCCACGGCGATGTACAGCTCGGGCGCAACCACCTTGCCGGTCTGCCCCACCTGGTAGTCGTTGGGCACGAACCCGGCATCCACGGCCGCACGGGAGGCGCCGATGGCAGCATTGAGCTCGTCGGCCAGGGACTCCAGCAGCTGGAAGCCCTCGGCACTGCCAACACCGCGCCCACCGGAGACCACCACCCTGGCCGCCCCCAGTTCCGGGCGTTCCGACTCGGTGAGCGATTCCTCCACGAAGCGTGACAGCCCCGGATCCTGGGCCGCCGGCACCGTCTCGATCGACGCCGAGCCGCCCTCGCCCACCGGGTCAAAGGCCGTGGGACGTACCGTGATGACCCTGATCGGATCCTCGCAAATCACCCGCGCCATGACATTGCCGGCATAGATGGGCCGCTCGAAGGTGGTCGGACCCTCGATTCCGGTGATGTCCGACACCTGGGCTACATCCAGACGGGCCGCCACCCGGGGCATGAAGTCCTTGCCTTGGGTGGTGGCCGCGGCCAGTACTGCCGAGTAGTCAGAGGCCAGCGAGATGACCAGCTCAGCCAGGGGTTCGGCCAGCTGGTGAGCATAGGTCGGGTCGTCACAGAGCAGTACACGGCTCACACCCTCCAGTGCCGCCGCCGCTTCACCCACGGCCTGGCAGTCCTGCCCGGCCACCAGGACATCCACGGCATCACCCAGGGCAAGCGCAGCACTCACCGTCCTGCGGGTGACATCGGCCAGATGTCGATGATCATGTTCCGCCACTACCAGCACTGTCATGTCAGATCACCTGTGCTTCATTCTTGAGCTTGTCCAGCAATTCCCCCACGTCGGCGACGCGCACACCCGGCTTGCGCGCGGGCGGTTCGGCCACGCTGACCATGCGGATGCCGCTGCGGGTATCCACCCCGAGGCTGTCCAGGGGACGGCGATCCAGGGGTTTTTTCTTTGCCTTCATGATATTGGGGAGCTTGAGATAGCGAGGCTCGTTGAGTCGCAGATCAGTGCTCACCACCGCCGGCAGCCCCAGGGCCACGGTGCGGGTGCCTCCATCCACTTCCCGGGTGACGATCACCTCGCCGTCGCCCATCTCCAGCCGACAGGCGAAGGTACCCTGCCCCCAGCCCACACGTGCAGCGAGCATCTGCGCCGTCTGGTTGCAGTCATCATCGATGGCCTGCTTACCCATCAGCACGAGATCGGGGGACTCTTCCCCCACCACGGCAGCCAGGGCGCGACTGATCACCACCGGCGCCAGGCTTTCCTCCGTTTCCAGCAGCAGCGCCCGGTCGGCGCCGAATGCCAGGGCCGTGCGCAGTGTGTCCTGGGCCGCGGCCGGGCCGATGCTGACTGCCACCACCTCGGTGGCCACGCCGGCCTCGCGAAGCCGCACCGCCTCCTCCATGGCGATTTCGTCGAAGGGGTTCATGGACATCTTCAGGTTGGCAATGTCCACACCGCTGCCATCGGAGCGTGGGCGCACCCGAACGGTGTAATCCACCACGCGCTTGACCGGTACGAGTACCTTCATGGGCCACTCCTCAATAAGAAAGATATGTCAGGCGTTACCGTTTTCGTCGGGGCGCAGCACCAGCACCGGCGAACGGGCCGAGTGCACCACCTCACGGGCAAAGCTGCCCATGATCACGCGCTGCAGCCCCGTGCGCCCGTGGGTGGTCATGGCGATCACCGCCCCCTGTATCAGTGCCGAGTACTCCACCACGGCCCGGGCAACGTCCTTGCCGTGGAGCACGTCCCAGTTGGCCTGGACGCCGTATTTTTCCGGCATGTGGTCCGCCATGCGGCGCAGGTAGACCCATTCCCCCGAGTCCGCCCCGGGGCCACCGTGACCAAAGCTGGGTTTGAGCACCTGGATCAGGCGCACATCCGCGCCGATCGAGCGTGCAAAGGCCACCGCCGGCGGCAACACGGCCTCGGAGAGGGCGGATCCATCCAGGCAAATCAACACCGTGCGGATGGGGCCCGTCCACTCCTCGGACAGATCCGGGCCGGCCAGCAGGACCGGGCGACGCGACTGACGCAGCACATGCCCGGCGACACTGCCCACCACCGCCTCGCCAACGGCCCCCCGGGCATGTGTGGACATGACCAGGGGGCTGTCCGGCTCGGTGCTCATGGCCTGCATCAGCCCGTCGGTCACCGAACCGTGGACGACGACTTCCACCTGGGCATCGTTGAGCCCACGGGCGGCCAGAATGCTCTGCAGCAAGGCCTTGCGTTCGGTGCTGTCCGTCTCGCGGGGCACCACCGAAACCAGCCGGACGCGGGCACCCAGCTGACCGGCCAGGGAGAGGCCGGGCTTGAGGGCCGCCTGGGAACGGGCGGAGGAATCCAGGGGAATGGTAACAGTGGCGGACATGGCGCACTCCTTGATAGCAGCAATCGAATCCGGCATCAGGCAAGCCAGCGCTTGCGACGCCGGTAATGTTTGACGTTGAGGTAATCCACCTTGCCGGAACCGCCCAGGTAGAACTCCTGTACATCGGGGTTCTCCCGCATGACGGCGGCATCGGCGCTCATCACCACGTGGCCGTTCTCCAGCAGGTAGGCGTAATCCACCACCTCCAGGGCGGCCGCGGCGTTCTGTTCCACCAGCAGCACGCTGACCCCCTGCTCCTTGTTGATCTCACGGATGATCTGGAAGATCTCCTGCACCAGTAGCGGCGAGAGGCCCAGGCTGGGCTCGTCCAGCATGATCAGTTCAGGCTCCGTCATCAGGGCACGGCCGATGGCGAGCATCTGCTGCTCGCCGCCCGACAGGTAGCCGGCCTTGGTGCGTGCCCGTTCCTTGAGCCGGGGAAAGTAATTGAAGACCCGCTCCTTGAGTTCCTGATAGCGCTGGCGGCTGCCGCGGGTGGCATAGGCGGCCAGCAGGTTGTCCTCCGGTGACAGGTGCTCGAAGATGCGCCGTCCCTCAAGGACGTGCACCAGGCCGCTGGCCACCCGTTTTGGCGGCGACAGCGGCAGCATGTCCCGACCCTGGAAGGTGAGTGCGCCCCGGGTCACCAGGCCACGCTCCGGGGCCAGCAGGCCACTGATGGCCTTGAGGGTGGTGCTCTTGCCGGCGCCGTTGCTGCCCAGAAGGGCGATCATCTGCCCCTTGTGGATCTTCAGTGAGACGCCCTTGATGGCCAGGAAGACCTTGTCGTAGATCACTTCCACGTTGGCCAGTTCGAGCAGAGGCTGGCCGGCGTCGGCAACCGGCACGGTTTGACTGGCAGTATTCTGCATGGGATCACCCCTTTCCTGTCATGGATACCCGTCGGGCCGCCGGGGCGCTTGTCCGCCCCGGCGACATGGGGACTCAGCGGCCTTCGCGGAAGCCGGCGGCGTCCTTCTCGATCTCTTCCCAGACGATATCCTGGTGAGCTGCGTACCAGTCGGTCAGCGGTTCCCAGGCCTCCCCATTCCAGGCGGACACGCGGCCGTAACCACCCCCCTGATGATCGCCGGCGGTGATGGTGATGGGCGGCATCATGCCTCTGGCATCGAAGTTCTCGATCATGCGGAAGCCATCACGCAGTTTCTCACCGGTCAGCGGTGCCCCGAACTCCTGCATGGCCAGGCGCGCGGCCTCCACGGCCACTGCCATGGTGGCAACGCCGATGTTGTAATAGGTGGTGCCCACATTGTTCGCGGAACCCTGGCCGCGGCCCGGTTCGATCACGTGTTCCATGATGTCCTGGATGATCGGGTGATCGGTGCCCGTGCCCACGGCCTCGAAGCGCTTGACGCCGTTCATGTGGTTACCGCCCACGTTGCGCGCATCCGTCTCCGCCAGCCATACCACCGAGAGGATGTTCTCCTGACGGATACCGTTGCGGATGGCTTCACGCACCGACACCTGCTGGCCGCCACCGGCGCCCCAGATGATCACGTGGTCAGGCCGGTAGCGACGCAAATCGGACCAGGTGGCCGACTGTTCGGTGCCGGGGCTGGGATAAGCGAAGGCACGCAGTTCAAAGTCCTTCTTCTCGGCCAGATCACGCAGCACGGGGATGGGCTCGCGGCCAAAGGGAGAATCGATATGCACCAGCGCGATCCGCTTGCCTTCAAGACCTCCCTGGTGCTGATCAATGTAGTCCGCCAGCACCGTGGCCTGTGACCAGTAAGTGGCCATCATCGGGAAGACGAAGGGGAAGGTTTCACCTTCGCTGGCATCACCACGACCGTGCAACGCGGTGATCATCACCACCTCGTCACTCAGCACCCGGTTCACCGCGGCACGGGACACCGGCGTACTGAAGAAATCCACCAGCACCGCACCTTCCCGACGGGCGCGGTTATAGGCCTCCAGGCCCCGCTGGGGTTCGTTGGCGGTGTCCCGCACGATGGTCTCGATCATGTGGCCTTCGATGCCACCGGTCTCGTTCACGAGCCGCAGATAGTCCCTCTGGCCCTGATGATACTCATCGGTCACAAAGGTGTAGACAGCGGTAAAGTCCTGCAACAGCGCGAACTTGATGGGCTCCTTCTCGGCCTGGGCGGTGCCGCTCAGGCCCAGGGCCGCGGCTCCGGCCATGCCGGCCAGCCATCGGGTGAATGGTTTCATGACGCACACTCCTCCAAGGTTTTCTATGCCCTCCCCACGGGGAGGTATCAGCTCTGGGTATGACGGAAAGGCCAGACCACGAAGTACTTGCGCAGGTTGTCGTAGATCTTGGCCAATCCCAGGGGCTCATACAGCAACACACCGATGATCAATGCCCCGTAGACCATCAGCGGAATGTGAGCGATCAGATTGAACGAGATGGGAATCCACTCGTAGGTGGCCAGGAAGGCCAGTACATTGGTGAGCACAATGGGCAGCAGGAGCACGAAGCCGGCCCCCAGATACGCGCCGATGACGCTGCCCAGGCCACCCACCAGCACCATGGCCACCAGCTGGATGGAGACATTGAAGCCGAACTGCTCGGGCGTGACCGCCTGGTAGTAGCAGAAGGCCAGGATGGCGCCGGTGACCCCCCCCAGGAAGGAGGCGGCAAAGAAGGCCAGCAGCTTGTATCTCACCGGATCCACCCCGATCACCGCCGCGGCGAAATCCTTGTCCCGCACCGCCACCAGCGCCCGACCAAAGCTGGTGCGCTTGATGTTGAGCAGCAGCAGGGTCACCACCACGGTCCACAACAGTGCCATGTAGTAGAGCGAGGCGTCACTCTGCAGGGGCATGAACAGGAAGGTGACATCGGGGGTGCTCAGAGTGGCCTGGGCGCCCCCGGAGATGGCGGGCACATTGATGATCACCCACTCCACCAGGTATTGCATGGCGAGGGTGGCCATCACCAGATAGAGCCCCTTCACCCGTAGCGCCGCGGCCCCGAAGATCACGCCGATGAAGGCCGACATCAGGCCCGCCCCCAGCAGGGCGAACTCGAAGGGAACACCGGCGCGCGTGAGATGGATGCTGGTATAGGCGCCGATGGCCAGCACGGCGGCAAAGCCGAAGTGCAGTTGCCCCGCCATGCCCATCAACAGGGTCAGCGACAGGGCGGCCGCGGTCCAGATCAGCCATGGCAGCATGTAGCTGGTGAGATAGAGATCGGACAGGAAGAACGGTGCCAGCAGTGCCAGTGCCACCAGTAACTGCATGATGCGGCGGTCGGCGGTCACCGGCCACAGGGCCCGCGACGAGGCATAGCGCGTATGCTTGATTCCGGACAGTCGATAGAACATGGCGCTCAGACCCTCTCGATATCTTCACGGCCGAAGATGCCGTGGGGGCGGAAAATGATGGTCAGCAGGATGATCAGGGAGGTCACCACATCACGCGTGCCGCCCCCCACCAGTGGATCCACATACCCGGGAATGACGCTACCGAGGATGCCGACGATCAGCCCCGCCACGAACACGCCGTAGATGCTGTCCAGTCCCCCGAGGATGACCACCGCCACCGCCGGAAAGAGCAAAGCGGTCAGGGTCCAGTCCACCCCCTGCACCGATCCCCACATGGCGCCCGCGGCCACGGCAGAGATGCCGGCCAGACCCCAGGAGATGGCCACGGCCCGTTCCACAGAGATACCCACAGACCAGCTGGAAACGTGATCATCGGAGACCGCCCGCAGCTTCGTGCCGATGCGGGTGCGGAAGAACAGCAGGGCGCCGGCCACCATCAGGCCGCCAATGATTCCGCCCACCAGGTATTCCCGATTGATGAACACATCGCCGACGATGATGGGCATCATGTCCAGACCCAGGTCCAGGCTCTTGGGGGAGGCCCCCAGCAGGCCGGGGCCGAGGCCTCGCAGCAGGCTTTCCAGGCCCAGGGTGAGCATGACCACCATGATGATGGGCTGCCCCACCATCTTGCGCAGCAGCAGGCGCTCGGTGACCATGCCGAACAGAAACATGCCGACGATGGCCAGCAGGATGGCAAACACGATCGGTATGCCCAGCAGGTGGGCGAACATCCAGATGAGGTAGGCGGCGATCATCACCATGGCCCCCTGGGCCAGGTTGGGAACCCCGGAGGATTTGTAGATCAGCACGATGCCCAGGGCGACCAGGCTGTACATCAGGCCGGTCAGGGCGCCGTTGATGATCAATTCGATCAGGAACTGGATATCCACTGCTTAAGCCTCCTCTGCAACATGGGCCGGGGTGACGTCAGAGACCATCAGGTGGCGCTTGAGCGTCCCCGATGCGCCGGTTTCATAGCTGATCCGGGCCTCGTACTCGATGGCTTGTCGACCGTCGTACAGGGCCTCGATGATGGGTGCGTAATGCTGGTCGATGACCTTGCGCTTGAGCTTGCGGGTGCGCGTCACTTCGCCATCGTCGGGATCGAACTCCTTGTGCAAATTGACGAAACGGCGGATCTGCAGGCCCTCTGGCAGGACGGTGTTGACATGGGCCACCTCGCCATTGATCAGGCCGTACACTTCCGGCTTCTGGGACAGGTCGGCAAAGGAGGTGTAGGCAACGCCATGCTCCTCGGCCCAGTGCCCCACGGCCTCCATGTCGATCACGATCAAGGCCGCCAGGAACGCCCGTTCCCGGCCCAGGATGCAGGCATCCTTGATGTACTGGCTGAACTTGAGGCGGTTTTCCACATAGGTGGGAATGAACCGGTGGCCCGCCTCGGTGTACACCACCTCGGAAACCCGGCCCAGCACCACCAACTGTCCGTCTTCCTCCAGATAGCCTGCATCGCCGGTGTGCATCCAGCCATCCTGCAGGGTTTCCTGTGTGGCATCGGGGTTGTTGAAATACCCGTCGAAGATGTTGTCGGCGCGCACCAGGATCTCGCCATCCCTGTTGATCTTGAGATCCACGCCGGGGAACGGCTTGCCGGCGGTGTGCAGACTGATGGAGTCCGGCGGCTGGGCCACGCACAGGGCGCAGTTTTCCGTCTGGCCATAGAACTGGCGCAGATTCAGGCCCAGGGCCCGGAAGAACAGGAACACGTCCTCGCCAATGGCCTCGCCGGCCGTGTAGGGCCGTTCCACCCGGCTCAGTCCCAGGTGATCCTTGATGGGGCCGTAGATGAGCACTTCCCCCACCCCGCGCCAGAAGCGCTCCAGGGTCCCGGGGGCCTGGCCTTCCAGGCGGCGGCGCTCCAGTTCCACCGCAAAGGGCATGAAGTGATGGTAAAGACGCCGCTTGAGCGGCGAGGACTCATTGATGCCCACCTGAATGCGGGTGAGCATGTTGGACCAGGCCCGTGGCGAGCTGAAGTACAGTGTCGGGGCGATCTCCCGCAGGTCGTGCAGCGCGGTTTCCTGCTTCTCGGGGATGTTGACGCAAAAGCGCAGTGCCAGCGCCGCCCCCACGGTGAAGATGAAGTCTCCCACCCAGGCCATGGGCAGGTAGGCCATGTGCACCTCACCCTCGCGGAAATAGCCCGCGGCCGAGGCATTGCGCACCCCCGAGAGGATATGGCCATGCTTGAGCGGCACGCCCTTCGGCGCGCCGGTGGTGCCCGATGAGTGCAGCAGCACGGCGATGTCATGCACCGATGCGCGGCTTTGCAGATCCTCGTCCAGGCCCGGACGGTTCTCCCTTTCCTGCCGGCCCTGGGCCATCAGATCCAGGGCACTCACCGCCCCCTCGGGCTCTTCTCCCTTCAGGCCCCGGTCGTCGTCGAAGACGATCAGGTGCAGATTGTCGTAGCCGCTCTCGCGGATGGACAGCAGCTTGTCCACCTGCTCCTGATCCTCCACCAGGGCACAGCGGATGGCCTCCGCTTCCATCTGACCCTGGAGCTCGGCGGGATTGGTGTCCGGGTAGGCCGGCGAGGGAATGGCCTTGAGGCACACGGCGGCCAGCATGCCGAAGTAGAGGGCCGGTCGGTTATCGCCCACCACCAGGATACGGTCGCCGGCGCGCACCCCACGGGCCTCCAGCCCGGCGGCCAGGTTCATGACATGATCCAGATAGTCTTGCCAGGTGTACTCGTGCCAGATGCCTCGGTGACGTTCACGCAGGGCGACTTCGCCCGCGTGCTCCCGGGCGTTGTGAACCAGCAACTGGATCAGATGATCGTCTTCCCGCCAGTCTGGATGCAGGGCGTCCACAGGCGGATCTTCGCGGTATTGTCTCTCAGGCTGCATCTTGAGTCTTCCCGATGTAGGCCGCGACCACGGCAGGATCATTGATGGCCTCGCGAGTGGGGCCCTCGGCGATCTTCTCCCCGTTGTTGAGCACCACCGCCCGATTGCAGATAGCGGTGACCACATCCATGTGGTGCTCGATGAGAAGCATGGTGACGCCCATGGCATCGCGGGCATCCAGGATGAAGCGCACCATGTATTCCTTCTCTTCCTGGTTCATGCCGGCCATGGGCTCGTCCAGGACCAGGAAGCGGGGCTCGGCGCACAGTGCCCGGGCCAGTTCGACGCGCTTTTGCATGCCCAGGGGGATCACGTCCACGGGCTCGTCACGCACGCTCTCCAGCTGCAGCAGGTCGATGACCTCCTCCACCTTGACCCGGTGCGCCACTTCCTCCTTCTGCGCCCACCACCAGTAGAACAGTGAGGCCAGAGAGCTGGGACGCATGAAGATGTGTCGTCCCAGCAGGATGTTGTCCAGCACGCTCAGCCCCTTGAACAGGGCCACGTTCTGGAATGTGCGGGCAATGCCCTTCTGGGCAATCCGATGAGGCCGCAAACCGTTGATGGGCTCGCCAAGAAAGCGAATCGAACCCTGCTGGGGCGGATAGAAGCCGGTGACAGCATTGACGAGCGTTGTCTTGCCCGAGCCATTCGGCCCCACCAGGCCAAAGATCTCACCCTCCCTCACCGTCAGGGAGATGCCTTTCAGTGCCTGGAGGCCACCGAACCAACGGCATACCTCCTCGCATTCCAGTACGGTCTGCTGGCCGACGATTTCCTGCGTTTTCGTCATGCCTCGTTCCTCCAAGTACCTGATGTGGTTTTCCCGTGCCGAGCCAACGCACCGTTGTGGCTGTTCCCGTCCCCAAGGTCGGGTCACGCACGCGGGGCGCGCACCCCTCCGTCGCGCATCACCCGGAGGCGATGCGCGCCCTGTTGTTCTTGTGGTTCCTGAATGCCCTGCCTCGCACCGGGACCGGCGCTGGCTCAATGTCCCCCGCCAGGATCCCGAAGCCCAAGATCCTTCAGGCTCTCGTCACGCAGCATGAATTTGAGTGCTCGCCCGGTGCTGCTGGGGAAGGATGCGTAAAACCGCACGTAGCGCGGGATCTTGAAATGGGCGATCTGCTCGCGGCAGTAGTCCTGCAGCATTTGTGCGGTGAGCGTTTCCTCACCGCTCTGGAGTTCCACGCAGGCGCAGACCACCTCGCCCAAGCGTTCGTCCGGGACGCCCACCACCACCGCGTCGCGAACCCGCGGATGGCCACGCAGATAATCCTCGATCTCCTGGGGATAGATGTTCTCGCCCCCGCGAATGATCACGTCCTTGACGCCGCCCACGATCCGGCAATAGCCCGCCTCGTCCAGCCGGGCCAGGTCGCCGGTGTGCAGCCAGCGTGCCGTATCCACGACGCGAGTGGTCAGATCGGGATCGCCCCAGTAGCCCCGCATGACGTTGTAGCCACGCACGCACAGCTCGCCCACCTCGCCCAGCGGCACGATGCGGCCCTCACTGTCGATGATCTTGGCTTCCTGATGCGGTCGAATGGTGCCCACGGTGGACAGTCGGTGCTCGACTGCATCGTCCACGTCGCTCATGAAGGAGATGGGCGAAGACTCGGTCATGCCATAACCGATGGTCACTTCGGTCATGTGCATGCGGTTCATCACCTGGTCCATGGTGTCCGGCGGACACGGGGCCCCCGCCATGATGCCGGTGCGCAGCGTGGACAGATCGAAGCCGGCAAACTCCTCGTGGTCCAGCATGGCCTTGAACATGGCCGGCACACCATACAAAGCGGTGCACCCTTCCTTCTGCACCGCTTGCAGGGTGTCCAGTGGCTCGAAGGCTTCTCCGGGGTAGATCATGGCACTGCCATGGGTCAGGCAGGCCATGTTGCCCATCACCAGACCGAAGCAGTGAAACAGCGGCACCGGGATGCAAACGCGGTCCTCTTCGCTCAGGCGAAGCGTGCGACCCACCGTCAGACCATTATTGATGATGTTGTGGTGGGTCAGCGTCGTGCCGGCCGGCTCGCCGCCCATGGCATTGCTGAACTGGATATTGGCCGGCGCATCAAAGTCCACCAGGGCGCTCAGGGAGCGCACGCGCTCCAGGGTGTCGGCATTGGGCGCCCGCAGCAACTCGGAGAAGTTGATCATCCCGGGCGTGGACGCCGACCCCACCCGGATCACCCGCTCAAGACTCGGTACCGCCTCGCAACGAAGCGCCCCTTCCCCCGCGCTGGCCAGCTCCGGGAAGAGTTCGTTCACCATCTTCAGGTAATCGCTGCTCTTGAACTGGTCCTGGATGATCAGTGCGCGCGCTTGCACCCGATTGAGGGACCGCTCTAATTCCGCCTTGCGAGCACCCGGGTTTACGTTAACGGAAACCATGCCGATCCGCGCAGCGGCAAACATGGCCAGTGCCCACTCGCTCCGGTTCATCATCCAGATGGCCACCCGATCGCCCGGCTCCAGCCCAAGCTCCAGATAGGCGGCGGCCAGCGCATCCACCTGCTGATCCAGTTCAGACCATGTCCAGCGCCTGCCTTGCTGGCAATCCACCAGGGCCAGCCCCTCGGGCCATACCGTGGCCAGATGATGGAGTTGCTCACCCACGGTGACGCCCCACAAGGGCTCGGTGCCCGCACCGCACACATAACTAAGTCTCTGACCTGACATCAGGACTGACCTCCTGCCTTTGGTTTGGCGCCGGTTGATCCCGGTCTGATTATGGGGTTATCTGTAATAAGGTTATAGGCAATTTAGTTACCGTTTACGTCCACGTCAACCCTTTTTTGCTGTATTCTGTACGGGCTTTTCCACCAGGCCGCTGACAACCGCTTCACAACGCACCATCCCGGTGCATGACGGAAAACCATGGGTAGCGGCCAGAGAGACCGGCGTGATCGATAAAAAAAGATCGCTGCAATGCAGCATGCAGCGCTTCACCCGCCCCAGGTTTCACGTACAATGAAAGCACTTCGGATGAATCCCCCCCTTTCCGGACCCACCGAAGTGACGTTGACGTTTGCGGCATTTCCCCAAGCCCCCCTCCCCCGGAGTGGCCGGCAAGAGCCGACGGAGGTTCATACATGACTCAACCCCAGCCCGCCTTTAAGGAAAGCGATGCCCATGGCACCACGTTCACGATCGGTGAACTGGCCCGGGAGTTCGGCATCACCACCCGCGCCATTCGTTTCTACGAGGATGAGGGCCTGCTCTCCCCCTTGCGCATGGGCACCAAGCGCCTGTACCGCCGCCGGGATCGTGCGCGCCTGAAGTTGATCCTGCGTGGCAAACGACTGGGATTCACGCTGAGCGAGATGCGCGAGGCATTCGACCTCTACGACGATGCCCACGGGGAGTCCCGGCAACTGCGCTATTACCTGAAGGTGCTGGACGAAAAGCGCGAGCATCTCCTCCGTCAACGGGAGGACCTGGAAGAGACCCTCAAGGAACTGGAGCACTCCTATGCTCACTGCGAGCAGTTACTCTCAGCCCAGGAGAAGGCGAAACAGGACCGCAAAGCGGATACGGCCAACCCCGAGCCTCCCGGCGACATCGACAGGCCCGATGGCGGCGAGGCCAGACTCAAGACAGGCTCCTGAGGCCATCACAAGGGATGGCGCCTTGCCGACATACCCTTCACGCCCGGACAATTAATGCCGTTTACGTTAACGTAATACTGTATTGACGTTTACGTGAACTGAATATAGGCTTCCGGAAAACCATTGAAAGGACCGCGCCATGAGCCACCACCCTACCCTCGACTTCGACCTGGGCGATGAAATCAACATGCTGCGTGATGCAGTCGCGGAATTTGCCGCCGCCGAAATCGCGCCACGGGCGGCCGAAATCGACCAGAACAACGAGTTTCCTCAGGATCTGTGGCCCAAGCTGGGCGAGATGGGGTTGCTGGGGATCACCGTCAGCGAAGAATACGGCGGCAGTGGCATGGGCTACCTGGCCCACATGGTCGCCATGGAGGAGATCTCCCGCGCCTCCGCGTCGGTGGCTCTCTCCTATGGCGCGCACTCCAACCTCTGCGTCAACCAGATCAAGCTCAACGGTAGCGAGGAACAAAAGCAGCGCTACCTGCCCAAGCTGATCACCGGCGAGCACGTGGGCGCTCTGGCCATGTCCGAACCGGGCGCGGGCTCCGATGTGGTGGGCATGCGTCTGCGGGCGCGGCGGGAAGGTGATCGCTACGTGCTCAACGGCAACAAGATGTGGATCACCAACGGCCCCGAGGCCAGCACCTATGTGGTCTATGCCAAGACCGATCCCGACGCCGGCCCCAAGGGCATCACGGCCTTTCTGGTCGAAAAGGGTACCCCCGGGTTCTCCACCGCCCAGAAGCTGGACAAGCTGGGCATGCGCGGCTCGAACACCTGCGAGCTGATTTTCGACCACTGCGAGGTGCCCGCGGAGAACATCCTGGGCCGTGAGGGCGAAGGCGTGAAGGTGCTCATGTCCGGCCTGGACTATGAGCGCGCAGTGCTAGCCGCTGGCCCACTGGGCATCATGGCCGCCTGCCTGGACGTGGTCCTGCCCTATGTGCATGAACGCAAGCAGTTCAATCAGGCCATCGGGGAGTTCCAGTTGATGCAGGGCAAGCTGGCGGACATGTATGTGGGCCTGAATGCCTCCCGGGCCTATGTCTATAGCGTCGGTCGCGCCTGCGACCGGGGGCAGACCACGCGCAAGGATGCGGCCGGGGCCATCCTGTTTGCCGCCGAGAAGGCCACCGCCATGGCCCTGGAGGCCATCCAGTGCCTGGGGGGCAACGGCTACATCAATGAATACCCCACCGGTCGACTGCTGCGTGATGCCAAGCTCTACGAAATCGGAGCCGGCACCTCCGAGATCCGGCGCATGCTGATCGGACGGGAACTGTTCAAGGAAACCCGCTGAGGCCGTCCCAGTGCGCCCGGCACCCAATGAGCAAACTGGTGGGCAGGGAAACCGATGAGCGTCATCAAAAGCAAGATCAACACAAGATCCGAGGAGTTCACCGCCAACCGGGCGGCCATGTCGACCCTGGTGGAGGATCTGCGCCAGCGTGTGGCACAGGTCAGCGCCGGCGGCAGTGAAGGGGCCCGTGAACGCCATCTGTCCCGGGGCAAATTGCTGCCCCGGGAACGCATACGGGTACTGCTGGATCCCGGCTCCCCCTTCCTCGAGATCTCCCAGCTGGCCGCCTGCGGGCTGTACGACGACGAGGTGCCCTCCGCGGGGGTCATCGCCGGCATCGGCCGGGTGTCAGGTCGCGAATGCATGATTGTGGCCAACGATGCGACGGTCAAGGGCGGCACCTACTATCCCATCACCGTCAAGAAACACCTGCGGGCACAGGAAATCGCCCAGCAGAACCGCCTGCCCTGCATCTATCTGGTGGACTCCGGCGGCGCCAACCTGCCCAACCAGGACGAGGTGTTCCCGGACCGGGATCACTTTGGGCGCATCTTCTACAATCAGGCGGTCATGTCGTCCCAGGGCATCCCGCAGATCGCGGTGGTCATGGGCTCCTGCACGGCAGGCGGCGCCTACGTGCCGGCCATGGCCGAGGAAAGCATCATCGTCAAGGAACAGGGCACCATCTTCCTGGCCGGACCGCCGCTGGTGAAGGCGGCCACCGGCGAGGTGGTCACCGCCGAGGAACTGGGGGGTGCCGATGTGCATGCCAAGGTCTCCGGGGTGGCTGACCATTACGCCCTCAATGATGCCCATGCCCTGGGCCTGGCCCGTCGCTGCGTCAGTCGCCTCAATGGTGACAAGCAGGTGAGTCTGGACCTGCGACCCTCGCGGCCACCGCGCTACAGCCCGGAGGAAATGGGCGGCATCATCCCCACCGACACCCGCAAACCCTTCGATGTCCGCGAAGTCATCGCGCGCATCGTCGACGGCTCCGAACTGGATGAATTCAAGGCCTTGTACGGCACCACCCTGGTGTGCGGCTTTGCCCACATTCATGGCTACCCGGTGGGTATCGTGGCCAACAACGGCGTCCTCTTCTCCGAATCCGCCCTCAAGGGGGCCCATTTCATCGAGATGTGCAGCCAGCGCGGCATTCCCCTGGTGTTCCTGCAGAACATCACGGGCTTCATGGTGGGTCGCCGGTACGAGTCCGGTGGCATCGCCAAGGATGGGGCCAAGATGGTCACGGCGGTGGCCTGTGCCCGGGTGCCCAAGTTCACCGTCATCATCGGGGGCAGCTTCGGGGCCGGCAATTACGGGATGTGCGGACGCGCCTATTCGCCGCGCTTCCTGTGGATGTGGCCCAACGCCCGCATCTCGGTGATGGGCGGCGAGCAGGCGGCGGGCGTGATGGCGCAGGTGAGGCGAGACACCCTGGAACGCCAGGGCAAGGCCTGGTCCAGCGAGGAAGAGGAAGCCTTCAAGGCCCCCATACGCGCACAGTACGAGCACCAGGGTCACCCCTACTATGCCACGGCACGCCTCTGGGACGACGGCGTCATTGATCCCGCAGACACCCGCATGGTGCTGGCGCTGGGCATTTCCGCCAGCCTCAACGCCCCCATCGAGGAGACCCGTTTCGGGCTCTTCCGCATGTGACCTGGAGGAAGATCATGGCGAACGATATGTTGCTGGTCCATGCCGAAGCCGGCGTTGCCACCATCACCCTGAACCGCCCGGATCGTCACAATGCCTTTGACGATGCGCTGATTGGGGAACTGACCCGCACCCTTGTGACGCTGGAGCAGGATCCGGCGGTCAGGGCCGTGGTGCTCACCGGGGCGGGCAAGAGCTTTTCCGCTGGCGCCGACATCCACTGGATGAAGCGCATGGTCGACTACAGCGAAGAGGAAAACCATCGCGACGCCCTGGCCCTGGGACAGCTGATGGACACCCTCTATCGGCTCGACAAGCCCACCGTGGCATGCGTCAACGGTGCCGCCATGGGGGGTGGCGTGGGCCTGGTGGCGGCCTGTGATGTGGCCCTGGCGGCCCCCCGAGCCCGATTCTGCCTCTCGGAGGTTCGTCTGGGCCTCATCCCGGCCACCATTTCCCCCTATGTGATCGCGGCCATGGGCGAGCGTCAGGCACGGCGCTACTTCACCACAGCGGAGTTGTTCGATGCGGAGTGTGCCCGGCAGATGGGTCTGGTGCATGAAGTGGCCGTGGACGAGGCAGACCTGGACCAGATACTGGCACGACTTCTGGAGCAGCTGACCCAGAACGGCCCCCAGGCCATGTCCGCCGCCAAGGCCCTGGTGCGGGACGTGGCAGGCCAACCCATTGATGCCGGGCTGCTTGAGGAGACCGCGACCCGGATCGCCCGGATCCGCGTCAGCGGGGAAGGCCAGGAGGGGCTGGGCGCCTTTCTTGAAAAGCGCTCGCCGGTCTGGCCCATGCCCGGTGCGGCTTGAGTGGACCCCTTTCATTGCCTCCATGTGAGGCACCATGCGATTCACCTGACAGGGACTGGAGCATGTTCGACAAGATACTGATCGCCAACCGGGGGGAAATCGCCTGCCGGGTCGAGCGGACCTGCCGGCGACTGGGAATCCGCACCGTTGCGGTGTACTCCGAGCCGGACAGTCAGGCCATGCACGTGAAGGCCTGTGATGAAGCCTGGCCCATCGGCCCCGCCGCAGCACGGGAAAGCTACCTGAACCAGGCGCGGATCATCGAGGTGGCCCGGGAGAGCGGCGCCCAGGCCATTCACCCGGGCTACGGCTTCCTCTCGGAAAACGCCGAATTCGCCCGAGCCTGCCGGGATGCCGGCATCGTGTTCATCGGCCCGCCCCCGGAGGCCATCGAGGCCATGGGTTCCAAGAGCGCCGCCAAGGCCATCATGGCGGAGGCCGGCGTTCCCCTGGTACCCGGTTACCATGGCGAGGATCAGTCGCTCCAGCACCTGGCCGCCGTGGCGGAAGAGATCGGTTATCCGGTGCTCATCAAGGCCTCCGCTGGCGGTGGCGGCAAGGGCATGCGCCGTGTGGACCGCCCCGAGGATCTGGCCGAGGCCCTCAAGGGGGCGCAGCGGGAGGCGGCGGCGGCCTTTGGCGACGCCCGCGTGCTCATCGAGAAATACCTGCTGCAGCCCCGCCATGTGGAAGTCCAGGTCTTCGCGGACAGTCACGGTCAGGTCGTGCACCTGTTCGAACGGGATTGCTCGGTGCAACGGCGCCATCAGAAGGTGATTGAGGAGGCCCCGGCGCCGGGCCTGGACGAGGTGCGTCGCCGGCATTTCGGGGAAACCGCAGTGGCCGCTGCCCGTGCCATCGGCTATGTGGGCGCAGGCACCGTGGAATTCATCATGGATGGCCGGGGCGACTTCTATTTCATGGAAATGAACACCCGGCTGCAGGTGGAACACCCGGTCACGGAAATGATCACGGGTCAGGATCTGGTGGCCTGGCAACTGCAGGTGGCCGCCGGCCAGTCCCTGCCCTGCGAACAGTCGCGTCTGAGCTTCAACGGTCACGCCTTCGAGGCACGCATCTATGCCGAGGATGCCGACCGGGAGTTCCTGCCCGCCACTGGCGCAATCCGCCACCTGCGCACGCCCGAGGAATCACCCCACGTGCGCATCGACACGGGGGTTCAGGAGGGGGATGAAATCTCCGTGCACTACGATCCCATGATTGCCAAGCTGGTGGTCTGGGATCAGGACCGTGAAACCGCCCTCAACCGTCTGCAGACCGCCCTGAGTGAGTTCATCGTGGTGGGCACCACCACCAACGTGAATTTCCTCGCCCGCCTGGCGGCTCACCCGGATTTTCGGGCGGCGCGCATCGACACCGGTTTCATCGAGACGCACCGGGGCGCACTGCTACCGGCCCCCCGGGAGATCAGCCCGGCCCTGCTGGCCGCGGCCACGCTGCATGAGCTGCTGCGGGTGGATCGCGAGAACCTGGAGCGGGCGCGCACATCGGCGGATCCTTATTCCCCCTGGCATGGCACCTCCGGCTGGCAACTCAACGGCGACAGCCATCGCACCCTGCACTTCCTGGATACCGCCCAGGATCTTGATCTCAAGGTGATTGCCCACTATCGGGATGACGGCTTTGTGATCGAATGGGCCGGTCATCGTCACCGGGCCCGCGGACACCTGCATGCCGACGGGCGGCTGCGCATGCAGCTGGACGGCGTGCATCTGGATGCCTGGGTATTGCGGGACGGACAACGGCTCACGGTGGCCATGAGTGCCGAAACCCGCGAGCTGATGCTGCATGACCCATTGGCCGCCGGCATGGATGACGAGGTCAAGGAAGGCAGCCTGGTGGCCCCCATGCCGGGCATGGTGGTGGCCGTGAATGTGAAGGTGGGCGATCACGTCTCCGAAGGGGATGCCCTCATGGTACTGGAGGCCATGAAGATGGAATACGTGGTGAGCGCCTTCAATGACGGCGTTGTGGAAACGGTCTACTTCAACGAGGGCGATCAGGTGAGCGAAGGGTCCCCGCTTCTGGCCATTCGTCCCGGGGACGCAGCATGAGCACCTACTACCTGGAAGACCTGCAACCGGGCATGCGCTTCAGCACCGGCCCACATGAGATGACCGAGGCGGACATCATCCGCTTTGGCGAGGAGTACGACCCTCAGCCCCATCATGTGGATCCGGTGGCGGCCCGCAACACCTTTTTTCGTGGGCTGGTGGCCAGCGGCTGGCACACCATCTCGGTGATGACGGCCATGGCCATCCGCTCGGACCTGCGCATGGCCGAAGGCCAGATCGGCATCGCGGTGGAGGGGATCCGCTTCATCAAGGCCGTGCGCCCCGGCGACCGGATTACTCTGCACATGGAAATCCGCGAGGTCAAGGCCTCCGAGTCGCGTCCAGGCTGGGGGGTGATCAAGGTCCTGTGGACCGCAATCAATCAGGCCGGTGAGCCCGTGCTCGAACTGCAACCCAGCATCCTGGTGAAAGCGCGTGAGCGCGTCGCTCCATCCTTGGCCAGTGCCGCCGAATAAGGAGAGCATCATGCCCCTGCCCCATGCCGTCAACATCGTCGAGGTGGGCCCCCGGGACGGACTGCAGAACGAGCCCGGCAGCATTGACACGGATGTGAAGCTGGAGCTCATCCGCCGCCTGGTGGAGGCCGGCCTGCGTCAGGTGGAGGCGACCGCATTCGTCTCGCCACGCTGGGTGCCGCAGATGGCGGACCACACCCAGGTCATGGCCGGGCTACCCAGCCGGCCGGGCATCCGCTTTCCCGTGCTCACCCCCAATCTCAAGGGTTTCGAGAATGCCGTGGCCGCCGGTGCCCGGGAGGTGGCGGTCTTCGCGGCGGCCTCGGAGTCCTTCTCGCGCAATAACATCAATTGCAGCATCGCCGAGAGCCTGGAACGTTTCGAGCCGATCCTGGTCCAGGCCCGGGAGCGGGAGATCCCGGTGAGAGGCTATCTGTCCTGCACCCTGGGCTGCCCCTACGAGGGCGACATCGCTCCCGAGGCGGTGGCCCGGGTGGCCAGGCGCCTGCATGACATGGGGTGCCACCAGATCTCACTCGGCGACACCGTGGGCACCGGCACCCCCCTGAAGGCACGGCGCATGGTGGAAGCCGTGGCGGAACAGGTGCCGCTGGCGAATCTGGCCGCCCATTTTCACGATACCTATGGGCAGGCCCTGGCCAATCTGTTCGCCGTGCTGGAACTGGGCATTGCCACGGTGGACAGTTCCGTGGGCGGCCTGGGGGGCTGCCCGTACGCGCGTGGGGCCTCCGGCAACGTGGCCACCGAAGAAGTGGTCTACATGCTCCAGGGCATGGGCATCGAGACAGGCGTGGATCTGCGTGCCCTGGTGGATACGGTGCACTGGATCCACCAGCAATTGGGGCGCCCTGTGCAGTCCCGGGTGGCGCGCGCCATGGCCGGCTGAGGGATCCGGGTCAGCCTGTTCGCACCCAGGTTCCCATGACCACCCGAATCCTTTCCGCCTCCAGATTGCGCATCACGTTGCGCCCCATTTCCAGGAATCTCTGACCAAAGATCAGTGCGGGGGACAGGGGCGCCCACGCACCGGGGCCGTTGTCCTGGCGCCCCGCCTCGCGCCGGGTGTGCTTGCGCCGCCATTGCAATGCGACCTCGCTCACATCCTCCACATGCACGGGGCGCAGACCCGCCGCGCCCATCAGGTCCTGGAGGGCCTCCAGGGTCAACAGATGACTGTGGGCCGGATCATCCGCCCAGGGCACCGGGAAAATGGGGGGGGTGGAGGACGGACCCTGCACCACCTCGTGGAGCCACAACCGACCACCGGGCACCAGCACACGGCACACCTCGCTCAGGGCGCCGGCCGGATCCGGTACATTCATCAATGTGTGCTGTGACCACACCCCATCGAAGGTGGCCGGGGCAAACGGCAGGTGCTGGGCGTCCGCGCACAGGAAACCCGTGCGATCCTCAAGCCCGGTGGCCTTGCTCAGCCAACGGGCCACCTCCAGATACGGACCGGTGACGTCCACGCCGATCACCTGCGCGCCATGCTCTGCCGCCAGCAAGCGGCTGGTGCCACCGGTGCCGCAGCCCAGATCAAGCACCCGCATCCCCGTCTCAAGCCCGGCCCGCGCCGCCAAGGCACGACTCGCGGCGCGTCCGCCCACATGCAACTGGTCGATGGCGGCGATATCGTCACAGGAGAGCCGGTCGGGATCGAGCCCGCGCGTGGTCAGCGCCCGGCGAAGGCGATCGAGCAGATCCGGCTCGGCGTACCGGCGTGCCAGGGCACGCACATCAGAGGGCATCGACAACTCCTCGCAAGCATCGGGAACTGGTCCCCATCTTCCCGATAGGGACCAGGCCAGTGCCTCAGAAACGGGTTCTGAGATTCAGGCTCACCGCATCCACGCTGTCACGCCCATCGATCAGGTTCGCGGTATCGGCATAGCCATAAGTGGCCCACAGACTGGTGGACGGCGTCACGTCGTAGTGCAACTGCATGTCACCGAAAACCACATCCTCGGTCCGATCCGGATCATCACTCGTCTGACCCAGATTCGGCGCCATGCCGTCATAGCGTACCCAGCCAGCGGCCAGTTTCAGCTGCCAGCTGGCATGGGGGCTGTACGTGCCACGCACGGCCAGCAGATGCCGGTCGATGTCCTGGTCACCCATCCCGCTGAACTCCCGTGACACCTTGCCAAGTCCACGCATGTCCAGGGCCCCGATGTAGGTCGCGGTGGCATCATGTCGTGGGCTGCTGTGAATCAGGCTGGAGAAGGTGTCGAAACCCGGCTCGATGAGCGAACCGCCGATGTTGAAGAAATACTGGGCTTCCAGATTGAAGCTATCGGACAGTTCGAAGCCACCCCGCAGGAAACCGGCGAAGGTATCGTTGGTGTAGACCGCATCACCGCCTCCCAGGTAATGGGCGCCCGTGGTGACCTTGACCTGCCCGAGCTCACCCTGTGCCCAGGGAGAGATGAGCGTGCCGTCCCGCGGGGCATAGAACCGACCGCCTTCATAATCACCGGCGCCATCCTTTTCGTCGTCCCCCACGTAATGCCCCAGCAGTGCCCCCCATGACCAATCATTGGTATTGCCCACGAAACCGGCGAACAGCAGGTAGCCATCATCCTTGCGATCATCCAGGGTGCCCTTCTGACGCTGGTCTCCCCCCGCCAGGAAGGTCACACCCTCGGCCACCGGCCCCAGAATCATGATCCGGTCGCGGCGGTCGTCCGCCACGGTGATGCCGAAGTTCCAGTTGGCGATCTGGCGACCGGCACGCAGGTTCCAGTCACCCAGGGGGATCTGCACGTAACCATAGTCCAGGGTCACCGTGCGATGATCACGGCCCAGGGTGAATGGCTGACTCTGCGGTAGGCCGGCCACATCCCCCGAGCCATCCCCGCGCCATGTGTCGTTGATGAGGTTCACGCCCGCATGAACGCTCACGCCATCCTGCAGGCGGATGTCTGACTGCACACGCAGGCGCTGCTCGAAACCGCTCTCGTAGCTCCCAGCGGCCGGCAGACGGCCGAAGGCGCGTACATCGATGTCTCCGCTGAAATCATACTCAACCGCCCACGCGCTGGGCACGGCCAGCAGGCCGGCCAGCGCCAGATATCCGGGTTTGATGCCCATGAATGTCTCCTCCCGATGGTGATTGTCGTCGTTATGCCCTTCACGAGCCCCCACGCCCATTGCGTCGAGACCTGGATAAGGCTAGATTACGTTTACGCTAACGTCAATTTTTATATTCCTTAAACGTAAACGTTAGTTCTCCGTGTCGGCCCAAGGCGCGGCGGGCATGGACCCATCTCAATCAGAACGGGGAGGCGAGCATGAGCACACAGGCGGAGATTCTTTGGCGACCGGGCCCCCGGGAACTCACCCAAAGCGCCATGGCCCGCTACCGGGACTGGCTGGTGCAGCAGGGCCACGGGCCCTTCCAGGACTATCACGAGCTGCATCGCTGGTCCGTGAGTCACCCTGCGGCGTTCTGGGACAGCATCTGGCGCCATACCGGAGTGCGTGCCAGTCGCGATCCGGAGACGGTGCTCGAATCGACCACCATGCCTGGAGCCCGCTGGTTTGTGGGTGCCCGACTGAATTTCGCCGAAAACCTGCTGCGCCACGCCATCGATGGCAACCCCAATGAAGAGGCCGTGCTGGAAGTAAGTGAATCCCGCGAGGATGTGCGACTGGATGGCGCCACCCTGCTGGCTCGGGTGGCCTCCCTGCAGGCCTGGCTGCGGGAACAGGGTGTGACCCAGGGCGATCGTGTGGCGGCCGTCGTGGGCAACACCCACGAGGCCCTGGTGGGCATGCTGGCCGCCACCGGCCTGGGCGCCATCTGGAGTTCGGCATCACCGGATTTCGGCGTCTCCGCCATCGTCGACCGCTTCGGGCAGATCGAACCCAAGGTCCTGCTCCTGGCCAACGGCTATCGCTATAACGGCAAGGTTTTTGATCGTGCGGAACAGAACCTTGAACTGGCGCGGCAGATACCGGGACTTCAACGGGTGCTGAGCCTGCCCATGCTGCCCGAACTCGGTCACCCGGACGATCCTCGATTCGTGGACTGGGAAACTGCCCTGGACGCCCATCCCCAGGCCACGCCGGTATTCGAGCAACTCCCGCCGGATCACCCCGTCTACATCCTCTATTCCTCCGGCACCACGGGCGTACCCAAGTGCATCGTCCATGGAGCCGGCGGAATGCTGCTCAATCACAGCAAGGAATTGCTGCTGCATGCCGATCTGGGGGCGGGAGACACGTTCTTCTATTTCACCACCACCGGCTGGATGATGTGGAACTGGCTCGCCTCCGGATTGCTCACCGGTGCACGCCTGGTCCTTTTCGACGGGTCACCTGCGCACCCGGACCTGGATTGCCTGTGGTCCCTGATTTCCCGGGAACGGGTCACCCATTTCGGCACCAGCGCCAAATATCTGGGTAACTGTCGCAAGGCCGGTCTGGAACCCGGCAATACCCATGACCTGTCGGCCTTGCGCGCCCTCTTTTCCACCGGCTCTCCCCTGCTGCCGGAGGATTTCGACTGGGTGTACCACAGCGTGAAGGCGGACCTGATGCTCAGTTCCATCTCCGGCGGGACCGATATCTGCGGTTGCTTCGTGGGTGGCACCCCCCTGCTGCCGGTGCGGCGGGGCGAAATCCAGTGTCGCATGCTGGGTGTGGATGCAAGGGCCTACACCCCGGATGGTCGGGACGCGGGACATGACCGGGGCGAACTGGTCTGCGTGACCCCCTTCCCGGCCATGCCCGTGAGATTCTGGAACGATCCGGACGGGGCCCGTTACCGCAAATCCTACTTCGCCACCTACCCCGGCATCTGGGCCCATGGTGACTTCATCCAGTTCACACCGCACGGCGGCGCCGTCATCTACGGGCGCTCCGATGCCACACTCAATCCTGGTGGCGTACGCATCGGCACTGCGGAAATCTACCGGCAGGTGGAAACCATTGCGGAAGTGGCCGACAGCCTGGTGGTGGGGGCTCCCCATGAGGATGGTGATGTGGAGGTGGTGCTGTTCGTGGTCATGGCGCCGGATCAGACCCTCACACCGGAACTGGAGAAGCGCATCCGCTCGCGCATCCGCGCCAACGCCAGCCCGCGCCACGTGCCGGCCAGGATCCATGCCGTCGGCCAGATTCCCTATACGCGCAGCGGCAAGAAGGTGGAGCTTGCCGTCGCCCGCATGCTTCAGGGCGAAACGGATGCGGAGAACCTGGGTGCGTTGGCCAACCCGGAATCCCTGCAGGAGATTGCACGATGCCTGACATTGGCGGGCCGGGACAAAAGCCGCCCGGCACGCCCATGATCAGTCAGGGCGGGTATTCAGCCCGCCCTTCGTCACAACCCGATGCAACGGTCTCGCATCAGGCATGAGCCATATGGCGAACATGGGAGGGTCAGCGGGCCTTATCATGCCCCCATGACCACCACCCTCTCTCTCTTTACCCAACTCCTCCCCCTGTACATCACCATTGCCCTGGGCTGGGTGGCCGGGCGTTACCTGAACGCCAGTGGGGGGCATATCGCCGGGATCATGCTCTACATCATCACCCCGTCGGTGATCTTTGCCGGGGTGATGTATGCCCCGCTATCGCCGAGCGTGATCCTGCTGCCGGTGATGGTGTTCGGATTCTGCACCCTGATTGCGCTGAGCCATTTGTACGTCGCCCGGCGCTGGCTCAGGGACAGCACCGCCTCGCTCATCCCCCTGTCGGTGGGCACGGGCAACAGCGGCTATTTCGGCATCCCCGTGGCCCTGCTGCTGTTCGGCACCGAAGGCTTGAGCATTTACATCCTTTGCATGCTGGGGACCACCCTGTTCGAGACTTCGGTGGGCTTTTACCTGGCGGCGCGGGGGCGTTTCGGTATCCGCGACTGCATGATCAAGGTGGCGCGCCTGCCATCGCTGTACGCCTTCTTGCTGGGCGTGATGCTCAATCTGAACGACATCGGCATCGCCGATGCCCTGCAGCCCCTTTTCGACAACCTGCGCGGGGCCTACAGCATCCTGGGGATGATGATCATCGGCATGAGCATCCTGAGCTTCCGGGGACTGGTGGGCAGTGGTCGCTTCACCCTCCTGGCCTTTGCGGGCAAGTTCATCAGTTGGCCGGTGCTGGCTCTGACATTTGCGTGGATGGATGCACACTGGCTGGGAATCTACGACCTGGCAGTCCACCAGGCCCTCTTCCTGCTCTCCATCACCCCCGTTGCCGCCAACACGGTGGTCATCGCCAGCATCCTTAAAACCCATCCCCAGCAGGCCGCCGGCACCACCCTGCTCAGTACCCTGTTTGCCTTGGCCTTCATCCCGGTGATGGTGACCTGGTGGATGCCGCAGGGCCTTGGATAACCCGCCACCATCCAACTAACTCAACCGCCTCGCCTGGCGGAACAGCCCCTTGAGGGGGGCCTCGAGAAAATACCGTGCCTCGCGGGGCGCGATGCTCTGGTCACGACAAAAGCACGCCAGGGCGTAGGCGATCTCCGGTCGCCCCAGGGACGCGGACCGATCCATCGCCGGGCCAGCGCATTTGCCGCAGCCGCCCACCCGGGCGATGAAGGCGGTGTTGGCCATGAAGATGCCAAACCCCATCCATACGGCCACCAGTTCCGCCACATGGGCTTCATTGCCCTGCTGGGCAGGCGCTGGTTGGGGGCGTGTAAAAACCCACCAAGCGGCCAGATCCCGGGCCAATTGCGCCACCAGGGCCTGTCGATTGGTCCACAGGCGTGGATCGTACTCCAGGACCAACGGTTCTGCTTCACTGGGTTGACTCGGGAAACGCGCACCGGTACCTGCCGGCACCAGTTGCATCGGCACACTGCCAAACCCGGCATGTTGGCGGATGGATTCGAACGTGGCCACGGCGGCCCCGTGGGGGTCTTGCACTTCGGCCGGGAAATGATCACGGATGGGCATCACCAATTTCGCCTGGTCCAGGGGGCGCAGATCATCCTGTTGCGACAGCGCCCAGTCATGCACGTCCCGAATCCAGGCACGGGTGGTGTCATCGACGACGGGCGTTGGGCGGAGCCGGCTCAGCCAGGCGGGGGCGGCAATGTTCAAGATCGAACTCCTTCCAAAAGGGGGATGATGGTGGATTATCGTCTATGATTCGGGAATGTCAGATGATTCCCTCACCATACAGTCGTTGGACTGGCATTCCATCACCCAGGGTGTATGCCAGCGTGTCAACCAGATACTGAAGCAGGCCGACCGATCCGGGCGCCTGAAGACCGATGGTTCGTGGGTGACCGATACAGACCTTGCCATTCAACGCCAGTTGCAGAACTGGCTGGCGGAGCTTCACCCCGGGATCGGGTTTCTCGGCGAGGAGATGACGCCGCAGGCCCAGCAGGACACCCTGAAGGCGGGCCGCCCTTTATGGGTGCTGGATCCCCTGGACGGCACCAGCAACTTCCGTGCGGGCCTGCCCGCCTATGCCACCGCCCTGGCGCTGATGGATCAAGGTCGGGTGGTATTCGGACTGGTCCATGATCCTTGTCGCCGTGAGACCTTCACGGCCGTTCGCGGCGAGGGGGCATGGCTCAATGGGGGGCCTCTCACCATCCATCCGGCTGACGTCCCCGAGCTGTCCCGGGCGGTGGCTGCGGTGGATTTCAAGCGCCTGCCCCGCCCACTGGCCATTAAACTGGCCACCGAACCTCCCTACGCCTCACAGCGATCCATCGGCTCCGTCGCCCTGGAGTGGTGCTGGGTGGCAGCCGGTCGGTTTGCCGTGTACGTGCATGGCAAGCAAAACCTCTGGGATTACGCCGCCGGACAACTCATCCTCACCGAGGCCGGTGGCCACCACATCACGCTTCAGGGCCAGGCACCCGCCGCGCTGGATCTGGAACCGCGTTCGGCCGTATGCGCCATGTCCCGGGAGCTGCTGGATGCGTGGGGGCAGGCTCTGCAGGTATAAGCCCTCCGATTGCCTTGGAGGTTTACTACCCGCCCACATCCGCCCCCGGCTCGTATCCCGCCAGCACGGCAAGATGCGCCACTGCACTGCGACCCAGAGCGGGCAGGTCGTACCCGCCTTCCAGCGTGGATACCACGCGACCTTCGGCATATTGGTCGGCCAGGTCCACCACCATCTGGGTCAGCCACACATAGTCGACCTCCCGCAGCCGGAAGTTGGCGAGGGGGTCGTCTGCATGACCATCGAAGCCAGCGGAGATCAGCAGCAGTTGGGGCCTGAAGGCTTCAAGAGCCGGCAGCCAATGCGCTTCCACAGCGGCCCGAAGGGCCTGGCCGTCGGTGCCCGCGTGGAGTGGCAGGTTCAGGATGTGGTCGCTGCGCGTATCAGCGCCGCTGCCTGGATAGTGGGGATGCTGAAAGCTGGAGCAGAACAGCACCCGGGGCTCGTCCCGAAAGATATCCTCCGTGCCATTGCCGTGATGCACATCGAAATCCACAATGGCAACGCGCGACAGGCCGTGAGCTGCCAGGGCATGGGCAGCCCCCACGGCGACGTTGTTGAACAGGCAAAACCCCATCCCGAAGGCCCGCCCGGCGTGATGCCCTGGGGGACGCACGGCACAGAAGGCCCGCCGTCCGGGCGCTTTCATGACCCGATCCACCGCCATCACCATGCTGCCTGCGGCCAGCCGCGCCGCTTCCAGGCTGTGCTCGCATAGGTAGGTATCTCCGGTGTCCAGAATACTCCAGCCACCCGGGGCCGGGATCGCAGCCGCCACCTGATCCAGGTACGCGGCATCGTGAACCCGCAGGAGGGCCTCACGTTCAACTGGCTGCGCCTGGATAGGCTTGACCCTGGATTCGAGTGGCGAGTTGGCCAGGGCCTGCTCGATGGCCTGCAGGCGTTCAGGGCACTCGGGATGCGCCGATGGTGCCCGATGCAGCAGGCAGGTCTCGTGGGATATGTAGTCAAGCGTCATGGCCTTGCCTCCGGGCGACGGTTCTCGGTCATGGTGATCAGGCTCTGGGTATCTTCAACTTCCCGCGGGTGGATTGCGAGATCACGGAATCAGCCCACGGAACCAGCCTGCCCCCCAGAATAAACCCTGTAACGTCGCCATGCGATTGGCAGTCACCCCGGCCCAAAGGGTCTATATTCGGAGTCACAAGCTTTTTTTGGCCAGTCCAAATCACTGAGGTGCAGGCCATGGGCGTTGCCGATACCGCCGGACCGCGCAACATCTTCGTGGTTGGGCTGGATGACTTTCATCTACGGCAGCTGTGCGCACTGCCAAGGGCCAATGGCTACGCCTTCCATCCGTTGTTCACTCGCGCGGAATTGAAGTGTGGTGAGCGATTCCCGGTTCGGGAGTTACTGAATGACGCCCCCCGAAAGTTGCACGCATTTCATGGCCAGGTGGATGCGGTGGTGGGCTACTGGGACTTTCCGGTCAGCACGACACTACCCCTGCTGCGTAGAGACTTCCATCTGCCCGGACCCACCCTGGAGGCTGTGCTCAAGTGTGAACACAAGTACTGGAGCCGTCTGGAACAGAAACGGGTGATTCCCGGATACCTCCCCAGCTTTTGCGCCGTTGATCCATTCGCGCCCGACCCCCTTCGTGGCGTAACGCTGAGTTTCCCGTTCTGGATGAAACCGGTCAAGTCAGTACTGTCCCATCTGGGATTTCTGGTCGAGGATGTTCACGATTTCAATCGGGCGATCGCCGCAACCCGCAGGGGTATCCGGCGCTTTGGTGACCCCTTCAACGAGATCATGACCCATGCCCACATCCCTGCGGAGGTGGCCACGATAGACGGCAACCACTGCATTGCTGAAACACTTATTTCATCCGGTCGGCAATGCACGCTGGAAGGCTACGCCTGGCGCGGCGATGTGCGTATCTATGGCCTGATCGACTCCCTGCGCGAGGGGGTGGCAGGTTCGTCGTTCTGCCGCTACGCCTACCCCTCAACACTCCCCGAGCCTGTGCAGGTGCGCATGACGGACATGGCGCGGCGCGTGATCCAGCAGGTGGGTTATGACGACGCACCATTCAACATCGAGTTCTTCTGGGAGGAGGATACGAATCGCATTTGGTTGCTGGAGATCAACTGCCGCATTTCGAAGTCCCATGCTCCGCTGTTCCATATGGTGGATGGCTGTTATCACCACCAGGTGATGATCGATCTCGGTCTGGGGCAGGAACCATCCATGCCATATCGACAGGGGGCATTCGCCTGTGCTGCCAAGTTCATGCTGCGCCATCACCAGGACGCCAGAGTGGCGCGCGTGCCGACCCCAAGTGAGATCGCGACCATCGAGGCAGAGATCCCCGGTGTACTCATCGAGATCGACATAGGGCAAGGCACGCAGCTCTCGGAACTGCGTTTCCAGGACAGCTACACCTATGAGGTGGCCGTGGTGTTCGTGGGCGCGGCCAATCATGAGGAACTGCAGCGCAAGTATGAATGCGTGCTGGCCCGCCTGCCGCTGGTGCTCGTACCCATCGAAACCGCACCCCGCGGCGACCCTGGGAGGATGTCATGAACGTTGTCACCGAATACCCTCATCCGGTACGCATCGAGGAACACTTGTGGATCACCCTCTCCGATGGCACCCGGCTGGCTGCGCGTCTTTGGCTGCCAGAGAACGCACTGGAGTACCCTGTGCCAGCAGTGCTGGAATACATCCCCTACCGCAAGCGCGATTCCACCCGAGCCCGTGACGACCGCATGCATCACTATGTGGCTGGACACGGCTACGCCTGCCTGCGTGTCGATCTGCGCGGCAGCGGCGATTCCGAGGGGGTGCTCAAGGACGAATACCTTCAGCAGGAGCTGGACGATGGCGTTGAAATCATCCAGTGGATCAGCGAACAGCCCTGGTGCAGCGGCGCGGTGGGCATGATCGGTATCTCGTGGGGAGGATTCAATGGCTTGCAGATCGCAGCGATGCGCCCGTCAGCCCTCAAGGCAATCATCAGCGCCTGCTCGACGGATGACCGGTACGCTGACGACGTGCACCATATGGGCGGTTGCCTGCTGGGTGACAACCTCTCCTGGGCCTCCACCATGTTTGCCTACAACTCCCTGCCCCCGGATCCGGAGTTGGTGGGGAGCTCATGGCGTGATATGTGGTTCCAGCGACTGGAGGGCAGCGGCCTCTGGCTGGAACAATGGCTGCGACACCAGCGGCGTGATGCCTACTGGCGGCATGGCTCCATCTGCGAGGACTGGACCGCGATCCGATGTCCGGTGATGGCCGTCAGCGGCTGGGCTGACGGTTATTCAAACGCGGTGTTTCGTCTGCTACGCCATCTAAGGGTGCCGCGGCTTGGCCTGGTGGGTCCCTGGAGCCATAAGTACCCCCATCAAGGCGTGCCGGGACCGGCCATCGGGTTTCTGCAGGAATGCCTGCGCTGGTGGGACTACTGGCTCAAGGGGCAGGAAAACGGCATCATGGAAGAACCCATGCTGCGTGCCTGGATGCAGGAGAGCGTACCGCCCACCACTTATTACGACGAACGTCCCGGGCGCTGGGTCGGTGAGTCCCGGTGGCCTTCGCCCAGGATTCACCTGAAGGCGTGGACGCTGGCCTGGCCGGGCACCCTGGAGATGGAGCAGTCAAAGGTGCCAAGGCGCCCCATGACGGTGCAATCACCGCTGAGCGTTGGCCTGTTCGCGGGCAAATGGTGCTCCTACGCGGCCACCCCCGATCTGCCACATGACCAGCGCGAAGAGGATGGTGGGGCCATGGTCTTCACCAGCGCTGCCCTGGATGAGCCGTTGGAGATTCTGGGAGCGGCATGGTTGGAACTGGAACTGAGCGTGGACCGCCCAGTGGCCATGGTGGCGGCCCGACTCTCCGACGTGGCGCCCGATGATAAGGCTACGCGCATCACCTATGGGCTGCTCAACCTGACCCATCGCGACGGTTCGGCGACCCCAGAACCCCTGGAGCCAGGCAAGAACTATCACGTACATCTGAAATTCAATGATGTAGCCCAGCACTTTCCTGCAGGCCATCGCCTTCGTGTGTCACTCTCCACCTCTTACTGGCCCCTGGCCTGGCCAGCTCCGGAGCCGGTCCGGCTATGCGTCCATGCGGGTGCCAGCCGCATCGTCCTGCCGGCGCGAACCCCTTGCCATGACGAGGATGCCCGCATCAAGTTTGGAGAACCCCAGATGAGCCCGCTCTCCACGGAGATTCGGCCCATCACCGCCCAGGCCCACGACTGGCGCGTCGTCCGGGACCTTGCGATCGACCGCTCCACGTTGGAGGTTGTCAACGATCAGGGTACGGTGCTGCTGAGCACACTGGGCTTGGAGATGCAGCGCAAGGCGCTGGAGTGGTATAGCTACCGGGGCGACGATTTCAATTCCACACGCGGTGAAACACTCTGGGAAAGAGGCCTTCGTCGGGATGACTGGCAGATTCGCACCGTCACGCGAACAGTACTGACCTCCACCATCCATGAATTTCACATACACGCCGAACTCGATGCCTTCGAGGGGGAAATGCGCGTGTATTCCCGCAACTGGGATATATCGATCCCCCGCGACCTGGTTTAACGCTGGAACAAATGACACGCCCCCACGTGCGAGCATACGTGGGGGCGTGTCGGCTATGGCGGCAAAGCCGCGTGGAACACACCAAGAGGGCTCTTGGTTGAGGGCTCTAACCCTTCATGTTCGCAAAATTGATGCTTGGCCCGGTTCAGAACCAGGGCCGCCACAGGAAGACGAGGAAGTGAGCAGCAGCAGCCAGCACCACGAACGTGGTGAACACGACCTTGAACTGTTCGTGAAACTCTTTCGCCTGTTCTTCAGTGAGACCCGAGATACTGTTTTCCATGCCTGTTCACCTCTAAAAATTGAATTCAGTCAATCAGAATTAAGATTGAGCGCCCGAATGCTTATTCAGACACTTCATAGGTCAGCGGGTTGTACGCTTCGTGAGTGAACACGAAGGAATGCACAATCAACGCCGTAGCAAGGAAAGTGATCAAGAGGGGGATCAACCAAGTACCCGGGTTGACTACCAGCCACAGTTTCCAGTCATCTCTGGGGTTGCTTGGTCTGCTCGGTCTGTATTCACTCATTACTGTCTTCCCCTATAAAGTAAGGCTTTCAGTGAAATTGGGCCATGACTCAAGCCCTTATTAGTCGCGTAGTGCGATCTAAACCTTTACCCCTCTTGAGGGTGCGATGCCGCCGATTACCCGAACGAGGATTGAGTCCAGGCAAACAATTAACATCACTGTTTTCATGGTTTCTAAGTCTAGACAAAAGGAAAGACAGGTCAAGCAGTTTTTCGCAAATTATCCAACATTCGGGAAAATAAAATATTTAATCCTTGCAAACCATGCACTTAAAAATAAAACCAGCCCCCGTCATTTGCTGATTTCGTGCTTCAACGGGAGGGGTAAGGACCAATACCTATACTTCCTGAGCATCTGATAGATCAAAGTAAATAACCACCGGAGCCACCTCCCGGTTTTTCACTATGACATCGAAAAACATGATGGGATAAAACTACTGATCAGCAATCCCCCACAACGCAGCAAGGATCTGCTCGAACACCCAGGCTGGGGCTGCGAAAAGGAAACGGGGGGGGGGGAGAAGAACGACTATCCGTGTCTGGCGACAACAGCCAGTGCACGCGCGATCCATGACCGCGCGTGCAATGAGGTTTCAGCGATAGCCTTGGCCAGATCTCACGCGGCCAGGACCCGAATGGTTACACCCACACACAATAGGCCAGAATAACCCCGGCCAAGGCGAACAACCCGTAGGAAAACCCTCTGACAGCCTGCATGACGGAACCTCCCGTGACGTGAATTGGCAAGTGGAGACCCGATTCCACGGTTGGAAGGCGGGCCCACAAAGATGTGACCCCATCATAATACTTGAGTTCTACGGTAGGTCTTTATCGGCGACACGGGAACCCGGCCTGGCTTACCGCCAGGCACGAAGTTGGTCGACAATCGCCTCAACGGCCGGCGGCACCTCATCCGTCAGGGGCATGCGCACCAGCAGGCCTCGATGGGAGGCCTGCAGGATTTGCGGCTCAGGAGCCCCTTCAAAGTGCAACGAATTTACCGGCACGGCGCCGTCACCCACCGACTCACCGGTGGATGACCACCAGGCCTCGACCCGTTCATCCAGGTCCTCGATTCCCAGATCCTCCGACAAGGCATCGATGCTGGCGCGCATCGCGGGTGTAGGCTCGGTGATCCGACCGCCAATCAAGTGCACAGGGATCTCCTCCGGCCAGGTGCGCGCATTCAGATCACGCAAAAAGTCACTGCCCGGGCGTAGGTCAATCTTGGCGGCGCCGGTACCGTCGCGCAGGCCTGCCCACAGGGAGAAGCGACCCTCCTGAATGTCGGCGAACCACTCACGCACCTCCAGCCAGGCACGCAGCCGGGCCCACTCCGAGCCCTGGTTGGGTGTTCCCACCATGATGGCACCCCCGACCCCGGGCCCGGCCACCGAAGCAGACTCGTCCTCCGGGTGGCGCCAGCGCGTGACGAAATCGCGGATGATCAGGCCGCCCATGCTATGACCGATCAGGACCACCGGACCCGACACCTCCAGTTCCTCCCAGTGCGCGGCCAGCAGGTCGGCGCTGTGATCAATGGCCTGATCGTTGGGATAACGAAACTCCCAGGTCACCCAATGCTGGGACAGCTCGGGCACCAGGTCGTCCCAGATTCCCCCGGGTTCGTCCAGGCCATGGATCAGTACCACCTCTGGGCCCGACTTGCCCTCCGGGCCGCCTCTGGGCACGAACCCCACCTGCTCGGGTGGCAGCGACATGGCCTCGGGAAACCAGGTCTCCAGCCGTTCCTGAGTCTCGACCCGCAGATCCCGCTCCAACTCCGGATGGCGTTCCGACCAGAAGATCCACCCGGCCACCGCCGCCACGGCGAGCAGCCCCGGACCAAGCAGCAGAATCAGCACAAATCGGCGCATGAATACCTCCGGCCATGAGAAACGTATGAGCCTGGTCATTCTACAACGCAGATTTCATGTCTCACGTCGGTGGGTCACTCCCAAGGATGAAAGGTAGGCCGAGGATGGATCCAGCCGACGCTGACCTTACGACAGGCAGCCGGGACACATTGAAACTCGAGCCAATGGAATCAATCTAAAGTTGCACACATCACCAGTGCTTTCGGCGGGCGTTCCCGCCAAGGACCCAAAACGATGATCACGATCCGTCCGGCGGAAGAAAGAGGACACACCCACATCGACTGGCTGGACAGTCGGCACAGCTTCTCATTCGGGGACTATTACGATCCGGAACAGATGGGGGTCTCGGCCCTGAGGGTGATCAACGACGATCACGTGGCGCCCGGCGCCGGCTTCCCGCCCCATCCCCATCGGGACATGGAAATCATCACCTACATGCTAGAGGGGGCCATTGAGCATCGGGACAACACCGGCGGGCACTGCGTGCTCCGTGCCGGTGAGGTGCAGGTGATGAGTGCCGGCAGAGGCATCGTCCACAGCGAGGTCAACGCCTCCAGCGAGGAGCCCCTGCACCTGCTGCAGATCTGGATACTGCCCCACACAAAACGGGTGGCGCCGGGTTATGCACAGCGAGCCTTTCCAACCTCCCCGGGGCTGTGCCTGCTGGTCTCGCCCGACGGTGATCAGGACTCACTCACCATCCACCAGGACGCTCGGCTCTTTCGCGCCACGCTGGAGAGTGCCCCCATCACCTATGAGCCCGACCGCCATCGCAATCAGTACATCCATGTGGCTCGGGGCAGCTTGACGGTGAACGGTGAAATACTGAACGAGGGCGACGCCGCTGTCATCCAGGATGAACTGGCCATTGTGCTGGAAAGCGAAGATGCCGAGGCGCTGCTGTTCGATCTGCCCTGAAAGGTCTTTGGGCCTGTGTTCCCTCGCACTATAATGGCGTGATGCGCCGACTCTTCCTGTTCTTCCTCATCGCCCTTTTCCTGCTGGCCCTGCTGCTGACCTCAGCGGCCTGGGTGCTGGCACAAACTCCCATGACCACCTTGCAGGAGGCTGCCAACCGGCACCTGCCGGTGCCGGCCGCCCTGGCCAGGATGGATGTGGAGGGGTCTTTGGGTCGCGGACAGGTCAGGCAATTGAACCTGCCGCCAGTCGCCGGTGTGGACCTGGGACCGACCGATATTCAATGGGAACTGCGCCCCATGCAGGCGATCACAGGGCGAATGGTGGCAGATGTCGAGGCCACCACGGCGGACGGTCGGTTCCAGGGAGTCGCCAGCCGCGGCGTTTCGGGTTGGCGCGTTGCCGACGGTCGTGGCCACATGCCCGCTGCCACCCTGGGGCGGATGCTGCAGGGTGCAGGCCTGAATGATGCCGGGCTGGGCGGCACCCTGTCACTGGATCTGCATCGGCTCGACATGACCGACGAGGGGGAGATTCGATCCGCCAGTGGCCGGTTCCACTGGCGCAATGCCGTCATCCAGGCAGACCAATCGGTCCCGTTGGGAGATCTGAGCGGCGACTTCACCGCCAAGGGGAATGAGTTCAGCGGGACATTCACCGACCAGGGGGGCCCACTGGCCCTGCAAGGGAAAGTCGCCGGCCACCTGACCCAGGGCCGCGTGCGTCTTGATGCCACGGCCTCTCCCCGAGACCCTGACGATCCGGCGCTGGCACAGGCCCTTTCGGAAGTGGGGGAACGGCGCGGCAACGACTACGAGATCCGCCTGCAAAGACCGTGAGCCTCGAGAGGTTCTGCAGCGTGCTATGGTTGGAGCGTGCCGGCGAGCAACTGAAGGAGAGACTTCATGGAACAATCCGCCACCACTTCCCTGCTCATCGCCATCGTCACCGACGATGTGTCGGACAAGGCGCTGGACATCGCCGATCGTTCCGGTATCTCGGGGGCCACGATGGTACCCGCCAGTGGCATCGGGTCGCCCCCCATCAAGACCTTTTTCGGCCTGACCTTTCAAAGCGCGATGACCCTCATGTTCTGGATCGCCGATACGGAGGTCGCCAATCGCACCGCCCTGCAACTGCGCGACGAGCTCAATCTGGACTCCCCCCGTCAGGGCCTGGCGTTGACGCTCCCCGTGGATCGGCTCTACGGGCTGAACATCAATCAGACGCAAACCCCGCCTACGCCTCCATGACGGCGCCCTTGTCAGTTGTCGACGCGTGGTTTTTGGTCCCCCCCACAAACTCTTTTGATTCAAGAAGATGAAAAAAGGTTGACAGTGGCGCGCGGGTCTGTAGAATACGCACCCATCAGCGACGCGGGAATAGCTCAGTTGGTAGAGCACAACCTTGCCAAGGTTGGGGTCGCGAGTTCGAGTCTCGTTTCCCGCTCCAAAGTTTTCCAGAACCTCGGCGCTGCCGGGGTTTTTTGTTTGACCATCGGGGATGCTGTACTTCCCCGATCGTTCAAAGGCTGGGTGGCAGAGTGGTTATGCAGCGGCCTGCAAAGCCGTGTACGCCGGTTCGATTCCGACCCCAGCCTCCATATTCACAAAAAGCCCGACGATCCCTGGGGGTCGTCGGGCTTTTTGTTTGGGCGCCAGCCGGCCGTGAAAAATGTGACCAAAGGCTCTGCCTTTTGCCAGACAGCGGGCATACAATTCATTTGCCCTGAAACCCATTTCCTGAATCGTCGGTGGATGAGCCGATCAAGGAGATCATCATGATATATCGCAAATTACTTCCGGCTGTCGCCACGGCCATGGTCACCGCCCTGCCCTTTGCCATCCTGGTGGGCTGCTCCGACCCCGGTCCGGCGGAAGAGGCCGGCGAGTCCGTGGACGAAACGATGGAAGAAGCGCAGGATCAGTTCGACGATGCGGTGGATGCTGTGCAGGATGCCGCTGATGAGGCCGCCGAGGCTGTTAGCGACATGGTGGACGAGCCCGGCCCGGCCGAAGAGGCTGGGCGCGAGGTGGATGACGCCGTCGAGGAAGTGGAAGAGGCTGGCGAAGAATTGATGGAAGACTGATACCGTTCGTCGGCCATATCGTGGGGGGTACTCCGGTATCCCCCATTTGGATCGTGCTGCGCGTCACGCATTTTTTTTGATCGTTTACAATCCCACGGCTGTTCTACTTTCCTTTCGCGGGAGTGTGCTGTGGTCGAAATTACCAGGGCCTTGAATCTGAACGCAGAGCAGGAAGCCCTGATCGACATGCACAGTTTTTTGAATGTGCTCAACGTATTGGCCTGCGAAATGGATCTCATGGCCTACGGCCTGGGGGACTCCCCGCCCCTTCAGGAAGCCCTCGCGCTGGTCCATGCGTTCGCCGACGCCCTGCAGACCCCGGAGCAAGCGGCTTCGTGGTTGGCCGACCCACAGTCTCTGCAAACCCGCATCCACGCCCTCCTCAGCCAGGCCCTGGAAGGTGTCGCCCTGGATGAGGAATTGCATGCGTCCACTGACAATATAGAATCCATCCTGGCGGTCCTTGGCACTCGCGTGCGCGAACTCGAGGCCCGCTCAGGGGCTCCACTGGGCTGGGCCTGGCTGGAAGTCGCCCCATTACGGTCAGACTTCTGGCAACTGCTGCTCGCCATCGAAAAGAACAGCAAGGGACGCTATCGCATCACTCAGAACATCGCCGAACAACAGCCGGACGATTACCTCATCAAGGTGGACATTGATAGCCTGGAGGGCGACCACCTTTATGTGCCCGCCATCTTTCAGGATGTGATGCGTGACCTGTTGGCCAACGCCCGCAAATACACGTCACCCGGCGGACGTATCCTGGCCGGGCTGAAGGAAACAGAGCGCGAAATCCGTTTCGTGGTGGACGACACGGGCATGGGCATTCCTCCCCACCAGATCGAGGGTATCGTGGAGTTCGGCGTGCGTGGTGAAAACGTCCGTGACAGACCCACGCGGGGCGGCGGCTTCGGCCTCACCAAAGCCTATTGGGTGGTGCGCCATTGCAATGGGCGCATGTGGATCGACTCCGACCTGGGAGTCGGCACCTGCATCGAGATCATCCTGCCCCGACCCAGGCCTCAGACTGCCCCACCCCAGCCAACCCCTGCTGCTTGAACATGAACCCCGAAGGGAGGATCAGCGGTTCACGTCAATGACGGTGCGACCGCGTACCTGGCCCGCCAGGATCTTCTCTGCCAGGGGAATCACGTCACCCAGACCCACGTCGCTGGTCATGGCCTCCAGCTTGTCAGTGTCCAATTCCGTGGCCAGACACTCCCAGGCCTCCAGGCGAAGCTCCATGGGCGCATAGACGCTATCCACGCCCAGCAGATTCACGCCACGCAGGATGAACGGGGCCACGGTAGTGGGCAGATCCATTCCCTGGGCCAGACCGCAGGCGGCCACGCTGCCCCCGTACTGGGTGGTGGAAAGTACATTGGCCAGGGTCTGGCTTCCCACTGTATCCACCGCCGCCGCCCAGCGGGTCTTCCCCAGCGGCTTCCCGCGGCCTGAGAGTTCATCCCGGTGGATCACGTCAGACGCCCCCAGGGCCTTGAGGTGATCCGTCTCTTCGGTGCGACCGGTGGATGCCACCACGTTGAAGCCGCGGCCTGCCAGTAGTGCCACTGCCACGCTGCCCACACCGCCATTGGCACCGGTCACCAGCACATCCCCCTTGTCCGGCGTGACGCCCTGGCGCACCAGCGCCAGCACGCAGAGCATGGCGGTGTAACCGGCGGTCCCCACGGCCATGGCCCAGCGCAGGGACAACGCAGAGGGCAGCGGCACCAGCCATTCGCCCTTCACCCGGGCCTTCTGACTCATGCCACCGGGATGCCCCTCGCCAACCCCCCAGCCATTGAGGATCACCTCGTCACCGGGTTTGAAGTCCGGATGATCACTGGATTCCACGGTCCCGGAAAAATCGACCCCCGGCACCATGGGGTATTTCCTCACCACGGGCGCCTTGCCGGTGATGGCCAGGCCATCCTTGTAGTTCAGGGTGGAATAGGCCACCCGCACGGTCACATCTCCGTCGGGCAAGTCGGCATCCGTCAGAGACTCGATACCGGCAGTGACCTCCTCATCGTTCTTGTGCAACACAATGGCTTGATGCATGGCGATCATTCTCCGAAGCTGCGGGTGTGCGAAGCGGGGCATTGAACCCTGCGTGTCAGCTTGCCAGACTGTCCCGATGTGAAACACCCCTGAGGCCTTCCCCATGACCCAGCCCCCGCGCCTGGAACGCGTACCCGGCCCCAAGGCAGAGCCCTATCTGGGATCGCTGGCAAGACTGCGTATACGGGTATTCAGGGATTTTCCCTACCTTTATGACGGCGATGCCGCCTACGAGACCGAATACCTTGCAACCTACTTCAGTTGTGCCGAGAGCGTGGTGATCCTCGCCCGGGACGGTGATCAGATCGTCGGGGCCTCCACCGCCCTGCCGCTGGAATATGAGACCGACAACGTGATTGCGCCCTTCCGACAGCGTGGCATGGCACCGGAGCGGGTATTCTACCTGGGCGAATCTGTGCTGCTGCCGGAATATCGCGGCCAGGGCGTGGGGGTGCGATTCTTCCAGGAGCGCGAGGCCCATGCCCATAGCCTGGGCCGTTTCGACCGGGCGGCGTTCTGCGCCGTACAGCGCCCGGCAGACCATCCGCAGCGGCCCGCGCACTACGTTCCACTGGATAGCTTCTGGGAGAAACGCGGCTACCGCAAGGATCCGGAGCTGGTGGCCCATTTTTCCTGGAAGGACCTGGACGAAGCCGAAGAGACCACCAAGCCCATGACCTTCTGGGTGAAGGAACTGAGACGCTGATACCGCGTCCTCACCGCAGAGCACTTGATGAAGACGCCATGAGGAAGGACACACAGTGACCGACCACCAAACACAAACGGACCTGGCGCAGCGCATCGACGCCGTTCTGGATCAACTCAACACGGTCATCTACGGCAAGGCCACCCCCGTGCGCCTGTCCCTGGCCTGCCTGCTGGCCCGTGGGCACCTGCTGGTGGAAGACTTGCCCGGCGTGGGCAAGACCACCCTGGCCCATGGCCTGGCCCGCACCCTGGGGCTGCAGTTCCAGCGGATCCAGTTCACCAGCGATCTGCTGCCGGCAGATATCCTGGGGGTGTCCATGTTCAGCAGCGAGCGCCAGCGGTTCGAGTTTCACCCTGGCCCGGTGTTCTCCCAACTGATCCTCGCCGACGAAATCAACCGGGCCACGCCCAAGTCACAAAGCGCCCTGCTGGAGGCCATGGAGGAACAGCAGGTCACCGTGGAAGGGGTGACGCGGCGCTTGCCGGAACCCTTTTTCGTCATCGCCACACAGAACCCCCAGGAGCAGATCGGCACGTTCCCCCTGCCCGAGTCCCAGATGGATCGGTTCCTCATGCGGATTCATGTGGGCTATCCCGATGCCCGGGCGGAGCGGGCCCTGCTGAGGGGGCGGGACCGGCGCGAACTGCTGGAAGAGTTGCCGGCGCAACTGGAAGACGGCCAACTGGTGCAACTTCAGGAACAGGTGACGCAGGTTCACGTCTCCGACGCCCTGCTGGATTACGTCCAGGCCCTGATCGCCCATTCCCGTCAACCAGGCCTTTACCAAATGGGTCTATCCCCGAGGGCGGGCCTGGCACTGATGAGGGCCTGTCAGGCCTGGGCGCTGGTGAATCACCGGGACCATGTTGTGCCTGAGGACGTGCAGGCCATCCTGCCCTCGGTGGCCGGACACCGGCTGCGCCTGGTGGAATCCCCCACCATGGCCCCGGCGCAGGTGATACAGGGACTGATCGAGGCGGTTCCGGTACCCTGACATGAAGACTGCCACTGCCTGGCTTGGTCGCACTCATCAGGGCCTCAGAGAGAAGGCAATCCGCTGGATCACCCGGGGCCAGCGCCCCGAGGGCAGGCAACTCACTCTGGATAGGCGCTGCATCTACATCCTGCCCACCCGTCAGGGTTACACGTTTGCCCTGGTGCTGGTGGTGATGCTCCTGGGGGCCATCAACTACAGCAACAGCATGGCCTTCATGCTCACCTTCCTGCTGGCCGCCCTGGGGGCCAATTCCATGTGGCACACCCACCGCAATCTGCTCGGCCTGCGCATCACCCGTCAGCCGGCCACACCGGTCTTTGCCGGGCAGACCGCGCAGTTCACCTACACGGTGGACAACCCCAGCCGGGTATCGCGGCGCGGGCTGCTGCTGGAGGCCCCGGAACAATCGCCCACCGAGTTCTCGGTCGGGGCCCGGGAGAACACCCCGGTCACATTGAACCTGCGGGCACGGCGGCGGGGTGTACTGCGACCGGGTCGACTGCGGCTGCATACCCGCTACCCCCTGGGGCTGTTTCGGGCCTGGTCATGGCTCAATTTTGACGAATCCTTACTGATCTACCCGCAGCCGATCCCGGTGGAACAGACACCCAGCGGCGACGGTGAGGACACCGAACCCCAAGCCACACGCAACCGGGCAGGCGAGGAGTTCACCGGGGTGCGGGCGTATGCACCCGGGGATTCTCCCCGGCGACTGGACTGGAAGGCCCTGGCCCGCACCGGCGACATGTACACCAAGGAGTTCCACGAGCTTCAGGGTGGCCAGACCTGGCTGGACTGGGAACACCTGCCCGCCGCCGACGTGGAGACACGCCTCTCCATGCTTTGTCATCTGGTACTGGAGGCTCACGGCAAGAAACTGCGTTTTGGTCTGCGCATGCCCGGGGTGGAGATCGAGCCGGCCACGGGCGAGCGTCATCGGCAACGCTGCCTGGAGCAATTGGCCTGCTTCGCACTGCCTGCGGGGGAAAGTCCATGAGACTGTTCGCACCCGCTCCCGCCATGGGCCCCCTGCCCCGGGAGGAACGCCTGCCGCAACGCTCCAATGCGCTGCCCTGGCTGATTTTCGCCCTGTGTTTCGCCATGCTGCCGCACCTGTTCAACCAGCCACCCTGGGTGGTGGCCATGGCGGCGCTGGCCATGGGCTGGCGAGCCCTGGCCCATTGGGGGCGCATGCCCATGCCGGGTCGCTGGCTGCTGGTGCTGCTCACCCTGGTGGCCACCGGCCTGGTGGTCACCCAGTATGGCACCCTGTTCGGCCGCGATGCGGGAGTGGCCCTGCTGATCCTCATGACGGGCCTGAAGCTGCTGGAGACGCGCGGCTTCCGGGACGCCATGCTGGGGGTGTTCCTGGGCTATTTCGTGGTGATCACCAACTTCTTCTACTCCCAGGAGATCCCGCTGGCCCTGTACATGGTGGCGGCGGTCTTCGCCACCACGGCGGCCCTGGTGCGGCTCAATGCCGGTGACGGGGCCCAGCCCTGGCGGGAATCCCTCTCCCTGGCCGGTTTGATGCTGGCCCAGGCCCTGCCCCTGATGATCATCCTGTTCCTGCTGTTTCCACGCCTGCCCGGGCCGCTGTGGGGCATGCCCCAGGATGAGTCTGCTGGCATCACCGGGCTGTCCGACAGCATGTCTCCCGGCTCAATCAGCGAACTGCTGCAATCCGATGCTCCGGCCTTTCGGGTGTCCTTTGCCGGAGACATCCCGGATCAGAATCTGCGCTATTGGCGCGGCCCGGTATTCTGGGAGTATGACGGCCGCACCTGGCGCTTCGGTCGTGACCGGGGCGAGGCGACGCCCCAGCCCGTGACCATCGATGAAGACGACATCTTCACCTACACGGTCAATCTGGAGCCCCATGACGGACGCTGGCTGCTGGCCCTGGATATTCCCCTGACCACGCCCCAGGACGCCCGCATGACCGCTGACCACGACCTGGTGTCGCGGCGCCCGGTGCGCAGTCTGATCCAGTACAGCGTGTCTTCCATGCCCAACATGCCCCTGGAACCCGTATTGAGTGACCACCGTCGCAGTGCGGCCCTGGCGCTGCCCGATGGCACGGCACCCCGGGCGCGGGCCCTGGCCCGGAGCTGGCGGGAGGCCCACGAGGACGACGGTGCCGTGGTGGGGGCGGCCCTGAGTCACTTCAACCAGGAGCCTTTCTTCTACACCCTGTCGCCGCCGAGCCTCCCCAGGGACCCGGTGGATCAATTCCTGTTCGAGTCACGGGCGGGCTTTTGTGAGCACTATGCCAGCGCGTTTGTGGTGCTGATGCGCGCTGCCGGCATTCCGGCGCGGGTGGTCACGGGCTATCAAGGCGGTGAATACAACCGCATGGGGGATTATCTGCTGATCCGCCAATCGGATGCCCATGCCTGGGCGGAGGTATGGCTGGAGGATCGGGGCTGGGTGCGTGTGGACCCCACGGCCGCCGTGGCGCCGGACCGCATTGAGCAGGGGGTGCGCGCTGCCCTGTCCGACGACGCAGGCCTGCCGGACTACATGCTGCGCAGCCTGGACTGGGGGGCCATCCGCCTGCAGTTCGAGTTGTGGCGGGACAGTCTCGATTACTACTGGAGTGGCTGGGTGCTGGCGTTCGGGCCGGAGCGACAGGCGGAACTGCTGGAACGCCTCGGCCTGGGCCGCCTGGACTGGCGCGGCATGATCACCCTGATGGTGGTGTTGATCGGCCTGGTGGTGCTGGTGTTCGCGGCCATCTTCCTGTGGCGCAACCGCTTGCCGGTGGCCGATCCGTTATCGCTGGTCTATCGCCGATTCTGTCGTCGCCTGGGCCGCTGGGGGCTGACCCGCTCTGCCCATGAGCCACCGATGGCCTTTGCACAGCGGGTGGGCCGCGAGCGTCCCGATCTGGCAGAACCGGTGATGGCATTCACACAGGAATATGTGGCACTGAGGTATGGCAGCCGGCCGGATCCTGAGCGGTTCCGTCGTCTGCGACGGCTGTTGAGGGAAGTGCGTCCACGGCGAACATTGCAATAGCGCCATGGCATTTGGGGAGAGAGGGCGCTTTCACGCTGGGTAGGGAAAACCCCTCTCCCCGGGGGGAGAGGGGCTGGGGTGAGGGGCGCAACAGCAGACAACCACCCCCTACGCCGGAATCCGCTCTCCCTCCGGTGCGGCGGGTTCACCCACCCCGACAGCCGGCCCCCCCTTGCGGCGGTAATCATCGATAGCCGCCTTGATGGCATCCTCAGCCAGCACAGAGCAATGGATCTTCACCGGTGGCAGGGCCAGTTCCTCCGCGATCTGCGTGTTCTTGATGGATCCCGCCTCCTCCAGGGTCTTGCCCTTCACCCACTCGGTGAGCAGGCTGGAACTGGCAATCGCCGAGCCACAGCCGTAGGTCTTGAACTTGGCGTCCTCGATCACGCCGACATCATTCACCTTGATCTGCAATTTCATCACGTCGCCGCAGGCGGGGGCACCCACCATGCCGGTGCCCACGGAGGTATCGCTCTTGTCCATTGCCCCCACGTTGCGGGGATTCTCGTAGTGGTCAAGCACTTTGTCACTGTAGGCCATGTCATTTCACCTCTTCGTTCGTGCGTGTATCAGGCCTCAATGGGCCACCCACTCCACGGATTTCAGGTCGATCCCCTCCTGGTGCATCTCCCACAAGGGAGACAGGTCGCGCAGTTTTTGCACCGCCGACTTGACCAGCGAGATCGTGTGGTCCACTTCCTCCACGGTGGTGTAACGCCCCACGGAGAAGCGGATGGAACTGTGCGCCAACTCATCATCCCGTCCCAGGGCGCGCAACACATAAGACGGCTCCAGACTGGCGCTGGTACAGGCCGAACCCGAAGACACGGCGATATCCTTGAGGGCCATGATCAGGCTCTCCCCCTCCACAAAATTGAAGGAGACGTTCAGGTTGCCCGCCACGCGGCTTTCCAGATCGCCGTTGAGATACACCTCATCCATCTCCGACAGACCTGCCCAGAGGCGATCGCGCAGCATGCGCAAACGCTCGTTCTCAGCGCCCATCTCCTCGCGAGCGATACGGAAAGCCTCCCCCATGCCCACGATCTGATGGGTGGCCAGGGTGCCGGAGCGCAGACCCCGTTCGTGACCGCCACCATGCATCTGGGCCTCGAGACGCACTCGCGGCTTGCGGGAGACATACAAGGCGCCCACGCCCTTGGGACCATAGGTCTTGTGGGCCGAGAAGCTCATCAGGTCCACAGGCAATCTGGAAAGGTCCAGCTCCACCTTGCCGGTGGACTGAGCGGCGTCCACATGGAAGACGATGCCCCGCGACCGGGTGAGATTGCCAATCGCCTCCAGATCCTGGATGACGCCGATCTCGTTGTTCACATGCATGATGGAAACCAGCACCGTGTCATCACGAAGGGCAGCCTCCAGCTTGTCCAGATCCAGCAGGCCGCTGGGCTCAGGCTCCAGGTAGGTTACCTCGAAGCCCTCACGTTCCAGTTGGCGACAGGAATCCAGCACGGCCTTGTGTTCGGTCTTCAGGGTGACGATATGGCGACCCTTTTTCTGGTAGAAGTGCGCAGCCCCCTTGATGGCCAGGTTGTCGGCCTCGGTAGCGCCGCTGGTCCAGATGATTTCCCGGGGGTCGGCCCCCACCAGGGCGGCTACATGTTCCCGGGCCTGCTCCACGGCCTGCTCAGACTCCCAGCCAAAGCTGTGGGAGCGAGAGGCCGGATTGCCGAAGGTCCCCTCGCGAGTGAGAAAACGACTCATGGTCTCCGCCACTCGCTCGTCCATGGGTGTGGTGGCGGCGTAATCCAGATAGATGGGCAGTTGCAAGGCCATGATTCCTCCTCAAGCAGCGGTGCGGCGGAAGATGAAGTGGTGGTGGGCGCGCTGGTGCTGGGCATCCTGACGTTGCGCCACCTGCTGCACTTCCGGACGATTGGAGAACTGATCCAGCGTGATGCCGTCGAGGAAGCTGTACAGCTGCTCACTCAGGTCATCCCACAGTTGGTGGGTGAGGCAACGCTCACCATCCTGGCAGGTTCCCTTGCCGGCGCAGCGCGTCATGGTCACGTTTTCGTCAACGGCGGTGATGATGCGCGCCACGGTGATTTCGTCCGATGGCCGCGACAGTCGGTAACCACCGCCCGGGCCACGAACCCCCTCCACCAAGCCGTTCTTGCGCAGCTTGGCGAAGAGTTGCTCCAGGTAGGACAGGGAGATCCCCTGGGATTGGGAAATATCCGCCAGTGTCACCGGGCCAATCTTGTCGTGGATGGCCAGGTCCAGCATGGCGGTCACTGCATAGCGGCTTTTCGTCGAGAGTTTCATGACTGGCCCCTTCCTCGGTTGTCAGGCTTCATAATTCCTGAGCTGCATAGTCAGGATTTAGAATGGTTTTACAATAACCAAGTCAGACAGTCAAGAATTAAGGCGAAAAAAATCAGCCGGGCATCAGAACCGATGCCCCTGGCGCAGACAGTAACCCAGCCATTTGTAGAGGAAGCGATTGAAACGCCAGCGGCACTGCAGGGCCTGCCAGTCCGGATGATCGCCCAGGCTCACCTCCTCACCGGTACGCCGGCTGTGGCGACCCAGCACCTCCACCTGCCGCGCATCGTGATACACCCTCACCCGCAGGTTGGGACTGCGGCGAGTGGACCGGTCACCCTCCACGTCAAAGTGATAGGTCAGCAGCAGCGTGGTGGTATAAGGGCAGCACTCCAGCACCTCCAGGTGCAGATCCATGACGCCGGGCACGCTGGACACCCTGGGGGAATCCAGCGACTGGGGCTCGGGGCATAACTGCCGCAGGCGAATGTAATTCACCTCATACAGATCCATCAGCGCCGCAAAGCTGCGGGGCATGGGATCCAGATAGGCGGGTTTGGAGGCTTCGAGCAACATGGCGGGATGTTAGCACAGGGACAGGGCGCCCAGTATTTGCTAACTTTATCCCCACATTTCATGCAGGAAGGCCCGTGTCCATGAAGATCCATCGTGTGCAAACCACCCCCTTCTCCGACCAGAAACCGGGCACCTCCGGTCTGCGCAAGAAAGTGAAGGTCTTCAGGCAGCCCCATTATCTGGAAAACTTCGTCCAGGCGGTGTTCGACGTGCGCCCCAGCCTCAAGGGCGGCGTGCTGGTCCTGGGGGGTGACGGCCGTTATTTCAACCGCGAGGCCATCCAGATCATCCTGCGCATGGCCGTGGCCAATGGAGTGGCCCGGGTCATCGTCGGTCAGGGCGGTATCCTGTCCACGCCCGCGGCCTCCTGCCTGATCCGAAAATACACCACGCAGGGCGGCCTCATTCTCTCCGCCAGCCACAACCCCGGTGGGCCGGACGAGGACTTCGGCATCAAGTTCAACACCCCCAACGGCGGCCCGGCTCCGGAAAAAGTCACCGGCGAGATCCATGAGCGGGCCTGCGAGATCACCCACTACCGCATCGCCGACATCCCGGATATCGACCTGGACACACCCGGGCGCACCACTGTGGGACCCATGGGGGTGTCGGTAGTGGATTCGGTGAACGACTATGCTGAACTGATGCAGTCCCGGTTCGATTTCGACCGCATGAAGGCCCTGTTCCAGGATGGCCGGTTTTCCATGCGCTTTGACGCCATGCACGCGGTGACCGGCCCTTACGCACGACGCATCCTCGAGGACATGCTGGGTGCGCCAGCCGGCACGGTGATGAACGGCCAGCCCCTGGAAGATTTCGGCAAGGGACATCCCGATCCCAATCTGGTCCATGCCAAGGACCTGGTGGATGCCTTGTACACGGATGACGGCCCCGACTTCGGCGCCGCCTCCGATGGGGACGGCGACCGCAACATGATCCTGGGGCGGCAATTCTTCGTCACCCCCAGCGACAGCCTGGCGGTGCTGGCTGCCAATGCCCATCATGTGCCCGGCTACGCGAAGGGCATCCGCGGCATCGCCCGTTCCATGCCCACCAGCCAGGCGGCAGACCGGGTGGCCGAGAAGATGGGTATCGAGTGCTTCGAGACCCCCACAGGCTGGAAGTACTTCGGCAACCTGCTGGATGCTGGCCGGGCCACCCTGTGCGGCGAGGAGAGCTTTGGCACGTCGTCGGACCATGTGAGGGAAAAGGACGGCCTGTGGGCCGTGCTGTTCTGGCTCAATCTGCTGGCAGTGCGCGGTGAGTCGGTGGCGGATATCGTGCGTGATCACTGGCGCCAGTTCGGGCGCAACTTCTACACCCGTCACGACTATGAGGGCGTGGATGTGGCTCAGGCCGAGGCGGCCATGAATCAGGTGCGCGAACAACTCGACTCCCTCAAGGGCCGCCGTTTCGGCAACTTCACCGTGGCCCTGGCCGATGATTTTGCCTACACGGATCCGGTGGACGGCTCGGTGGCCGAGGATCAGGGCCTGCGGGCGCTGTTCAACGATGGCGCGCGGCTGGTGTTCCGGCTTTCCGGCACCGGCACGGCGGGTGCCACGCTGCGCCTGTATGTGGAGCGCTACGAGGCCGATCCGGAACGCCACGATCAGGACACCCAGGAGGCCCTGGCCCCCCTGATCGACATTGCCGAGGAGATTGCCGGCATCCGGACCCATACGGGCCGCGATGCACCCACCGTCATCACCTGAGCCAACGCCGCAGGCTTGGCTAAAAGCATATAATCCAAGGGAATTTTATAACCCCGCCTTGCAGCGCGCCGGCAGACCTGCTATCTATAAGCGGATTTGATGCAGCGCGACATTCTGGATACCCGCCCGTGGACTTCTCCCCGGGCCGGGTGACATCCACCCCTTCAGTACCTTCAAGCGAACGCTGTGCCCCGCCCGCTCCCGGCCATGCCGCTACGGGCGGACAGGCATTCACCGTTAACCGCCCCCTGATCGGGCGCACCCAGGCGGAGCCGTCGATCCATGCCAAACGATAACCGACCGTTATCACCCCATCTGCAGGTGTACAAGCCGCAGTTGACATCGGTCCTCTCGATCCTGCACCGCGCCACCGGTGTCATTCTCAGCCTGGCCAGTCTTCTGCTCATCTACTGGCTCGTCTCCCTGGCCGCGGGCCCGGAGGCCTTTGCCCGTGCCGAGGGCCTGCTGCATAGCGGCCTTGGGCTTTTTGTCCTGTTCGGTGTAACCCTCTCCCTGTTCTACCACCTGGGCACCGGCATCCGGCACCTGATCTGGGACACCGGCCGCGGCCTGGAGATCAAGCAGGTCTACCTGAGCGGCATCCTCGCCCTGGTGGCCACCCTCATTCTCACGGCGATCTTCTGGATCTTCGTACTCATCTGATCGGGGAGAGCATCATGAGTCTTCGCACACCATTGAGCCAGGCGCGCGGCCTGGGTTCGGCAAAGGACGGCACCCACCATTGGTTCGTCATGCGCGTGAGCTCCATCGCCATGGTACCGCTGATGCTCTGGCTGATCTTCAGCCTGGGCAGCCTGGCCGGCGCCGGCTTTGAAGCCACCTCTGCCTGGGTGGCAAACCCCCTCAATACTGTTCTGCTGATCCTGACCGTGGGGGCCTTGTTCCACCATGCCTACTTGGGACTGCAGGTGATCATCGAGGACTACGTGCACGGTGAGGGCAAAAAGTTCGCGAGCCTCATTGCCATGCAATTCCTCATGTTGCTGCTGGCGGTCACCGGGATCGTCGCCATACTGCGCATTGCTTTCGGGAGCTGATTGATGAAGGGCGACTACAAGATTATCGACCATGCCTATGACGTGGTGGTGGTCGGTGCCGGCGGGGCCGGCCTGCGGGCCACCTTCGGCATGGCGGAAAAGGGCCTCAAGACCGCCTGCGTCACCAAGGTTTTCCCCACCCGCAGCCACACGGTGGCCGCCCAGGGGGGCATTTCCGCAGCCCTGGGCAACATGGGCGAGGACGACTGGCGCTGGCATATGTATGACACGGTCAAGGGTTCCGACTGGCTCGGTGATCAGGACGCCATCGAATACATGTGCCGCGAGGCCGCCCCGGCCATCATCGAGCTGGAGCACTACGGCGTGCCCTTCTCCCGCACGGAGGACGGCAAGATCTATCAGCGCCCTTTCGGCGGCATGACCACCCGCTTCGGTGAAGGTCGCGCCCAGCGCACCTGTGCTGCCGCCGACCGGACGGGCCACGCGATCCTGCACACCCTTTATCAGCAGGCCCTGGCCCATCAGGCCGAGTTCTACATCGAACACTTCGCCACCGACCTGATCATGGACGGTGACACCTGTCGTGGCGTGCTCTCGCTGGATCTGGTGAACGGCACCCTGCACCGCTTCAACGCCCACCTGGTGGTGCTGGCCACGGGCGGCTATGGGCGTAGCTATTTCTCCTGCACCTCGGCTCACACCTGCACCGGCGACGGCATGGGCATGGCGCTGCGCGCCGGGCTGCCCATGCAGGATATGGAGTTCGTGCAGTTTCATCCCACCGGCGTCTATGGCGCCGGCTGCCTGATCACCGAAGGCGTGCGCGGCGAAGGGGGTTATCTCACCAATTCCAAGGGCGAGCGGTTCATGGAGCGCTATGCCCCCAACGCCAAGGACCTGGCCTCCCGCGACGTGGTCTCCCGCTCCATGACCGTGGAGATCAACGAAGGCCGCGGCGTGGGCGCCAAACAGGATCACATTCACCTGCACCTGGAACACCTTGGGCCGGAAGTCATCAACGAGCGCCTGCCGGGCATCGCCGAGACCGCACGCATCTTTGCCGGCGTGGACGTGACCAAGGAACCCATCCCGGTGCTGCCCACGGTGCACTACAACATGGGTGGCATCCCCACCAACTACCGTGGCGAGGTGGTCACCCTCAAGGATGGCAACCCGGACCATATCGTGCCAGGCCTCATGGCCATCGGCGAAGCGGCCTGCGTCTCGGTGCATGGCGCCAACCGCCTGGGTTCCAACTCCCTGCTGGACCTGGTGGTGTTCGGTCGTGCCGCCGCCATCCGCGCCAGCGAGATCGTCAGCGATATCGGCGCCGCCGTCAAACCCCTGCCTGACGGTGCCGCCGACAAGGCCCTGGAACGCCTGGACCGCCTGCGCTACGCCGACGGTGCACGCTCCACCGCCTCCATCCGCGATGACATGCAGCAGTGCATGCAGCGCTACGCCGCCGTGTTCCGCACCGGCGAAACCCTGCAGCAGGGCTGTGATCGCATGGACGAGGTCTTCACCTCATTTGGCGATGTGCGCGTCACCGACCGCTCCCTGATCTGGAACTCGGACCTGGTGGAAACCCTGGAGCTGGAAAACCTGCTGGGCTGCGCCGTGAGTACCATCCGCTCCGCGGTGAATCGCCCGGAGAGCCGTGGTGCCCACGCCCGCGAGGACTGTCCCGACCGGGACGACGAGAACTGGATGAAGCACACCCTGTCCTGGGTGGACGAACAGGGCAAGGTTCGCCTCGACTACCGCCCGGTGCATCTGTACACCCTCAGCGACGATGTGGACGTCGTGCCCCCCAAGGCACGGGTCTACTGATTCCCGGATTCAGGAGAACGCAAGACCATGGCTCAGTTCATACTGCCCATCAAATCCCGGGTGCAGAAGGGCAAGACCTTCAAGGCCGAGGGTGCCTCCAGCACCAACATCAAGCGCTTCGTGATCTATCGCTGGAACCCGGATAACGACGAGAACCCGCGCCTGGACACCTATGAGGTGGATCTGGATGCCTGTGGACCGATGGTTCTGGACGCCATCATCAAGATCAAGGACGAGATCGACCCCACCCTGTCCTTCCGCCGTTCCTGCCGTGAGGGCATCTGCGGCTCCTGTGCCATGAACATTGATGGCACCAACACCCTGGCCTGTACCAAGGCCATTGAGGACATCAAGGGCGATGTGCGCATCTACCCGCTGCCACACATGAACGTGGTCAAGGACCTGATCCCGGACATGACCCACTTCTATGCCCAGTACGCCTCCATCAAACCCTGGATCCGCACTCAGACCCCGCCGCCCCCGGACAAGGAGCGCCTGCAGTCAGTGGAGGATCGGGCCAAGCTGGATGGTCTGTACGAATGCATCCTGTGCGCCTGCTGCTCCACCTCCTGCCCCAGCTACTGGTGGAACGGCGACCGCTACCTGGGCCCGGCCATCCTGCTGCAGGCGCAGCGCTGGATCGTGGATAGCCGCGACGAGGCCACCGGCGAGCGCCTGGACGAACTGGAAGATCCCTTCAAGCTCTATCGCTGCCACACCATCATGAACTGCGCCCGAACCTGCCCCAAGGACCTGAACCCGGGCCAGGCCATTGCGGAGATCAAGAAGAAAATGGTCTTGCGCAAGTGATGCAGGCATGAGCGAACTGTCACGACTGCGCTGGCGCTGCCGGCGCGGCACCAAGGAACTGGACCTGATGCTCGAGGGCTTCGTGCTCAGCCAGGGGAAGAGCCTGCCCAGCGAGGAACTGGCCCTCTTCGAGCAGGTGCTGGACCAGCAGGATGATGATCTGCAGCGCTGGTTGCTGTATGGCGAGCCGGTGGAGGTGGAAGCGATCCGGGGAATGATTCAGCGGGTTCGGGAGCACTTCCTGAACCGCTGAGCTCCCGGGCTTTCCGGGGCCCGGGCATTCGCGGCCAAGGGCCGCTCCCACAAAAAAACGCCCCGTGGGAGCCGGCCTGCCGGCGAATCGCCGCGACAGCAGCGCCGGGCCTGAGAACTCCTTCGCAGGCAGGGCCGCTCCCACAAGGGAGCAAGACCAGACGGTTCAGAAGGTGTTGACCACCTGGGCCACGCCGGGGACGCGGGCACGCACCAGGCGCTCCACCACCTGTTTGAGGTCCAGAGCAGACCGTGGGCAACCCACGCAGGCGCCCTTGAGACGCACCCGTACGATGCGCTCCTCAATGCCCACCAGTTCGATATCGCCACCATCCTGCATGAGGATGCGCCGCGCCTCCTCCACTGCCTGGGCCACCTGCTCAGGCTCCACAGGCCCCTCGGCGGGCAGGACTTCCCGCTCCCGTGCTGCGATTGTCTGGGCGCGATCCAGGCGCAGGGCCAGCTCAGCATCCACCTCTTCGATGGCGTCCAGTTCAGCTTCCGTGTAAACGTGACCGGGATCCGAATGCAGCAAAGCCTCCAGGGGCTTGGGATCATCCGCCATCAACACCCTCCCGCCGGGCCCACCGGCTTGTCAGTCGATTCAATATCACCACCACGCGCCGCCTTGGCGCCACCGCTGACGCACTGGCAACCCCGGCCCTGAGTCGAACCCTGAGTCGTCGAAGGTCGTCTGCATCCACAGCGTCTGCCATCAGCGGCAGACGGTGATAACGGCCCCGCTCACAGCGCATGGACAACAACACCAGCCAGGGAAGCACCACCGTGTCTGGCAGTATGCACACCCGAATCGGCTGATCGCCAGCCTGCCTCATCCACCATTGCCCATCGCCATGACACCCCAGCACCTCGATCGTTCCAGCACGTCCCTGGCGATGCCCGACCCAGGCGCTGAGGATGCTGCCCACCAGAAACAGCACAAGTGCTGCCTTCACTGAACCTGGGGTGCCACTGATGAGCACCGCTCCTGAAGCCGCCGCATACATGGCACCCATCACCATCCTCACCCACAGCGAGCGACCCACAGTCACGCAAAGGGCTTTATTCTCCTGCTTCCTGTCCATGATCAATCATCCCTGTTGACACTCGGAGCCCCCCCGCGCAATGTCCCCATGCGGAGTCCGGCAACCCAGCCATCATCGGGCAGCCGGTTTCGCCCGGCATGAACACCCGCAAGAACGCACTGAGGGGGATGCGCCATACCTTATCTTTTTACTGGGCCAACAACCAGTTAAAGTGAATCAGGGTGCAGCATAAGTGGCGATTCTTGTGCATAATGTGCATGCCGGATAGCATCATAAAAACTGCGACTCAGTGGAGCAATCAACGTGCGGTCGTCCAAGGACGCCGCGGGCTAACCGCCGCTGCGGATCCCCGTCTGGGCGCGGGGCCATCGGCGGCCTATTTGCAGGAGATATCTATGTCATCATCAGAGATAGCCGCGAATTTACGCGACTTCATTACACTCGGTGGAAACGTCCTCACCGTGGCCGGGTTTGTTGGCGCTGGTCTACTGGGCTTCTGGTTCGGGCGTCAGCAGGGGGATGCCGGCCGTGTGCTGGAACTGCAATCCGAGGTGGAAAATCAGCGCCGCAAACTGGAAAGCTACCGATCACAGGTGAACAGGCACTTCGAGAAGACCGCCACCCTGTTCACGGGAATGGCCCGCTCCTACCGCGATCTTTACGAGCACCTGGTGGATAGCTACGACCGCCTGGGCGAGGGCCCGTCACAACAGTTCCTGCCGCGTCGCGCTTCGGCCCTGCTGGAACTGTCCCGCGAGGAACAACGCCGCGCCATCCCTGGCACCGCTCGCGCCACCCAGCCCGAGGCCAAGCCGGCAGCCAAGCCGGAAGCAAAGCCCGAGGCCAAGCCAGCCGCTGCTGCGCAGCCGGCCAAGCCGCAGCCCCAGCCGTCCGCTCAGGCTCAAGCCAAGCCGCCGCAGAAGCCGGCCGCCACAGCCAAGGCAGCGGATCCGCGTGGTGCCACGGCGTTCAAGCCTGAGCAACAGGCCGCCGCCAAGCCCGCGGCTGCCAAACCTGCAGCTGCCAAACCGGCTGCCGCTGCCGCAAGACAGCCGGCCCCCGCCAAGCCCGCAGCGGCCGCCAAGCCTGCTGCTGCGGCTGCCAGACAACCGGCAGCCGCCGCTGCCCGGATGTCCCAGAAGCCTGGTGCGGCTGGCAAGCCTGATCCGCGCGGCGCCACGGCCTTCAAGCCCGAGGCTCAAAAAGCAGCGACCAAGCCGCAACCGGTCCGACCCGCCGCCGCCAAGCCGGCACCCAAGCCTGCTGCTGCCGCGCCCAAGCCGGCCGCAGCCCAGGCCAGCCGTCCTGCGCAACGCAGCACCATGACCTTCAGACCAGCCGGCAAACCAGGCACCATTCCTGGCGCCACCGGCGTCCTGAAGGAGCCGGGCCAGCCCGATCGCATCCGCGTGAAGGGCGGCAGAGGCCGCAGAAAGTAATCAGAAAGGTCTGACCGGGCCATTCCGGCCCTTGCAAGCGAGGCCCCGCATTGTCGGGGCCTCGTCTCGTTGAGGGATCGTATCGTTTACGCTGAGGCCGGTTGACGGGAGCGCCATTGCATGGTCAGTTCATCCTTGCCGGTATCAGCGTGCTCATGGCGTTCGAGCACCTCAAAGCCGTGATGGCGCAGGAAGGCCACGGCGCGATCATTGTCGGCGAACACGACAGCTTTCAGGGCCGGCCGACGATCCTTCACGAAATCCAGCAGCCGGCTCCCCAGCCCCACGCCCTGGCAGCAGGTGGCCACCATCACCTCCAGCCGTGAGTCCTGCAACCAGCAAAATCCTCGCAGCTCGCCACTTTGCTCCAGCACCCAGATCTCCGCCCCCTCCGGCGGCACCTCGGGCATCTGCTCCACCTGCTGCTCCCAGAACTCCCTTGGCAGAAACCAGTGCGCCTGGGCAGCGGCTTCCACGCGGATTTGCCTGATGCGGGCAAAGTCGTCTGCGGTTGCTTCACGAATCATGGATGATCTCCCGCGAGATAAGTCCTCGCGATTCTGAACGATGACCTGTGTGACTTGGTCGTAACAGTGTATCGGGGAATCCGGCACCACTGCCACCCGTCGGCCGACCCACTGGTGGGCCTTCAAGACTGGCGGGTCTTCAAGATATGAGGCTTGGTGGTGGCTTTACCCTGGGGCTCCTTAGTAAGATGACGGCTGTCAATTGAACCCTGTCAACGAGGCATAGACTCCGATGAAACCCGAGTGGAAGGACTTCCTGTTGCAGGCGGGTGCCGAGATGGACGACCAGCGCGTCTCGGATTTTGGCAACCCTGAGCGGGAAATGAGCGTGGCAATCACCGGCGACGTGATCTGTGACCTGTCACATCACGGGCTGATCGGGGCCTATGGTGAAGAAGCCGTTCAGTTCCTGCAGGGCCAGTTCAGCACCAATGTGCCGGATGTGAACGAACATACCAGCCGCCTGGGCGCCTATTGCAGCCCCAAGGGCCGGATGCTGGCCAGCTTCCGTCTGTTCAAGCGCGGTGAAACCTATTACCTGCGCCTGCCACGGGAACAGGTGGAATCCACGCTCAAGCGCTTGTCCATGTTCATCCTGCGCGCCAAGGTCACGCTGGAGGATGCGGGGGACGCCCTGGTGCGTGTCGGGGTGTCCGGCCCGCATGCGGTGGAACAACTCCAGGCAGCTCTGGGCAAGGCCCCACCTGAGGCGGTGGATCAGGTGATCCACGAACGGGGGGTCACGGTGCTGAGGGTGCCAGGCCTGCATCCGCGCTTCGAGGTCTATGGGGAACTGGATGCCATGACGCGCCTATGGCAAAACCTGAACGTGCGCTCGGCACCCGTGGGGGCCGACCGCTGGGGGCTGCTGGACGTGATGTCCGGGGTGCCGAATGTATACCCGCAGACCGCTGAGGCATTCCTGCCTCAAATGGCGAACCTGCAGCTTCTGGGAGGTGTCAGTTTCAACAAGGGCTGTTTCCCGGGCCAGGAGGTGGTGGCCCGCACCCAGCACCTGGGCAAACTCAAGCGCCGCATGTACCGACTGCACCTGCCCGTGAACGAGGCTCCGCCCCCGGGAGCCACGCTGCACGACGCCTCCGTGGACGCCACGCAGCCGGTGGGACGTATCGTCGAGGCCTACCCCCACCCCGATGGCGGCATCGAGGCCCTGGCGGTGTTACAGGTGGCCAGTGCCGAGGCAGGTGAACCCCACCTGGACTCCACAGACGGCCCCGTCGCCCGGGTCCAGCCCCTGCCCTATTCATTCGATCTGGCTGCGGCCACTTGAGACCGGGTCGGAGTAGACCGTGAGATTCCTCTTCTTTCTGTTCGTCGTCATCCTGCTGCTGCTGTGGGCGGCCTTCTACAGCCGCCCCAACAACCGCAAGATCTCCAATGCGCTTTACGCAACGGCAGCGTTTCTGGCGGTGCTGTTCGTGGCGGGCTATCTACGATTCGTCTGAGGGGCCTCAACGCCCCTTCTTCTTCACATGGCGCATCATGCGCTTGCGCTTGTGCTGCTGGCGGGGCGTGAGGGTGTTGCGCTTGTCCTTGTACGGATTTTCCCCGGTGCGGAATTCCATGCGGATGGGTGTGCCCACCAATTGCAGGTGCTGGCGAAAATAGTTGGTCAGATAGCGTTTGTAGCTACCCGGAAGCTGATCCGTCTGATTGCCATGAATGACGATCACCGGCGGGTTACGCCCACCCTGGTGGGCGTAACGCAGCTTGATGCGGCGCCCCCGCACCAGAGGCGGTTGATGTTCGGCGATGGCCCTTTCCAGCAGGCGGGTCAGCAATGAGGTGCTCACGTCTGCACTGGCGGATTCGTGGGCGCGTTGCACTGCCCCGAACAGATCCCCCACACCGCTGCCGTGCAGGGCCGAGATGAAACGCCTCTCGGCAAAATCCAGAAACGGCAGCTTCAGTGATAGCTCCATTCGCACCTGGTCGCGGTCATCCGGCGTCAGCCCATCCCATTTATTGATGGCCAGCACCAGGGAACGACCGGCCTCCATCACCATGCCCAACAGATGAGCATCCTGCTCGGCAATACCCTGACGGGCATCCAGCAGGAAAATCACCACATGCGCAGCCTCCACGGCCTGCAAGGTCTTGACGACGGAAAATTTCTCCACCGCCTCGTGCACCCGGGAGCGACGCCGCACACCGGCGGTGTCGATCAGCGTATAAATCTGCTCGTCACGCTCGAAGGGCACGTAAACGCTGTCCCGCGTGGTGCCTGGCAGATCCGTGGCCAGCACCCTTTCCTCTCCCAGTATGCGATTGATCAGGGTGGACTTGCCGGCATTGGGGCGGCCGACAAAGGCAATGCGGATACCCGGCCAGCGCTCCTCATCTTCGTCCCGGTCTTCCGCTTCCGGCAGCAGTTCCCTCACCCGATCCATCAGGCGGTTGACACCCCGCCCATGGGCGGCTGCAATGGGCACCGGTGTACCCAGGCCCAGAGAGAAAAAGTCGGTGGCGGCACTGTTGGCATCAATGCCGTCGGTCTTGTTCAGCACCAGCAGCAACTGCTTGTTGAAGCCGCGCAACTCCTCGGCAATGGTCTGATCGGCCGCGCTCAGGCCGTCCCGGGCGTCCACCAGGAACAGCACCACATCGGCCTCCTGGATGGCCTGCAGGGTTTGCCTGGCCATGAGGGTGTCCAGGGTCTCGGCCTCGCCGCTCAGTCCCCCCGTGTCCACCACCATGTAGCCGAATTCACCTACGCGGCCCACACCATATTGGCGATCCCGGGTCAGCCCCGGCATATCGGCCACCAGGGCATCCCGGGAACGGGTGAGTTGATTGAACAGGGTGGATTTACCCACATTGGGACGCCCCACCAGGGCGATGACGGGTTTCATTTCATTCCTCCAATGGCAGGGTGAAGGCGCTCAGGCGCCCTCCCCGGCCCAGGGTATACATCACCCCGTCGCGCACCTGGGGCACGCCCATGATGCCTTGACGATCTCCCCGGGCACGCCCCACCAGGGCGCCATCCTCGGGAGAGATCCAGTGCAGATACCCTTCGTAATCCCCCACCACCACATATTGGTCCAGGATCACGGGCAGGGTGACATTGCGCAGGCGAAGCTGGTCCTGCTGCCACAGGGTGGCACCATTGCGGCGATCCAGAGCCCACACATGACCTTCGCTATCGGTGACGAAGAGCATTTGACCGGCCACCGACACGCCCCGATAGGAGGACAGATCCCGTTGCCAGAGGACGCGCCCATCGGATAGGGAGAGCGCCATGACCTGCCCCTGGTAACCAGCGGCATAGAGCACGCCATCGGCCACGGCCAGTTCACCATCCACATCTGCCATGCGTTCAAGCTCGGAGCGACCACTGGGGGTGGATACGGTGGCCTCCCAGAGGACATTGCCCCGACCCAGGCCCAGCATCAACACCCGACCGTTATCAAAACCGGCCGCCACGCGACCGGAAAGCATCAGCGGCCTTCCGGCGCCCCGCAGGCTCAGTGCAGGCGTGGTTCGCCCCGCCGTCCAGCCGGTTTCGCCGGTGCGGGCGTCCAGGGCATGCAAGCGTCCATCATTGGTGCGAAAGACCACGGCGCCCTGTTCCACCCGGGAAATGCCCTTGACCTCGCTGGTGAGGGTGCGCCGCCACAATTCCTCGCCGGTCTCAAGGCTCAGGGCAATGGCGTGCCCCTTGCCCGTGCCCACCATGATCCGCTCACCTCCACCGCTCACACCGGCGGTCATGCGTTCATTCAGGTTCACCCGCCAGAGGCGATCGCCGTCGTCCAGGGCATGGGCGCTCACACGTCCACGGGCATCAACCACCACCACGGACTCCGGACCCAGGAACGGGGACAGTTGCAGATACTGTCCATCCGATCCGGCCCCGGTATTGCGGGACCAGAGAACTTGTGGCTCCACTTCTGCCTCGAAGTCCGGCAGCGGCGCCGGCGGCTCCGCCGTGTCGCGAGTCCATAGGCCACAACCGGCAAGCAGCGAGACGGCCAGCAGCATGACCAGGGTTTGTTTCCAGGCTTTCATACCGACCATCTCAATGCTCACTGGGCACCTGTTGCATCGGACTCACTCAAATCATCCCGCTTCATGCGCAGATAATCGGCCACGCCCGCGGAGGCGAGAATGGCCCGGTCATAGGCCGCCCTTGCCTCGCTGGTCTCACCCAGCCCCCGATGGGCATCGCCGCGCAGTTCTTCCACGATCGCCAGAAAACCCTCCGGGATGTCCCCTTTCAGGGTATCCAGAGCGTCCTCATAGCGGCCGCCGGCGATAAGCACCCGTGCCAGTCGCGCGTGGGCCAGATGCTTCTGGTCCTCGTGCCGGGTGCGGTCAATCACCCAGCGCAGGTGTTCCTCGGCCCGCTCCAGATCATCCGCCTCAGCCGCCATGCGGGCCAGATCCAGAGCCGCCAGGGTGGCATAGGGCGTGCGCCGGAAGTCATCCATCAGGATCTGGCCCTGCTCCACCGCTGCCTCGGAATTCATCCGCGCCAGGCCCTGCATGGACAGATAGATCTCGGAGGCCTGGATGGACTGGTTCTCCACATAGCCGGTCCACATCCGCCATCCCACAAGGCTGCCGATGCCCAGTATCAGGCCCAGGATGACTGCCGTGCCGTTCTCGCTCCACCATTTCTTGATAGCCTCAATGCGGTCCTCATCGGTGGGTAGTGCCATCAGTCATTCTCCATCGTTCTAGGTTCAGCCGTGGTCAGATCCAGGATCCGGGCCAGATGGTGTGCCAGTTCGCCCATGGCCACGGTATGCTGTTCGGTCTGCCCTTCCCGGAGCGGCTTGACCGTGACCTGGCCCTCGGCCAGCTCGGTCTCGCCCAGGATCAGGGCCAATCGGGCACCGCTGCGATCCGCGCGGCGCATCTGGGCCTTGAAGCCCCCGCCGCCGCAGTTCACCTGCAGACGCAGCCCGGGGACTTGGTCACGCAATTGCTCGGACAGTTCAACCCCGGCCGAGCCCGTGCCTGCCCCGGCCAGCATCAGGTAGGCGTGAGGCACGGGAGCCAGTGGCAGGCCGCCATCGGCTTCCAGCAGACTCAGCAACCGTTCGATACCCATGGCGAAACCCGCTGCCGGGGTATGGCGCCCACCCAGTTGTTCCACCAGGCCATCGTAACGGCCGCCGGCGCAGACGGTACCCTGGGCACCCAGGGCATCGGTGATCCACTCGAATACGGTGCGGCAGTAATAATCCAGCCCCCTCACCAGCCGTGGATTGATGGTGAAGTCCACCCCGGCGGCGCGCAGCAAGTCCTGCAACTGGTCGAAGTGTTCCCGCGACTGATCATCCAGATGGTCCAGCAGGCTCGGGGCACCCTGGATCATCTCCCGCATGTCGGGGTTCTTGCTGTCCAGGATGCGCAACGGATTGGTCTCGAGGCGCTGCCGCGCATCATCGTCGAGCACCTGGCCATGGGCCTTGAAGTAATCCACCAACTGGTTGCGATAGGCGGCGCGCGCCTCGCTGGAACCCAGGGTGTTGATCTCCAGGCGCACATTGCGAAGACCGAGGCGCCGCCACAAGCGGGCGGTCAGGAGGATCAATTCGGCATCGATGTCCGGTCCTTCCATGCCAAAGGCTTCCACACCGATCTGGTGGAACTGCCGATAGCGGCCCTTTTGAGGCCGCTCATGGCGGAACATGGGGCCGGCATACCACAGGCGTTGCTGCTGGTTATGCAGCAGTCCGTTTTCCACGCCAGCGCGCACGCAGCCCGCGGTGCCCTCGGGGCGCAGGGTCAGGCTGTCGCCGTTGCGGTCCTCGAAGGTATACATCTCCTTCTCGACGATATCCGTCACCTCGCCGATGGACCGGGCGAACAGGTCCGTCTGCTCGACGATGGGCATACGGATTTCCTGGTAGCCGTAGCCGCTCAAGGTCTCACGCACCTGAGCCTCGAACCACTGCCAGGCGCCTGTTTGTTCCGGCAGGATGTCGTGCATCCCGCGGATGGATTTGATCTGCCTACTCATTCACTGTCCGAAAACTGGATGGATCAAGAAATTGGGGATGGGTGGGGAACCGGGGCGTTTGGGGGGCTTCAGGAGTCCCCTACGGTGAAGCGGGCGGTGTTGTCGCCACGCACCCGGCCTTCAAGGTCCACGGGCTCGTGATTGTATTCCAGGCGCACGCCCGGTGCGTTGCCCAGAAAGACCCGGATGGGCGTGGCGCCCTCGATACGGCGTTCACTGCCCTGGCGCATGAGGCCCACCAGCAGGCGCCCACCATCGGCACCCGAGATTTCCACCCAGGAGTCTTCCTCGAAGCGCAGTTCCAGCCGCCCCTGTCCGGCTGGCAGGTCCAGCGGTGAGCGCTCCTGCGCATCGGACACTGGCTCCGGGGGCGCCGGCGCAGGTTCGGGGTCAGCGGGAACAGGCGCCTCCTGGGCTTCCGCGGAGGCAGGTTGCTCCGGGGATTCAGGCCGGGCATTGGCGGGCTGCGGCGGCGCTTCCGGTAATGAGGGCGACGACGCGATGACCTCCAGCTCATCACCCGGTGCCTCCTGCAGGTTCGATGGCGCGGAGGCCGTCGCATCCGGGGCTTCGGTTTCCTCCAGGGTATTCACATACCAGACCACCGCGGCAAGCACGCCCACCAGAAGCACCGCCCCCAGGACGATCCAGAGCGGGCCCAGGGGCACCTGTCGAGCCGATGCTGGCGCGGTCTTCGGGTTGGCCTGGGCGTGACGTTCGGGCGCCCCCTGGGCAGTCGACCGGGTCACGGCCCGGGGCTTCTCGGCAGACGGTTCAACACCGCCACGAACACTGCTCTCGTAGGCTTCCACCAGGGGTGTCGGGTCAATCTCCAGCACCTTGGCCAGACCACGCAGATACCCACGCACGAAGGGTGGCTCGGGGAGCGCATCGAAATGATCCTCCTCCAGTGCGGCCATGGTTCTGGGGTGGAGCTGCAGGCGGCCACCCAGGTCGTCCCGGGTCATCCCGGCCGCCTCGCGGGCACGCCGCAGCAGTTCACCGGGGCTGGCCTGTTCGTGTGGCTGTGACACCTTGGAGTTGTCCTGCATCTTATCGTCTGCCACGGGCTTCGCGTTCCAGCACTCTTTGGGTTTCTTCGGCATCCGGGAAATCGTTCTTCAGGCGCAGGGCGCACCGTCCCGAGGCATCGCGGTTACCCAGCGCCAGTTCGGCACGATAACAGACCCAGAGGATCTCCGCCGTGGGATCCACCACTTCCATGAGTCGCTGCACGTAGGCACGTGCCTGCAGGTGACGGTCATTCTCGTCCGCCAGGCGCATCATCTCGTACAAGGCGCCGGCATGGTTGGGGTTTTGTTGCAGGGCACGCCGAAAATACTGCTCGGCCAGTTCCTCATCCGGGTACTTGAGAGCGCAGATGCCCGCATTGGTCCAGGCCACTTCCGGCGTGGGATACAGAGGGTCATCGGCCGCCCTGGTGAAAGCCTCCTCGGCCTCTTTGAGACGGTCCTGACGGCACAGGAAGGTACCATAGTTGTTGCGCGCCACGGCGTTGTCGGGCTCCAGTTCCAGAGCCCGGCGGAAATGCCGATCGGCCAGTTCGGGTTCGCGCAGGCGCTCCTGCAGCAACGCATAGGCGGCATGCACCTGGGCAGAACCCGGGTCCTGCTGCAGGGCCCGATCCAGGTTGGATTTGGCCTGCTGGAGCTGATTCTGCCGCATGTAGTGCAGGCCCAGTTCCACATTCACGCCGGCGGCACGGCGCTGCTGGTCACGCACTTCTGGCGCCGTGGCACACCCGGAGAGCACAAGGGTCGCCAGCAGGGCAATGGCCAGGATGGTGCGTGAGGCGATCATGGCGGGGTCACTCCGGAGGCATTCGGCACCCTGGCGTAGCGCAGGGCACGCCGAGTGCGATCTTCCACCCGCCCCACCAACTGGCCACAGGCCGCATCGATGTCATCCCCGCGGGGGCGGCGGGTGATGGTGGTGTAGCCGGCCTGAATGAGGATATCCCGGAAGCGGCTCAGCGCCGCCTCGCTGGAACGGCGGTAGCCAGCGTCCGGAAAGGGATTGAAGGGGATCAGGTTGATCTTGCAGGGCACGTCCCGCAGCAAGCGCACCAGTTCGCGGGCATGTCCGGGCGTGTCGTTCACCCCATCGATCATGACGTATTCCATGGTGATCCGACTGTGGTGGCCGCCCTTGCCCACATAGCGGCGGCAGGCATCCATCAGGGGTCCCAGGGGATACTTGCGGTTGATGGGCACCAATTCGTTACGCAGGGCGTCGTTGGGGGCATGCAGGCTCAGCGCCAGGGCCACGTGCAGGGTCTCGTGCAGGCGGTCCATGGCGGGAATGATGCCCGAGGTACTCACGGTCACCCGACGTCGACTCAGGCCGTAGGCGTTGTCTTCCACCATGAGAGACACGGCGGCCACGACGGGCTCGAAATTGAGCAGGGGCTCACCCATGCCCATGAGTACCACATTGCTGACCACGCGGCTCTGTCCCTCTTCCGGCTGCAGTCGGCCGCGCGCCACCTGCAACTGGCCGATGATCTCGGCGGAGGTGAGGTTGCGGTTGAAGCCTTGCCGGGCGGTGGAGCAGAAGCTGCAGTCCAGGGCGCAGCCCACCTGGGAGGATACGCAAAGGGTGCCGCGGCCATCCTCGGGGATGAACACGGTCTCGATGCAGTTGCCGTCATCCAGGCGCAGCAGCCATTTGTAGGTGCCATCGGCGGCACACTGTTCCAGGACGATTTCGGGGGTGCGGATTTCGGCCTCGTCGGCCAGCCAGCCACGCACGGCCTTGGAGAGGTCGGTCATGGCGGCAAAATCGGTGCAGTCGCGCTGGTGGATCCACTTGAGCACCTGCACGGCACGAAACGGTTTTTCGCCCCGCTGGGCGAAGAAGTCGGTCAGTTCCTGCCGGGTCATGCCCAGCAGATTGATTTTGGCCTTTTCGGTCATGGCTCGATCCACCGGCATCGGGCCGGGGTTGTGGTCGGGGGCCGGGTCCCGGCCCCCGGGGCCTGCGGCCACCCCAGGGGTACCCGCGGCTTTGACTGCTTGCGTTTCGCTGACTTCAGCGGATGCGCTTGCAGACTTCCTCGGGCTTGAAGAAGTAGGCGATTTCCTGCTTGGCCGTGTCGGCACCGTCGGAGCCGTGCACGGCATTTTCATCGATGCTGACGGCGAAATCGGCGCGGATGGTGCCGGGGGCGGCTTCCTTGGGGTTGGTGGCGCCCATCAGTTCGCGGTTCTTGGCGATGGCGTCTTCACCTTCCAGTGCCTGCACCATGACCGGGCCGCTGATCATGAAGCTGACCAGGTCGTTGAAGAACGGGCGATCCTTGTGCACGGCATAGAAGCCTTCGGCCTGTTCACGGCTGAGTTGCATCATGCGGGCGGCGACGATGGTCAGGCCAGCCTTCTCGAAACGGCTGTAGATCTCGCCAATCACGTTCTTGGCAACGGCATCGGGCTTGATGATGGAAAGGGTTTGTTCAACGGCCATTCGGCAACTCCAGCGATGATATGGAAACACGAAGGCGGCGGGGGCCACGGGGCCTCCGCCGGGAGAGGATGTAGAGAGCGAATATTACCCTGTGGGAGGGTGTTCAGACAATGCGGTTCATGGGTGGGGCTTTCTAGTCTTCCTCTTCCATCCAGGCCAGTTGCACGGCTTCCAGGATGCGTTCGCCGCAGCGATCGGGGTCGTCGTCGAACTCGGGCAGGGCCATGATCCAGTTGCGCAAATCCACGAAGTTCACGTTCCTGGGGTCCACGTCCGGGTGGGCGTCCTGCAGAGCGATGGCGAGGTCCAGGGTGTCGGTCCATTTCAGCGACATGGCAGCATTCCTCCCTTAGTGGTGTTCGGACACCTGATTGAGGGTGTATTTGGGGATTTCCACCACCAGGTCCTTGTCGGCCACCCGTGCCTGGCAGGACAGGCGGGAGTCGGGCTCCAGGCCCCAGGCCTTGTCCAGCAGGTCCTCCTCGTCCTCGGTGGGGTCCTCCAGGGAGTCCATGCCCTCGCGCACGTAGACATGGCAGGTGGTGCAGGCACAGGATTTTTCGCAGGCGTGCTCGATCTCGATGCCATTGGCCAGGGCCGCGTCGCAGATGCTGGTACCGGCCTCGGCCTCGACGGATGCCCCTTCGGGGCAGATCTCCTCATGGGGCAGGAAGATGATGTTGGGCATGTGATGCTCGGCTCCGGGTGGTTTATTCGAATTCTTCGACGCGATGGCCTGACATGGCCTTGCGCACGCTTTGATTCATGCGCTTGGCCACGAAATCCTCACTGGCCTTCTCCAGGCCCTTGATGGCCCTGGCGATCGCCTCGTGGTCATCGCCCTCGCGAGCGGTCACCAATTGTTCGCGCGCTTTGCGGATGTCCTTGAGCTCTTCCTGGCTGAGCAGTTTGCTATCGGCCCCCAGGGCGGAGTCCAGGGCTTCCAGGACACGATCGGCCTCCACCTGCTGTTCGCGCAGGCGCCGCGCCAGCATGTCTTCCTGGGCATGGCTGCGGGAGTCGGTGAGCATGGTCTCGATTTCGTTGTCGGTGAGCCCATAGGAGGGCTTGACCTCAATACTCGACCGGACACCGCTGACCATTTCCCGGGCGTCGACACTGAGCAGGCCGTCGGCATCCACCTGGTAGGTCACCCGTACACGGGCGGCCCCGGCCACCATGGCGGGGATACCGGAGAGGGTGAACCGGGCCAGGGAGCGGTTGTGATCCACCAGGTCCCGCTCACCCTGCACCACATGCAGGGCCATGGCGTTCTGCCCGTCCTTGAAAGTGGTGAATTCCTGGGCACGACTCACGGGGATGGTGGTATTGCGCGGAATGATGTGCTCCACCAGACCGCCCATGGTTTCGATGCCCAGGGACAAGGGGATCACGTCCAGCAGCAGCATGTCGTCACCCGGCTTGTTGCCGGCCAGGATATCTGCCTGCAGGGCAGCACCCACGGCCACCACCTTGTCCGGGTCGATGTCCAGTCGCGGGGTACGGCCAAAGAACTCGCCCACCCGTTCGCGTACCCGCGGCACCCGGGTGGAACCGCCCACCATGACCACGTCCAGTATCTCTTCGGGCTTCACCTTGGCGTCGCGCATGGCGCGGCGGCAGGCGGCCAGGGTCTTGTTGATGAGGGGATCGATGAGGCAGTTCATTTGTTCGCAGGTGATGCAGCCGGACCAGTAGTCGGAATCCGACACCGCCACCTTGAGCCTGGCCTCGTCCCGCTCGGAGAGGGCCTCCTTGACCGCGCAGGCATCCATCATGATCTGACGCATGCGGTGGTGGCCGGTATCACCCTCGATGCCGGCCTCCTGCATCATCCAGCCAGCAATGGCCCTATCGAAATCATCACCACCCAGGGCACTGTCGCCACCGGTGGCCAGCACCTCGAAAACGCCCTTGTTGAGGCGCAGTATGGACACATCGAAGGTGCCGCCACCCAGGTCGAAGACGGCAATCACGCCTTCCTGTCCCTTGTCGAGCCCATAGGCGATGGCGGCGGCGGTGGGTTCGTTGAGCAGGCGGTAAACGTTCAGACCGGCCAGGCGGGCAGCATCCTTGGTGGCCTGACGCTGGGCATCGTCAAAATAAGCAGGCACGGTGATCACTGCCCCTTCCAGGTCGCCACCCAGGGAGGCCTCGGCCCGGGCGCGCAGGGCCTTGAGAATCTCGCCCGAGACTTCCACGGGGGTGACATCACCCTGGCGGGTGCGGATACGTGGTACGCCGCCATCGCCGGGCACGAAGTCGTAAGGAATATGCCCGGCCACGGTCTTGAGGTCACCCACGCCACGTCCCATCAGGCGCTTGACGGAGGAGAGGGTGTTCAGCGGATCCAGGGCCGAGTAGCCACGGGCCTCCTGCCCCACCTGGGGCGGCCCCTGGTCGGGGTAGTGCACCACCGAGGGCATGAGGTGGCGACCCTTTTCGTCGGGCAGGGTCTCGGCCACGCCGTTGCGCACGGTGGCCACCAGGGAGTTTGTGGTCCCCAGGTCGATACCCACCGCCAGTCGATGCTGGTGTGGGTCGGGAGACATACCCGGTTCGGAAATCTGCAATAGCGCCATGGCGATAGAACCCGTGATTGGAGTGCGTCGCGGCCCGGGACCTACGTGGGCTCAGCCCAGCAGTTGGTCTTCAAGCCGCTCGGAGATGCGCGCAACTTCTTCGCGCAGGCGGTCGAAAAAGCGGAGCTTCAGGACTTCCTGCCGGGCGGCCTCCAGGTCGTTGGCTTCAAAGGCGGCCTCGAAGGCGTCCAGCATCTGCGTGTAGCGCGTTTCGATGTCCGAGCTCAGGGCGTCCAGCGCTGCCAGAGGATCGGCGGCCTGGTCCACTTCCTCCAGAGCCTCGCGCAGTTCCATCTGCTCCAGGAGAAACTGAGGGTCATGGGCAGATTCCTTTTCCACGTCCACACCCGCGCCCTTGAGACCGAGCAGGTAACGGGCCCGCAGCCCGTCATCCTTGAGCGTGGCGTAGGCCTCGTTCACATGGGAGGCCCCCTGCACCGCCAGCCGACGAGCCTGGTCGTCCGAGTGGGCAAAACGGTCCGGGTGCAGCGCAGACTGCAACTCGCGATAGGCCGACATCAAGGCCTGCTGATCCACCCGAAACCGCTGAGGAAGACCAAACAGCTCAAAATAATTGCGACTGAAGTCCAGATCCACCTGTGCGCTCCTGTGACGCCCGTCAGACGCCAAAGCTCTCGCCACAACCACAACGGGAGGCCTCGTTGGGATTGTTGAACTTGAAGCCTTCATTCAGACCTTCCCGGGTGTAATCCAGCTCGGTGCCGTCCAGGTAGACCAGGCTGCGCGGATTGACGATGAGCTTCACGCCCTTGTCCTCAAATACCGTATCGCCCTCTTCCAGTTCATCGGCAAACTCCATCACATAGGCCATGCCGGAGCATCCGGTGGTCTTCACGCCCAGACGCAGGCCCACACCCTTGCCGCGTTTTTCCATGAAGGTGCGCACCCGCTGGGCGGCGGTATCGGTCAACTGGATGGCCATGCCTGTTCTCCTTCGTTCAATGATCAGTTCAAGGATTTATGCGCCATCTTGCGCGGCATCGGTCGTCTTGCCGCCCTTCTGGCGAAAATCGTCGATGGCGGCCTTGATGGCATCCTCGGCCAGCACCGAGCAATGGATCTTCACCGGCGGCAGGGCCAGTTCCTCGGCGATCTGGGTGTTCTTGATGGCGCCCGCTTCTTCCAGGGTCTTGCCCTTCACCCACTCGGTGAGCAGGCTGGAACTGGCAATCGCCGAGCCACAGCCGTAGGTCTTGAACTTGGCGTCCTCGATCACGCCGGCATCATTCACCTTGATCTGCAGCTTCATCACGTCGCCGCAGGCGGGGGCTCCCACCATGCCGGTACCCACGGAGGTGTCGTTCTTGTCCATTGCCCCGACGTTGCGAGGGTTTTCGTAGTGATCGAGTACTTTGTCGCTATAGGCCATGTGTGCTTACCTCAATGTTCAGATCGGGCGGAAGATCAGTGGGCCACCCATTCCACGGATTTCAGGTCGATCCCCTCCTGGTGCATTTCCCACAGGGGGGACAGGTCGCGCAGTTTTTGCACTGCGGCCCTGACCAGCTCCACGGTGTAATCGACTTCCTCGGCGGTGGTGTAGCGGCCAATGGAAAAGCGGATGGAACTGTGGGCCAGTTCGTCATCACGCCCCAGGGCACGCAAGACGTAGGAGGGTTCCAGGCTGGAACTGGTGCAGGCCGAACCGGAGGAGACGGCGATGTCCTTGAGAGCCATGATCAGGCTCTCGCCCTCCACGAAGTTGAAGGAGACGTTCAGATTGCCCGCCACGCGGTGTTCCAGGTCACCGTTGAGATAGACCTCCTCCATGGCGCTCAGGCCGGCCCACAGGCGATCGCGCAACTGGAGCACACGAGTCGCTTCGGCATCCATCTGCTCACCGGCGATGCGGAAGGCCTCACCCATGCCCACGATCTGGTGGGTAGCCAGGGTGCCGGAGCGCAGACCACGCTCATGACCACCGCCATGCATCTGGGCCTCCAGACGCACCCGAGGCTTGCGGGACACATAAAGGGCACCCACGCCCTTGGGGCCATAGATCTTGTGGGCGGAAAAGCTTGCCAGGTCCACCGGCAGGGAGGAGAGGTTCAGCGGGATCTTGCCGGCGGACTGGGCGGCATCCACATGGAAGACGATGCCCCGGGCGCGGGTGAGCTGACCAATGGCCTCCAGATCCTGGATGACACCGATCTCGTTGTTCACGTGCATCACGGACACCAGGATCGTGTCTTCCCGCAGGGCAGCCTCAAGCTTGTTCAGATTCAGCAGACCATTGGGCTCCGGGTCCAGATAGGTGACCTCGAAACCCTCACGTTCCAGCTGCCGGCAGGGATCGAGCACAGCCTTGTGCTCTGTCTTCAGGGTGACGATATGGCGACCCTTTTTCTGGTAGAAGTGCGCAGCCCCCTTGATGGCCAGGTTGTCAGCCTCCGTGGCACCGCTGGTCCAGATGATCTCACGGGGGTCGGCACCCACCAGGGCGGCCACCTGCTCGCGGGCGGTCTCCACGGCCTTCTCTGCCGTCCACCCGAAGCTGTGGGAACGGGAGGCGGGGTTACCGTAGCAACCGGAGCGGGTCATGAATCCGACCATCTTTTCGGCCACGCGCTCATCCACCGGCGTGGTGGCCGAGTAATCCAGATAGATGGGTAGTTGGATATTGCTCACTGCTCTCTCCTTACAAACGATCCCATAGGCGGCCTGAAAACCAGCCCTATTCCACCGATTCCGACGCGGCGCTCACCGGAGCAGCCGATGCGCGGGGCATGCTCACGGGCTGGCCACCCATGGCCTTGTCCTGGCGTGCGGCCACCTCCTGCACACCGTTGCGTTTCATCACATCGCCCAGGGTGATGTTGGCGAGAAAATCATAGATCTGACTGCTCAGGTCGGACCACAGGTCGTGGGTGAGACAGCGTTCGTTGTTCTGGCAATCCACCGTGCCACCACAACGGGTGGTGTCCACCTTTTCGTCCACCGCCGAGATCACATCGGCAATGGCCAGCTCACTGGGGGGGCGGCTCAGGGTGTAACCTCCGCCAGGGCCCCGGGTGCTGAGCACCAGGCCGCGCTTGCGCAGTCGGGCGAACAGTTGTTCCAGGTACGACAGTGAGATACCCTGTCGTCCGGAGATATCCGCAAGGGATATCGGTCCCTGGTCGTTATGTAGCGCCAGGTCCAGCATGGCGGTGACGGCGTAGCGCCCCTTGGTTGTCAGTCTCATTGCCCTCTCTCCCGTATGATCCGTCCGGGTATACTAGCTATACCCTATCTTTTTAGTCAAGTATTATTCCGCCGATTGACCACGCTGGTTTCAGCGTTGCCATCTTCCGTGTCCAGGGCCAGCCCGCCCAGCTCCCCGGGTTCGATCTCGCGGATATGGGAATCGTCCACATCACCCCCCATCTCCTTGAGGGCGTGACAGGTCTCATCCAGACGGTGATCCAGGGTGTGCAGGTGATCGAGAATGCGGTTGATGGCCACGGCCACCGGGTCGGGCATGTCGTCGGTCATGCCGTAAGCGTCGAACCCCATCTTCTGAGCCATGACCTCGCGGCGTTTCTGGTCGTCGGAGCGGGGTGTGATGATACGACCGGGAATGCCCACCACGGTGGCGCCGGGCGGTATCTTCTTGAGCACCACGGCATTGGACCCGATGCGGGCCCCCTCGCCTATCCGTATGGGCCCGAGTATCTTGGCGCCCGCCCCCACCACCACATTGTCTTCAAGCTGCGGGTGACGCTTGCCCTTGTGCCAGGTGGTGCCACCCAGGGTCACGCCATGATACAGCGTGCAGTCGTCACCAATCTCGGCGGTCTCGCCGATGACCACGCCCATGCCATGGTCGATGAAAAAGCGCCGACCGATGGTGGCCCCCGGGTGGATCTCCACGCCGGTCAGCCATCGCCCGAAATAGGCCAGGAAACGGGCCGGCCAGCGCACACCGCGACTCCAGAGGCAATGGCTTATCCGATGGATCAGCAGGGCGTGCACACCCGGGTAGGTGGTGAGCACCTCAAAGGTGTTACGCGCCGCCGGGTCGCGTTCAAAGACGCAGCGGACATCCTCTCGCAGACGCTGAAGCATAGGCTCCCTGGTACCCGAGTTCCTCAGTGTGGAAAGCGCATTGTACTACTTCACGGAAAGTGGATCGAAACCGGTTGAACGGCTGGCTCTTGAGCGGTCAAGGCGCCGGGTCCTTGCGGCCCTTGGCCGCATGGGCAAGGATGCCACGCAGGATATTCACCTCGTTGATGGTGAGGCGAACACGACCAAACAGACGGCGCAAGCGACGCATCAGATGCCGAGGATTGTCCGGGTCCAGGAAGTCCAGCACCCGCAGGGTGTCCTCCAGGTGGGCGTAGAAGCGCTCCACGTCCTCATGGGGCGCCGGCAATTCACCGCCGGACTCCGCCGCCGAAGCCTGGGCGGCCCGACCTTCCAGGGCGGTCATGCGTAGCTCATAGCTGAGCACCTGCGCCGCTGCCGCCAGATTCAGGGAACTGTATTCGGGATTGGCGGGGATGTTCACCAGGGCATGACAACGGTCCAGTTCCTCGTTGGTCAGGCCAGTGCGTTCGCGACCAAACAGCAATGCCACGGGGCCGGATCGGGCTGCGGCAAGCAGTTCGGCGGCCGCCTGCCTGGGCTCGTGCTGGGGCCACCGCAAGGTGCGCTGCCGGGCGCTGGTCCCCAGCACCAGTTGACAGCCCACCAGCGCCGCATCCAGATCCTCATGCACCCGGGCCCTGGCCAGCAGATCATCCGCCCCGGAGGCCCGGGCAGTGGCCTCGGCACTTGGGTAGCCCTGGGGGTTCACCAGATGCAGATCACTCAGCCCCATGTTCTTCATGGCCCGGGCCACGCCACCCACATTACCCGGGTGTGTGGTGTTCACCAGAACGATGCGTACCTGGTTCAGGATGTTTGTGTCTTGGGTTGCTTCAATTGTCATCGCGGGTTGTGTATGGTTCGCCATCTTCCCGTACCCTTCGCGGATACGACGTCGTTTCCTTCAAAATCAGTCGGACACCCTCGCCATGCATCCGTTTTTGAACACCGCCATCAAGGCCGCCCGCGCCGCAGGTCAGGTCATCGCCCGCAGTGCCAATCGGGTGGATACCCTCAAGATCCAGGACAAGCAGCCCAATGATTTTGTCACGGAAGTGGATCGCAACGCCGAGCGGGAGATCATCCGCGTCATTCAGCGGGCCTACCCGGACCACGGCATCATGGCCGAGGAAAGCGGTGAGCATGATATCAACCGGGAATTCGTCTGGGTGATCGACCCCCTGGACGGTACCACGAATTTCATCCATGGCATCCCCCAGTTTGCCGTTTCCATCGCCCTGAAACAGCGCGGGCGCCTGGAGCAGGCGGTGGTGTACGACCCCATCAAGGAGGAACTGTTCGTGGCCACCCGAGGTGCCGGCGCCTTCCTGAATAATCGTCGCATCCGCGTGAGTCAGCACAAGGATCTCTCTGGCACCCTGCTGGGCACAGGCATTCCCTTCCGAGAGGATCAGGACCTGGACTACTACCTGCGGACCCTCAAGGCCCTGCTGCCCGGCACGGCCGGTGTACGCCGCCCCGGCTCCGCCGCCCTGGACCTGGCCTACGTGGCCTGCGGTCGCCTGGATGGTTTCTGGGAGATTGGCCTGAATGAATGGGACATGGCCGCGGGTGTGCTGCTGATTCAGGAGGCCGGCGGCCTGGTGGGCGACCTGCGCGGCGGCCCGGAGTACCTGACGACGGGCAATGTGGTCGCCGCCGGTCCGAAGGTGTTCAAGGCCATGCTGCAGCGCTTGCACCCGGTGGTGAACCGGGAGGGGTGAAGCCAGTCCGAGCCCCTCTCCCGCTGGCGGGAGAGGGGTTGGGGTGAGGGTGGAGGGCTGCGAGCAGGAAGCCCAAACGGCGCCTTACGGCTGCTCCTCCAGCTCTTCCCCTTCCTTCTTCACCGGCAGCATCACCGTGCGGTCCACACCCAGCACCAGGGCCAGGGCCGCCGCCACATAGATCGAGGAATAGGTCCCCACCAGCACACCGATGATCAATGCCAAGGCGAAGTTCTGGATCACCGCACCACCCAGCAGGAACAGGCAGAACAGCACCAGCAACGTGGTGAAACTGGTGATGATGGTCCGCGACAGGATCTGGTTCACCGACTTGTTCATGACCTTCTCCACGGCATCCTTGCGCAGCCGACGGAAGTTCTCCCGGATACGGTCGTACACCACGATGGTGTCGTTCAGGGAATAACCGATCACTGCCAGTATGGCTGCCAGCACCGAGAGGTCGAACTCCAGCCAGAACAGCGAGAAGATCCCCAGCGTGATGGTGACGTCGTGAACCAGGGCCGCGACCGAGCCGAGGGAAAACCGCCACTCAAAGCGCAGGGCCACATAAATCAGGATACCGAACAGGGCATAGAGCATGGCCAGACCGCCCTGCTCGCGCAATTCATCCCCCACCTGCGGGCCCACGAACTCCACCCGGCGTAGATCCACCCCCTCAGGCCCACCACTGCGCAGAACCTGCAGCACTTCCTCGGACAGCTCAGCGCTCTCCTCTCCCTCCCGGGGCGCCAGACGGATCAGCACATCCCGGGAGGTGCCAAAGTTCTGCACCGTGGCCCGATCAAAACCGCCCATCTCAAGCTGGTCGCGAATCTCCTCCAGCTCGACGGGCTCCGGATAGCCCACCTCTATCAGGGTGCCACCGGTAAAGTCGATACCAAAGTTCAGCCCGCGAAACACCAGCAGCAGGATGGAGGCCACCAGCAGGACGGCTGAAACGCTCAGGGCGATGCGTCGCTGGCCCAGGAAATCGATATTGGCGTTGGCGAAATTAAGCTTCATCATTTTGCCGCCTTCAAATGGAGAGCGTCTTGAGGCGACGCTGACGACCATAAGTCAGATTGATAATGGCGCGAGTCACCATCAGGGCCGTGAACATGGACACCAGGATGCCGATGGACAGGGTGATGGCGAAGCCCTTGATGGGGCCAGTACCGAACATGAACAGCACCACCGCCGCAATCAGGGTCGTGATGTTGGCGTCGGCAATGGTGGAAAGCGCCCGCGCATAACCCGCCTGTATGGAAGCCTGGGGTGAGTTGCCATTCCTGATTTCTTCGCGTATTCGCTCGAAGATCAGCACGTTGGCATCCACCGCCATGCCCACGGTGAGCACGATACCGGCGATCCCCGGCAGCGTGAGCGTGGCCTGCAGCATGGAGAGTATCGCCACGATCAGGACCAGATTCAGGGTGAGCGCCACATTGGCCACCAGACCAAAGGCCCGGTAGTAAAGCGCCATGAAGACCAGCACCAGCGCAAAGCCGATGATCACCGAGTTGAAGCCGCGCTCGATGTTGTCCTGACCCAGGCTGGGGCCGACGGTGCGTTCCTCGACAATGCTCATGGGCGCGGCCAGGGCACCGGCACGCAGCAGCAGGGCCAGGTTGCGGGCTTCGCGGGTGCTATCCAGACCCGTGATCTGGAAGCGGCGGCCCAACTGGTCCTGGATGCGGGCCACGTTGATGACCTCCTCCGAGCGAGTGGTCTGGCGGACCATTTCACCGTCTTCCTCCACCGTTTCGGTGGTGGTCTCGATGAAGACCACGCCCATGAGGCGACCGATATTCTCGCCGGTCACCCGACTGAAGATGCGTGCGCCCTGGCCGTCCAGATTGATGAATACCGCCGCGCCGCCGGTGTCCTGAGCAATGCCGGAACTGGCGTCGTTGATGAAGTCCCCGGTGAGCATCACCCGGCGCTGCAGCAGCACCGGATTGCCGTCACGTTCGTAATAGAGTCGGGAGTTGGCGGGCACGCGGCCGGTGCGCTCGGCCTCGAAGGGATCGTTGGCCTCATCCACCAGGCGAAACTCCAGTGTGGCCGTGGCCCCCAGGATCTCCTTGGCGCGGGCGGTGTCCTGCACGCCCGGCAACTGGACGACGATGCGATTCTCGCCCTGTTGCTGGATCACGGGCTCGGCCACACCCAGTTCATCCACCCGGTTACGCAGTGTGGTGATGTTCTGTTGCAGGGCCAGGCGACGCTGGGCATCCAGCTGATCGCTGCTGATGTTGGCCGTCAGGATATGCGTGTCACCGGACTGGCGCGTACTGAAATCCAGGTCACCGCGATACTCACGCCGCAGCAGATCACGTGCCTCGTCCCGACTGGCCTGATCCTCGAAACGCACCTCCACGGAGCTGCCATCCCGCTCCACTGCCAGATACCGGATGCGCTCGTCACGCAGTACGGTGCGGAACTCGCTGGTATAACGCTCGGCCACGTTGTCACCGACGGCATCCATGTCCACTTCCATCAGGAAGTGGACACCACCGCGCAGGTCCAGCCCCAGCGACATGGGCCGGGCATTGATGGCCCGCAGCCAGTTGGGCGTGGCCGGGGCCAGGTTCAGTCCCACGGAATGCTGATCAGGCAGGGCGGTGCGCAGGATGTCTGCGGCACGCATCTGATCATCCGTGGAATCGAACCGCAGCATCATCTGGCTGCCGTCGAACTCCTCGGCCTTGATGTCGACGCCCCGCCCTTCCAGGATCGCCCGGATCTGCATCCGGGTATCCTCATCCACCTCGTCCGTGACGGAGTGGGCGATCTGCACCACCGGATCCTCGGGAAACAGGTTGGGCAACGAGTAGACCAGGCCCACCAGGATCACGACCACGATGAGCAGGTACTTCCAGGAAGGGTAAGCGTTCATGACAAGACCAGCGTTGGGAGATCGACGTGGAGGATCAGATGTCCTTCATCGTGCCTTTTGGCAGAACGGTGGCCACCGACTGGCGCTGAACATTCACCGTGTTGCCCTCGGACACCTCCACCTTGATGAAGTTGTCGGTCACCTGGGTGATCTTGCCCACCAGGCCGCCCTGGGTGACGATCTCGTCGCCCTTGTTCAGGCCATCCACCATCGCCTTGTGTTCCTTGGCGCGCTTGCTCTGCGGGCGGATGATCAGGAAGTACATGATCGCAAAGAAGATCACGATCATGATCAGAAACTCGATGAAACCGCCTCCGGCGGCCTGGCCCTGCTGGGCATACGCGTCGGAAATCAGGAAGTTCATGCGTGGGACTCCTTAGCAGTTGACAGATCGACAGGGTTTGGGCCCTTGAAAGGCCGGCATTATGGCATAGACCGTGGGGTTTGCGCGCGTCGCCCATGGAACTCGGCCACCCAGGCGCCCAGCTGCCCCTGAGCGATGGCCTCGCGCATCTCCCGCATCAGGGTCTGGTAGAAGTACAGGTTGTGGATGGTGGCCAGACGACTGGCCAGCATCTCGTTGCACTTGTCCAGATGCTTGAGATAGGCACGGGAGTAGTTTCGGCAGGTGTAGCAGTCGCAATGGGGGTCGATGGGCCCGGTGTCATCCCGAAAACGGGCATTGCGGATGCGCATCACGCCCTCGCGGGTGTAAAGGAAACCGTTGCGGGCATTGCGGGTGGGGATCACGCAATCGAACATGTCCACCCCTCGCCGCACCGCCTCGACGATGTCCTCGGGCCGCCCCACGCCCATGAGATAGCGGGGCCGCTGCACCGGCATGTGTGGCATCAGGCCATCCAGCACCCGGTGGCGTTCCTCTTCCGTTTCCCCCACCGACAGTCCACCGATGGCATAGCCGTCGAACCCGATCTCCATCAGGCCGTCCAGGGAGCGGCGGCGCAAGCCGTCGTACATGCCGCCCTGAACAATGCCGAACAGGGCCGATGGGTTATCGCCGTGGGCCTGGCGGGAGCGGGCCGCCCAGCGCAGGGAGAGCTCCATGGACTCCCGTGCCTGATCCTCGGTGGCCGGGTGCGGCGTGCACTCATCGAAGATCATGACGATGTCCGAGCCCAGCGCCCGCTGCACCTCCATGGACCGCTCAGGGGTGAGCAGGATGGGGGAGCCGTCCACCGGCGAGCGAAAGCGCACGCCTTCCTCGGTGATCTTGCGCAGTTCTGCCAGGGAAAACACCTGAAAACCACCCGAATCCGTCAGGATCGGCCTCTCCCAGTGCATGAAGTCATGCAGATCCCCATGGGCCTGGATCACGTCCGTGCCGGGGCGAAGCATCAGATGGAAGGTGTTACCCAGGATGATCTGGGCCCCCAGGCCCTCCAGTTCCTCCGGGGTCATGGCCTTCACGGTGCCGTAGGTGCCCACGGGCATGAAGGCCGGCGTTTCCACCGTGCCGCGATCAAAGCGAAGCTGCCCGCGACGCGCAGCGCCATCCTGACCAAGTAACTCAAACTGCATCGCGCTGGGCCCCGCGTTGGGCAGTGATGAACATGGCATCCCCGTAACTGAAGAATCGGTACTGCTGACGTACCGCATGTTGATAGGCGGCCAGCACCGCCGCCTGGCCCCCGAAGGCACAGACCAGCATCAGCAGCGTGGACTGGGGCAGATGAAAATTGGTGACCATGGCATCGACGGCCCGGTATTCAAAGCCGGGGGTAATGAACAAGCGCGTGTCTCCCTCGAAGGGAATCAGTTCGCCACCGGCTGCAGCGGTCTCCAGACAACGCACGCTGGTGGTACCCACCGCCACCACACGCCCGCCGCGGGCCCGGCAGCGGGTCACCTGATCGCAGGTCTCCTGGGTGACCCGCACCCATTCGGCGTGCATCACATGATCCTGGGTATCGGCCACGCGTACCGGCTGGAAGGTACCGGCCCCCACGTGGAGGGTCACCGAGGCGGTTTCCACCCCTCGGGCACGGATGGCCGCCAGCAAGGCATCATCGAAATGCAGACCCGCCGTCGGGGCGGCCACGGCACCGGGCTCCCTGGCAAACACGGTCTGGTAGCGCTGCCGGTCTTCCTCGGTATCTTCCCGGGTAATATAAGGTGGCAAGGGCATATGACCGTGCCGTTCCAGTTGATCCAGCACCGGCGCATCGAAAACGAGCGCGAACAGATCCCCGTCCCGACCTTCCACCGTTGCCTCCACCACGCCCTCCAGGCACAGCCGGGTACCGGGCCCGGGGGCCTTGCTCGCCCGCACATGGGCCAAGGCCGCCTGTCGACCGGTGATGCGCTCCACCAGGACTTCCACCTGCCCGCCCGTCTCCACCTTGTGGCCCTTGAGGCGCGCCGGGATGACGCGGGTGTCGTTGAACACCAGCAGGTCATCGGGAGACAACAACTCTGGAAGATCACGGATCTGCCGGTCCGCCAGTTGTCCAGTTGGCCCATCCAGGCACAGCAGACGGGCCCCGCCGCGATCGGGCAGCGGGGCCTGGGCAATGAGTTCCTGAGGGAGGAAAAAGTCGAAATCGCGGACTTGCATGGCGCGCGATGGTAGCAGGATTGGGGCCAGGGGGCGACTGAGGCATGGGCGCCCTCACCCCAGCCCCTCTCCCGCCAGCGGGAGAGGGGCTTTGTCCCATGAGAAAAACCCCAAAGCTCCCTAATGGAATGGTCCGCCCATGCCGAATCCACCCACAAGGGCTATCCTTGCCCCAAGATTATCACTATAATGACGGATTGGATTCAGCCGGGATGGCGGAACTGGTAGACGCGCCGGACTCAAAATCCGGTTCTGGCAACAGAGTGCGAGTTCGATTCTCGCTCCCGGCACCAAACGAATCCAGCCCAAGCGGCACACCGTGGAATAGGCGGGTCTTCGAGCGGACCTGAGCACAGTAACGGTTCACCGCTTCGAGATCCGGGGGCCCAGTGCATTACAGGCACGTGTTCGTGATCAGTGCCCCTCCCTTCCTACTCTTCCACAGGTCATCACATTGAACCAGGAAAACCTTACCCCAGCCGCGTTTGCGGCGCTGGGCTTGCCCGCATCCATCCTTAAATCCCTTGACGAGAGCGGCTACGAAGAACCCACGCCGATCCAGGCTCAGAGCATCCCCGTGCTGCTCTCCGGCCAGGACCTGCTGGGCCAGGCGCAGACCGGCACCGGCAAGACGGCGGCCTTCGCCCTGCCGCTGCTGGCCAAACTGAACCCCAATGTCCAGTATCCTCAAATCCTGGTGCTGGCCCCCACCCGGGAACTGGCCATCCAGGTGGCAGAGGCCTTCGAAACCTACGCCCGGCACATGCCCGACTTTCACGTGCTGCCCATCTACGGTGGGCAGTCCTACACCGTGCAGCTGCGGCAGCTCAAGCGCGGCGCCCAGGTGATCGTGGGCACGCCCGGCCGGGTCATGGATCACATGCGCCGAGGCACACTGCGCCTGGAAAACCTCACCGCTCTGGTACTGGATGAAGCCGACGAGATGCTGCGCATGGGTTTCATCGACGATGTGGAATGGGTGCTGGAACAGACCCCGTCCACCTGTCAGCTGGCGCTGTTCTCCGCCACCATGCCCGACGTGATCCGCAAGGTGGCCCGCAAGCACCTGAAATCTCCTCAGGAAGTGCGTATCGCCTCCACCACCAGCACGGCGTCCACCATCCGTCAGCGCTATTGGCGGGTCAGTGGCCTGCACAAGCTGGATGCCCTCACGCGCCTGCTGGAGCATGAAGACTTTGATGCCATGCTGGTGTTCGTGCGCACCAAGACCGAAACAGTGGAGCTGGCCGAGAAGCTGGCTGCCCGCGGCCATGCCTGCGAACCCCTGAACGGTGACATCCCGCAGAACCTGCGCGAGCGGGTGGTGGAACGCCTCAAACGCGGCCAGCTGGACATCGTCGTGGCCACCGATGTGGTAGCGCGTGGTCTGGACGTGGAGCGCATCAGCCATGTGGTCAACTACGACATCCCCCATGACACGGAATCCTACGTGCACCGCATCGGTCGCACGGGGCGCGCCGGTCGTCCGGGTGAAGCCATCCTGTTCGTGGCACCCCGCGAACAGCGCATGCTGCAGGCCATTGAACGGGCCACGCGCCAGCCGATCGAGGCCATGCACATGCCCACCACCCGCGACGTGAACGAACGTCGCGTGGAACGCTTCCGTCAGCAGATCGCCGACACCCTGGGTGGCCAGGACCTGGAGTTCTTCCAGAATCTGGTGGCCGAGTACGTGAAGGAAAATGATGCCGACCCCATGAACGTGGCAGCTGCCCTGGCCCATATGGCCCAGGGTGACACCCCGCTACTGCTGGATGAGAGCCGGGAAATGCCCCGGCCTGCACCGGAACGAGGACCCCGCAAGGGCCGCGAGCGGAGCATGGACGGTGGTCAGCGTCCGCCCAAGCGCAAGCGCGAAGGTGGCGGCGGCCGTGGACAGGCAGTGGATGAGGGCATGCAGCGCTTCCTGGTGGACGTGGGTCACCAGCACGGCCTCAAGCCAGGTAACCTGGTGGGCGCCATCGCCAATGAGGGCGGGCTGGACAATTCCCATATCGGCAAGATCGACATCAGTGAAGATCACGCCACCGTGGATCTGCCTGCGCAGATGCCCCCGGCGTTGCTGAATCACCTGAAGAAGGTATGGGTCTGTGGTCAGAAACTGGGGCTGCGCCCCATCAATGACGCTTCCCCGGACCGTGGTGCACCTCGTCGCTTCAACGCCCCTCGCAAGGCAGGTCCACGTCGGCAGGCCCGGCGGTCCTGATCCATCGGGCCTGATGCCCTGATGAGCCCTTCTCCCCCTGAGGAAGAAGGGAGTGTTTGTGGCCGAACCTGAGTTTTAAAGGGCCGCTCACCATCGGTGAGCGGCCCTTTTTCTTGGGTGCTTCATCCGGCACCCAGGCATCAATCTTTCTTGGGATGATTGATAAAAACAATCATGTTGCGCATTTCGGGGAAAGGTTTATAAGGCTCGCTCAGACACCATGATCCTGGAGATCCGATTGACATGAGCCTGTCCCACGACGCCGTGATGGCCGACGATGACGAACCCGCCTTTGACTGGAAGGACGAAGAATCGCCCAAGCGACTCTCCGCCCGGCGCTCCCTGGAGTTGTATCTGGAACGCAAGGCCCTGCGCCGCCGCCTGGAGGACGCCTTCGACGACGGCCCCCTGAACGACGGAGAATGGGACTGGCACTAGGCGTCTCCGTTCACGCCCCTTCCCCCAGCAATGCCATCAGCGCCGCCTCGTCCAGCACCGGCACCCCCAGCTGTTCCGCCTTGTCGCGCTTGGAGCCGGCGGCCTCCCCGGCGATCACGCCGGTGGTCTTCTTCGACACACTGCCCGACACCTTGGCCCCCAGCGCCCGCAAGCGGGCGCCGGCCTCATCCCGGGTCATGGATGACAGGGTGCCGGTGAGCACATAGGTGCAACCGGCCAGCGGCTGATCCTCTTCCGATGGCTGGGCAGCCGGTTCGTGCTCGTCCCAGCGCACGCCGGCCTCTCTCAGGGCTTGAATGACCTGGCGATTATGTTCCTGGGCGAAAAATGCCGATACATGCTCGGCCACCTTGGGCCCCACATCCGGCACCTGCATGAGGGCCTCGGTATCCGCCGCCATCAGGGCATCCAGGCTGCCGAAATGGGCCGCCAGGCCCCGGGCCGTGGCCTCGCCCACCTCGCGAATGCCCAGGGCAAAGATGAACCGGGCCAGCGTGGTCTGCTTGCTCTTCTCCAGGGCGTTCACCAGATTGGCCGCCGATTTCTCGCCCATGCGCTCCAGGCCCGCCAGGGTGGCGGCATCCAGGGCGTACAGGCCATCCACATGGTCCACCAGGCCCTGGTCCACCAGTTGCTCCACCAGCTTGTCCCCCAGGCCCTCGATATCCAGAGCCCGGCGCGAGGCGAAATGCTTGATGGCCTCGCGACGCTGGGCACCGCAGTAGAGCCCGCCGGAGCAGCGGGAAACCGCCTCCCCTTCGGGCCGGACCACCGATGAGCCGCACACCGGACAGGTGTCGGGCATGACGATGGCGCGGGCATCATCGGGGCGGCGCTCCTTCACCACGCCCGCCACCTCGGGGATCACATCGCCCGCGCGGCGCACGATCACCGTGTCGCCGATGCGCACGTCCTTGCGCAGGACCTCGTCCATGTTGTGCAACGTGGCATTGCTCACGGTCACGCCCCCCACAAAGACCGGTTCCAGTCGGGCCACCGGCGTCACCGCCCCGGTGCGGCCCACCTGGAATTCCACATCCTTGAGCACCGTGATCTGCTCCTGAGCAGGGTATTTATGGGCGATGGCCCAGCGCGGCGCCCGGGAGACGAAGCCCAGCTCCTGCTGCAGGCGAAGGGAATTGACCTTGTACACCACCCCGTCGATCTCGTAGGGGAGCGCATCCCGGGCCGCGCGGATCCGCTCGTAGTATTCCAGGCACCCCTCGCCGCCGCTGACCACGTCACGCTCCGGGCATACCCGCAGGCCCCAGCGGGCCAGTTCATCCAGGGTCCCGCCCTGGGTATCGCTCAGGCTGCCTGTCTCCACCTGCCCCACGCCATAGGCAAAGAACGACAGGGGGCGCTCAGCGGTGATCCGGGGGTCCAACTGCCTCAGGCTGCCGGCAGCGGCGTTACGGGGATTCACGAAGACCTTGCCACCGCTCTCCCGAGCCCGGGCGTTCAGTTCCTCAAAACGAGCCTTCTCCATGTAGACCTCCCCGCGAATCTCCACGCGGGGCGGATGATCCTGCCCCTGAAGCCTCAAGGGGATGGCACGAATGGTGCGGATGTTGGAGGTGATGTCCTCGCCCGTGGTGCCGTCCCCCCGGGTGGCTCCCCGCACCAGCTGGCCGTCCTCGTAGAGCAGGCTCACCGCCAGGCCATCCAGTTTGGGCTCCACCGCATATTCCAGGGTGTCGTGGGTATCCAGGCGTTCGCGCAGGCGCTGATCGAAGGCCAGCACTTCGGCTTCCTCGAAGGCATTATCCAGAGACAGCATGGGCAACAGATGGTGGGCCTCGGGAAAGCCCTCCAGGGGGGAACCACCCACCCGCTGGGTGGGCGAGTCCGGCGTGACCAGGTCGGGATATTCTGCCTCCAGGGCCTGCAACTGGCGCATCAATTGGTCATAGGCGGCATCCGGTATCTCCGGGTCATCCAGGACGTAGTAGCGGTAGTCATGATGATCCAGCTGGCTGCGCAGGTCCGCCGCCTTCTCCCGGGCGGCCTCGGGTACGGCATCATTCATCGGCGTCACTTGCGATCACAGCCCCCTGCGCAGCTTCCACTGCCGGATATCCTCCCGGGTGTGCTGGTTGCCCTGGGGCGTCACTGCGCTGCGGGAGGCATCCAGCACCTGTCCGTTCAGGCGTTCCGCCAGCTTCTCGGCACAGGTGAGCATGGCATCGAAGCTTTCCAGGGGATCACAGGGTCCCGGCAGGCGCAGGAACAGGCTCACGCCCGGGGTGGTGAATTCGTCCATGGTCTCCGGGTCGAAGGTGCCCGGCTTGACCATATTGGCCAGGCTGAACAGGGTGAAGTTGCGCTGACCGTCGGAAACGTTCAGATGATAAATACCCAGATCACCATGCTGCAGGCCCATGTCGGCCAGGGCCGCCTGCAGGTTCACCCCCAGAAACCGATCCTGATTGGGGGCCACCACATGCAGGACGATGATCTTGTCATCGGCCTCCGGCTGCGTGGCGGACCCGGCTTCGTTCTCTTCGGCCAACGCCGCGTCCGATTGACTCGAGTCGGCCTTCCTGCCCCGGAAAAACTGGCCCAGGTCGGGCATGCGAGGCGCCTTGATGGCGGGCATGGAAGGCTTCGGTAGGCTGCCCTTGAGTCGGGCAAGCAGACTCGACTTCCCGCCACGAGGGCGCCGGCTTGCGCCACCGTGGCTGCGGGAGCGCGTCGGCCTGGCCGGGCGCTCGGCGGGCACGGACTCGACCTTTTCCGAAGCGGGAACCGGGTCCGGCGAAGTTTCCTGGCCCCAGGAGGGCTCGGCATCGTCCTTGCGGGGCTCATCACGGTGAACCACCCGCACCTTGCCCACGCCCACCTCGTCAAAAACGGGTTCCTCGCGCTGCGACGCCAGGGGATCCTCATCCACGGACTGCCCCTCTCTCCGCGAAGACGACGGCGTGAAGCCCTCGTCGGCACGAATATGCACGTGCTCCAACTCATCGGCATCAATCCCGTCGTCGTCCAGATCACGGGGACGACGCGGCTGGCGGACGCGCCCGGCCAGGTAGATCCCGGCCAGGATCATGATCCCCAGTAACAGTAGAATCCAACGCAACGTATCCATCTCCCCGGTCCTGTCTCTGTATTCGGTTTCAAAGGGTGCCGTGCCGATCAGCCAATGGCCATCTGCGCCGCCTCTTCCACATCCACTGTGACCAGCCGCGACACACCCGGCTCCCGCATGGTCACGCCAATGAGTTGATCGGCCATTTCCATGGTGGCCTTGTTGTGGGTGATGAAGATGAACTGCACCCGTTCCGACATCTCCCTCACCAGATCACAGAAACGACCCACATTGGCCTCGTCCAGTGGCGCGTCCACCTCATCCAGCATGCAGAAGGGTGCCGGGTTGAGCTCGAAGATGGCAAATACCAGGGCCACTGCTGTGAGCGCCTTCTCACCACCGGACATCAGATGGATGGTGGACAGGCGCTTGCCAGGGGGGCGCGCCAGCACTGCCACCCCGGTGGTGAGCAGATCATCGCCGGTCATCTCCAGGTGAGCCTGGCCGCCCCCGAACAGGCGTGGGAACATCTCCTTGAGCCGCAGGTTCACCCGTTCAAAGGTTTCCCGGAACCGGGAACGCGTCTCCCGGTCGATGCGCTGGATGGCATTTTCCAGGGTTTCCAGGGCCTCCACCAGATCCGCGTACTGATTGTCCAGGTACTGTTTCCGCTCGCTCTGCTCCCGGTATTCGTCGATGGCCGCCAGGTTGATGGCCCCCAGGCGCTGGATACGCTGGGCCAGCTCATCGGCCCGCGACTGCCAGGCCTCCACGCCGGCCTCGGCGTCCAGTTGTGCCAGCAGGGTGTCGGCTTCGAACCCGCTCTCCTGCAATTGTTCCAGACTGGTCTGCCTTCGAACCTTAATCTCCTGCCAGGCCATGCGCAATTCATCCAGGCCCTGGCGCAGGGATTCGGCCTCCCGCTCCTGGGTGACCCGCGCCTGATCCGTCTCGCGCATCCGCGCCTCCAGGGACTGCACCTGAGCTCGTGCCCGGGCCAGTTCGTCCTCCAGGGCCACGCGCTCGCCGACCAGGGTCTCCAGGGTGGTTTCCAGTTCCAGGATGGGCTCGCCGGAGGCATCCAGGGATTCGCGCAGGGTCTCCAGGCGCAGCTCCAGTTGCGAGGCCTGGCTGCGCATGCGGGTGAGGCTCTGCTGGGTGGCATCCCGTGATGCCGTGAGGGACTGCACCTGCAGGGCCACCTGGTGAACCGCGTCGCGTCGCGTGCGGGCCTCGCTGCGCACCGCCTCCAGGCTTTGGCGCAAGGTGTCCCGTTCCGCATCCAGCCCTTCCCGCTCCCGGGCCAGGACCTCCATCTGTGACACCGCTTCGTTGCGCTTGCGGGTAGCCTGCTGCAGCGCCTGCGCGTCGCGTTCGCGGGTCTGACGGATGTCTGCCATCTCGTCGGAAACGCGCTGGATGCGGGTTTCCATCTGCTCCAGACGGGTCTGGCGGTTGCTGAGCTGGGCCTGCAGGTCGGACACCGTGCGGTGGGCCCCATTGACCTCCTGCTGCAGCCGATCCCGCTCGGCTTCCAGTTCACGCCGGGTTTCACGCTGATCCTCGATCAGGGTCTGGCGGGTATCGACGGCTTCCCTGAGTGTCTCGATCTCTTCCTTGAGGCTGCGGATCTCCTTGTCACGAGCCAGTAGCCCGGCGTGCTCGTCATGATCCCGGGCGATCCTCAGCCACCGGGGGCCCAACCACAGGCCCTCGGGTGTGATCACGGATTCGTGAGGCTCAAGACGGGGGCGCAGGGCCAGGGCGGCATCCAGATCCGGCGCGGTGTGAATGCCTCTCAACAATGCGCCCAGAGGCAGGCGCGAGGTGATCCGATCCACCAGCAGGTTGCGCCCGGTGGCCTCTGTGGAAGCGTCTGCTGCTTCCTCGAAGACCACCAACTGCCCCTGCTCCAGGCTGCCGGTGACCCGGGCCACCGCCTCCAGGTCCTCCACGCAGACCGCTTCCAGGAAGGGTCCGAGCACGGTCTCGGCAGCCTTTTCCCAACCGGGTTCCACATCCAGAGCCTCGCCCAGTCGCGGCGCGCCGTCCAGGCCCTGGCCTTCCAGCCAGTCCACCAGGGTTCTGGTCTCTTTGCCCAGGGCCGCCTGCTGCAGCGCCTCCAGCGAGGCCAGCCGACCACCGTGCGCCTGCAGGCGGCGGCGCCATTCTTCCAGTTCCGCCGCCCGGGTGCGGCTTTCATCCCGGTTTTCCTGAATACGGTCTGCCGTCTCCTGAAGGGTGCCTTGCAGCGCCCGTTCCTGTTCCCGGGCCTGTTCCACCTCTTCGGCCACGGTATCGATCTCTGCTTGCAACCCCTCGGTGGACAAGCCCTTGAGTTCATCGTCCAGCCGCCCATGGCGGGCATCCAGCTGACCGATCTGGTTCTCCAGTTGCTCCAGGCGGGCGCGCTCCACTTGGGCCACCTGGCTGGGCTCGGCGGCGCGTCGATTGAAATCCTCCCAGCGCCCCTGCCAGTCGTTCATGGCCTGCTCGGCTTCGGAGAGGCGCTCATTGACCTCTTCCAGGGCCTCGTTGCCCACTTCGTGCTCGGGTTCCAGATCTTCCAGGGCGGCGAGCACGTCCACCAGGCGTTCTTCGTCGGCCTGGATATGCCCCGTGGTTTCTGCCTGGGCCTGTTCGGCCTGCTGCAGTTCCCGGGACTGGCGTTCCTGCATCTCCTTATGATGGCGTATGGACTGCTCGGTGCCGGAGATGTCGGCACCGAGACGGTAGTAGCGCCCCTGTACCTGGTTGAGGGTTTCGTTGGCCTCATGCAGGGCCTGGCGATCGCGTTCCAGGGCGGTTTCCTGCTGGCGCTGCGAGGCCACCACCTCTTCCAGGCGGGTTTCCTGGGTGCGCAGGGTCTGTTCGCGCCGCTGGGCCTCCTGATCCAGATCCCGCAGGCGCAGGGCCAGCAGTTCGGCCTTGACCCGACGTTCTTCGTCACGCAGGGACTTGTACTTCTCCGCCGTCTCGGCCTGGCGCTGAAGGTGCTTGAGGTGTTTTTCCACCTCGTCTCGCACGTCCTGCAGGCGCTCCAGGTTCTCGCGGGTGTGTCGGATCCGGTTTTCCGTTTCCCGGCGGCGTTCCTTGTACTTGGAGATCCCGGCGGCCTCTTCCAGGTAGACGCGCAGTTCCTCAGGCTTGGCCTCGATGAGGCGGGAGATCATGCCCTGTTCGATGATGGCGTAACTGCGTGGGCCCAGCCCGGTGCCCAGGAAGATGTCGGTGATGTCCCGGCGGCGGCAGCGGGTGCCATTGAGGAAATACTGGGATTGCCCGTCGCGGCTCACGCGACGCTTGATGGCAATCTCGTTGTATTGGGCGTACTGGCCGCCCAGACCGCCGTCGCTGTTGTCGAAGACCAGTTCGATGGAGGCCTGGCCGACGGGTTTGCGGGAGGAGGATCCATTGAAGATGACGTCCTCCATGGAATCGCCACGCAGGTACTTGGCGGAGGATTCGCCCATCACCCAGCGCACGGCGTCGATGGTGTTGGACTTGCCGCAGCCATTGGGGCCTACCACGCCCACCCGGTTGCTGGGGAAGGGGATGGTGGTGGGGTCCACGAAGGACTTGAATCCGGCGAGCTTGATCTTGCTCAGACGCATGATGGACTGCCGAATCCAGAAGAAAACGCTAAACTATACGGCTTGTAACCCATGAACCCTCGATTCTCGCGGTGGCGCCCGGCGCGCCGCGATCAGACTGGATTGATACTGATGACCACCCAGCCCAGTAAGCAACTGGAAACCTTTGAAAACCCCAATAAAGCGCGTGATTATACCATTCGTATCCAGGTGCCGGAGTTCACTTGCCTGTGTCCCAAGACGGGTCAGCCAGACTTTGCTGAACTGCGTCTGGAGTATGTGCCCGATGAGCGCTGTGTGGAACTCAAATCGCTCAAGCTGTATGTGTGGTCCTTCCGGGACGAAGGTGCCTTTCACGAGGCGGTGACCAACCGCATCCTGGAGGATCTGGTGAAGGCGACTGCGCCCCGGTTCATGCGGCTGACGGCGGAGTTCAATGTGCGCGGCGGGGTATACACCACGGTGGTGGTGGAGCACCGGGATCCCCAGTGGGTGGCACCCGAGGAGGTGAAACTGCCCTGAGTGCGGGGGCCTCCTTGTCCGGATTTAACTGTGAGGCTCACACTCCCCCGAGGGTGACTTCCGGGGTGACAATCACCTGGGTTTAGTTTCGGAGGGTAGCCTCTTCGCGGGCGGCGGGTTCCTTACAGCGGGACGCCGTGAATACATCCCTGTAGGCTTGACCGCCGCTTCCATGCGGCGAACACCCGCTTACAGGAACCCGCCGCCCACGAAGAGGCGTTGAGATCGGGGCTTCCGGTTGCCGGCAAAAGATCCTGAGCCCCTCTCCCCGCCGGGGAGAGGGGTTGGGGTGAGGGGGAAGGGGCCACGACAGAAGCAGGAAACACACGAACATGGCACACACCTACTGTCATCTCGGCATCGACATGGGCACCTCGGGGTGTCGCGGGGTGGCCGTCTCGCCCGATGGGGCGATCCTGGCCAGGCATCATGTCGCGCTGGAAAACCCTGTTCGCCAAGGGCCGGCCGTGGAACAGGAGCCGGTCTTGTGGTGGAACGCCCTGCAAGAAGTGCTTGACGAGCTCGCGCAACGCTTGCCCTGCCCGCCCAACACCCTGGCGATTGATGGCACATCAGCCACCCTGCTACTGACCGATACCGAGGGCCGCCCTCTCGGGCCTGCAATGATGTACAACGACGCCCGGGCACGCCCGCAGGCCGACCGCATCGCCGCAGTGGCACCCAGTGACAGCGGTGCCCATGGGGCCAGTTCCAGCCTGGCCAAGCTCCTGTGGTGGCTGGAATACCACCCGGATCAGGCCGGGCGGGCCGCCCATGCCCTGCATCAAGCCGACTGGCTTGCCGGGTGCCTGACCGGCCGGTTTGGCCTGAGCGATGAGAACAACTGCCTCAAGCTGGGCTTCGACCCGGTTGAACGCGCCTGGCCAGCATGGCTGAACGCGATGGACTTACCGACCCATCTTCTCCCTCAGGTCTCACCGCCCGGCACCCCCCTGGCCCCCATCCGGCCCGACCTGGCCCGGCAACTGGGACTGCCGCGTGACCTTCAGATCATCGCCGGTACCACCGACAGCATCGCGGCCTTCCTGGCCACCGGCGCCGATCGCCCCGGCGAGGCGGTCACCTCCCTGGGCAGCACCCTGGCCATCAAGCTGCTCTCCGATCACCCCATCTTTGCCCCCCAATACGGGATCTACAGTCATCGTCTGCACGACCGCTGGCTGGTGGGCGGGGCCTCCAACAGCGGCGGGGCAGTGCTGCGTCAGCACTTTACCGATGAAGAGATGGCCGGGATGACGCCACAACTGCGGCCCGAACAGCCCACCGGCCTGGACTATTACCCCCTGCCTGGCGTAGGCGAGCGCTTTCCCGTCTGTGATCCGGCCATGGCGCCGAAGATCTCGCCCCGACCGGAGGATGATGTGATTTTCTTTCAGGGACTGCTGGAGGGGATCGCGACCATTGAGGCGCAGGGATATGCGCTTTTGAGGGAGTTGGGGGCGCCGGCTCTGACCTCCATCCGCACCGTGGGCGGCGGCGCAGGGAATCCGGCCTGGACCCGGATTCGGGAGGCCCGGTGTGGTGTGCCCATGGTGGCGGCGAGGGAGACGGAAGCCGCGTACGGGGCGGCGTTACTGGGGGTAGGCTGACACACCCGGGATCGTGCCCGCCGCGCCCCTCACCCCAACCCCTCTCCCCGCTGCTGACGCCGCCACAGCGCCGCATAGGCCCCGTTGGCGGCCAGCAGGGCGTCATGGGTGCCCTGCTCCACCACGCGCCCATGTTCCAGCACCAGGATGGTGTCCGCATCCTCCACCGTGGACAGCCGGTGGGCGATGGCCAGGGTGGTGCGTTCCCGGGCGATCTCCCGCAGGGCCCCCAGGATGGCCTGCTCGGAATGAGAATCCAGCGAGGATGTTGCCTCGTCCAGCACCAGGATGGGCGGATCCTTGAGGATCACCCGGGCAATGGCAATACGCTGCTTCTCGCCGCCGGACAGTTTCAGGCCCCGCTCACCCACCACCGTATCGTATCCCTCCGGCAACCGCTGGATGAACGCCTCCAGGTGGGCCAGCCGCGCCGCCCGGTGAACCTCCTCCGGGGTCGCATCGGGTCGCCCATAGGCGATGTTGTAGTAGATGGTATCGTTGAACAACACCGTATCCTGAGGCACCACCCCGATGGCCGCCCGCAGACTGTCCTGGGTGACCTCCCGGACATCCTGGCCGTGGATGGTGATGCGTCCCCTGTCCACATCGTAGAATCGGAACAACAGACGTGCGATGGTGGACTTGCCCGCACCACTGCTGCCCACCAGGGCCAGTTTGTGACCCGCCGGCACCCGAAAGCTCACCTCGTGCAGGATCTGCCGATCCGCCCCGTAGCCAAAGCTCACCTCATCGAAGGCCACCTCGCCCCCATCCGGCACCAACGGCCGGGCGTCCGGGCGATCCACCACCTGCGCTGGCTGATCCATGAGCCGGAACACCCGCTCGATGTTGATCAGGGATTCGCGGATCTCCCGGTACACGAAGCCCAGGAAATTCAGGGGTATGAACAACTGGATCATGTAAGCATTCACCATCACCAGATCACCGATGGTCATGCTGCCATCCGCCACCTGAGTGGCCGCCATCACCATCATCACCGTGATCGCACCGGCGATGATGAAAGCCTGCCCGGAGTTCAGGGCCGCCAGGGACAGACGGTTGTGCATCCGCGCCGTCTCCCAGGCCTCCAGATCCGTGTCGTAACGGCGGGCCTCATACCCTTCGTTGCCAAAATACTTCACCGTCTCGAAATTGAGCAGACTGTCCACCGCCCGAGTGTTGGAGCGGTTGTCCATCTGATTGGCCTGGCGCACGAAACGGTTACGCCATTCGGTCACCACCACCGAGAAAGCAATATAGATGGCCACCGCCACCACCACGGTGACCGCAAACCCGGGGCTCAGGAAGACGAACAGGATCACCGCCACCATGGCGATCTCCAGCAGGGTGGGCAGGATGTTGAACAGGGTGAAACGCAGGAGGAAACTGATGCCGGTGGTGCCACGCTCGATGTCCCGGGCCAGCCCCCCCGTGCGGCGGGACAGATGAAAACCCAGGTCCATGCGGTGCAGATGCTCGAACACCCGCAACGACACCCGGCGCATGGCGCGCTCCGCCACCCTTGCGAACACGGCGTCCCGCAATTCCGAGAAAAACACCGACCCGAAACGCAGCAACCCATAGGCCACCAGCAGGGCCACTGGCACCACCATCACGGCTGTCTCGGGAGAAGACTCGAAATGATCGACGATGTACTTCAGGGCCACCGGCACGGCCACATTGGCCAGTTTGGCCAGGGTGAGCAGGACCAGAGCCAGGATCACCCGCCCCCGGAACTCCATCAGGTAGGGGATCAGGCTGAGCAGGATACGCCAGTTCACCCGCTGATCCGAATAGGCGTAATCGGAACGGTATCTCACCGGGTCAACAGCGACTGCAGGCTCATGAAGGGCACCTCACGCGACCCCGCGTCGCGGGGCCTTCAGCACTTTTGAATAGATACTTATAATGAAAAACCGTAAAGCTTGTCAGGAAGCGAAGCATAGGGCAATAGCCAGGGGCCCTGATTCCTGGGCGCCCACGTGCCTTTTATCAATGAAATACTCAAAATAGCCCCCACGGCTGTTGTTTTAGACCACGCATGTCAATAGTCTGTCGCAAACCCCTCCCCCTTTCCCCACAGGTAGATCTGCATGACCTTCAGCCTGAATCAGCATGGCATCAGCGTGGCGAAAGTGCTGCGCAACCCCTCCCCCGCCGTTCTCTACGAAGAGGCCCTCGCCCACGAACACGGCACCGCCATCTCCTCCACGGGCGCCCTGATCGCCCGCTCCGGCGACAAGACCGGTCGCAGTCCCAAGGACAAGCGCGTGGTCTCCCACGATCATATCAATGATGACGTCTGGTGGGGTTCGGTCAACGTGGGCCTGGAAGCGGCCAGTTTCGATGCCCTGCGCACCCAGGCCGTGGATCACCTGAACACCTGTTCGCGACTCTATGTCATCGATGGATTCGCTGGATGGGATCCCCGCTACCGGGTGCGTATTCGTGTGATCTGCGAACGGGCCTATCATGCCCTGTTCATGCGCAACATGCTGATCCGCCCGAGCCAGGAAGAGCTGGAGAATTTCGGCGAGCCCGACTACGTGATCTACAACGCCGGACGCGCGTCGGCAGATACCAGCATCCTCGGCGTGAAGAACCCCACCAGCGTCAGCCTGTGCTTTGCCCGGGGTGAATTCGTCATTCTGGGCACCGAATACGCTGGGGAGATGAAGAAGGGCGTGTTCACCATCATGAATTACATCATGCCCAAGCAGGACGTGCTGTCCATGCACTGCTCCGCCAACGAAGGCACGGAAGGGGATGTTTCCATCTTCTTCGGCCTTTCAGGCACGGGCAAGACCACCCTTTCCGCCGACCCGGATCGCTATCTCATCGGTGATGACGAGCACTGCTGGTCCGACCAGGGCGTGTTCAACATCGAGGGCGGTTGCTACGCCAAGGCCATCAATCTGGACCCCAAGGCCGAACCGGAGATCTACAACGCCATCCGCTTTGGCGCCGTGCTGGAGAACGTGGTCTACGACAAGGACACCCGCGAGGTGAATTACGAAGACAGTTCCCTCACGGAGAATACCCGCTGCTCCTATCCGGTGGAATTCATCCCCAATACCAAGATCCCCTGCACCGGTGGACATCCGCGCAATCTGGTGTTTCTCACCTGCGACGCCTTCAGCGTGCTGCCGCCCGTCAGCCGCCTCACCCCTGCCCAGGCCATGTACCACTTCATCAGCGGCTACACCGCCAAGGTGGCCGGTACGGAAGTGGGCGTGACCGAGCCCGAAGCCACCTTCTCTGCCTGCTTCGGGGCGCCCTTCCTGGTATGGCATCCCACCCGCTATGCCGAACTGCTGGCGGAGCGCATCCGTGAGCACGACGTGCGCGTGTGGCTGGTGAACACCGGCTGGAGCGGGGGCCCCTATGGCGTGGGCAAGCGCATGAGCATCGCCCACACCCGCGCCATCATCGATGCCATTCACGATGGCTCACTGGAAAAGTCGGACACGGTGGAAGACCCCATCTTCGGCGTGCAGATCCCGACCACCTGCCCCAACGTGCCCGACGAGGTGCTGATCCCCTCCAACACCTGGGAAGACAAGCAGGCCTATCAGGACACGGCCGCGAAACTGGCCATGCTGTTCCACAACAACTTCAGGACCTATGAGGACCAGGCCAGCGAGGAGATCCGCCAGGCCGCCCCGCGCGTGCCGGAAAGCGTCGGGTAAAAAAGGGCCTCTCTCCCCGCAGGGGAGAGGGGCTTGCACGAGAGGGAAACGGAGACCTTGTCAGGGGCAGTCGAACGAGGCTTCCAGGAAGTCTTCCAGGCCCCTGACGTAATCCTCACCAGTGCGCATGAAGCCATCGTTGTGCCCGCCGCGCATCTCCAGCACCGACAAGGCCCGCGCACTCCCCGCTGCCTGCTTCAAACGCTCCAGATGGCCATGGGGCACGATCTCGTCGTCGCGGCTGTGGGCCAGCAACACCGGGGACCCCACCTGCTCCAGGGCACGGCGGGTGTCATACTCGAAGCGCAGCAGGGTGCGCACCGGCACCCAGGGGTAGAGATCGGCGCCCAGATCCGGGGCGCTGGTGAAGGCGGACTCCAGGATCAGCGCCCCCGGCTGCACCCGGGCGGCCGTGTGGGCGGCCACCGCCGCGCCCAGGGAGCGTCCGAACACCACCACTTCATCGGCGGCGTAGTCGCGCTCCTCCAGCAGGTGTTGCCAGCCGGCCAGGGCATCCAGATAGGTGCCCTCCTCCGTGGGGGAACCGGAACTCTTGCCATAGCCCCGGTAGTCCAGGATCAGCACCGAGAGCCCCAGCCGGTGGAAGATCTGCAGGGATTCCAGGCGATGGCTGATGTTGCCGGCGTTGCCATGCAGGAACAGCAGCACGGGTGCCCGGCATTCATCAGCCCCCGCCTCATTCCGATCCCCGGCGCCCTCCCGGGCCGGGATGAACCAGGCATGCAGGCGCTCACCGTCCTCGGTGTCCAGCCAGACTTCCTCGTAGGGCAGCCCCGCGTCCGAGGGTGAGCCGGCGTGGGCCGACAGGGGGATGTAGACCATCTGCCCCTGAGTGAAATACAGCATGCCCACGAAGGCCCCGTAGGCCCCCAACCCGATCAACACCACCATCATCAATGTACGCATGGTGGCCAGTGTACTCAGGCCGAACGCGGGGGCCAAGGCATCGGCAGGGGTCTCAGTCGAGCCATTGCCGCAGACGCTCCAGCGCCGCCTCCAGCACCGGGATATCACGGGTGTAGGCAAATCGCAGATGCTGACTGGCCCCGTGGCGGCCAAAGTCGATGCCCGGCGTGACCGCTACGCCCGCTTCCTCCAGCAGACGCTCGGCCAGCACAAAGCTGTCCTCGCCCCAGGCCGTGCTGTTGCCGTAGATGTAGAAGGCGCCTTCGGGCGTCACCGGCACCCGCAGACCCAGGGCGCGCAGGCCCGGCAGCAGCACGTCCCGGCGCTGACGGAAGGCCTCGCGGCGTGCCTCCAGGATCTCCCGGCAGGCCGGCGTGAAGGCTGCCAGAGCCGCGTGCTGGGCCGGGGTGGACGCGGCCAGGAACAGGTTCTGTGCCAGCTTGTCCAGTTCACGCACATAGGGTTCCGGCGCCACTACCCAGCCCAGACGCCAGCCGGTCATGCCGAAAAACTTGGAAAAGCTGTTGATCACGAACACCTGATTCGACAGACCCGCGGCCGTCATGGGCCGCTCCCCGTAGACCAGCCCCTGATAGATCTCATCCACGATCAGGTTGCCGCCCTGGGAACGGGCAAAGTCGATCATGGACTTGAGGCTGTGGGTGTCGGTGAGGGTGCCGGTAGGGTTGGAGGGGGTGGCCACCATGGCGGCGGCGGTACGCTCCGTCCAGGTATCGGCCAGATGATCCGGTGTGAGTTGATAGGCCGTATCCGGCCCCACGGAGACCCCCACTGGCTCCCCCTCCACGGCGCGCACAAAATGCCGGTTACAGGGATAGCCGGGATCGGCCATGATCACCTGGGCGCCCGGGTCCACCAGCACGCCCATCACCAGTAGCAGTGCCCCAGAGGCTCCCGGCGTGATCACGATACGCTCCGGGGGCACATGGGCCCCGTATTCATCCTGATAGAAACGGGCAATGGCCTCGCGCAGGGCGGGCAAGCCCGTGGCCGGGGTGTAATGCGTGTGACCATCGGCCAGGGCCTGACGACCCGCCTCGACGATGGGCGCCGGGGTGGGAAAATCCGGCTCACCGATCTCCAGGTGGATGATGTCCCGCCCCTGGGCCTCCAGACGCCTGGCCCGGGCCAGCAGGTCCATCACGTGAAAGGGCTGGATGTCCGCCATACGGCGGGCCACGGGCATGTTCGGGGTCATGGGTGGAGCTTAGCCTGCCTCGGGTCGCATGTGGGGGAAGAGCAGCACATCCCGGATGGAGGGGGAGTCGGTGAACAGCATCACCAGTCGATCGATGCCGATGCCCTCGCCCGCCGTGGGCGGCATGCCATGCTCCAGGGCGCGCAGATAGTCGGCATCGAAATGCATGGCCTCGTCGTCGCCGGCCTCCTTTTCCTGCACCTGCTGGCGGAAGCGCTCCGCCTGATCCTCGTAATCGTTGAGCTCGGAAAAGCCATTGGCGATCTCCCGCCCGCCCACGAAAAACTCGAAACGATCCGTCACGAAGGGATCGTCGTCATTGCGCCGGGCCAGGGGCGAGACTTCCGTGGGATAAGCGGTGATGAAAGTGGGATTCTGCAGACGCGATTCCGCCGTCTTTTCGAAGATCTCGATCCACACCTTGCCCAGACCGTAGCCATCCTTGAGGGGAATGCCCAGCCGCTCGGCCACGGCGCGGGCCCTCTGCTCGTCTTCCAGATCCGCGGCGGTCAGATCCGGGTTGTACTTGAGGATGGCCTCCTTGACGGTGAGGCGCTCGAAGGGCTGGCCGAAGTCGTAGGTCTCGCCCTGGTAGTTCACCGTGGTGGTGCCCAGCACCTCCTGGGTGAGGGTGCGCAGCAGGTCCTCGGTGAGGTCCATGAGCTCGTGATAAGTCACGTAGGCCTCATAGAACTCCAGCATGGTGAACTCGGGATTGTGCCGGGTGGACAGGCCCTCGTTGCGGAAATTGCGGTTGATTTCATACACCTTCTCGAAACCGCCCACCACCAGACGCTTGAGATACAGCTCCGGGGCAATGCGCAGGAACAGCTGCATGTCCAGGGCATTGTGGTGGGTGGCAAACGGCCGCGCCGTGGCCCCGCCGGGGATGGACTGCATCATGGGGGTTTCCACTTCCAGGAAGTCCCGCGCATTGAGGTAATTGCGGATGCTCTGGATGATGCGCGTGCGGGTGCGGAAGATCTCCCGCACCGGCTCGTTCATGATCAGATCCACATAGCGCTGGCGATAGCGGGTTTCCATATCCGACAGGCCATGAAACTTCTCCGGCAGCGGCCGCAGGGACTTGGTGAGCAAGCGCAGGCTGTCCACCTTCACGGAAAGCTCGCCGGTCTTGGTCTTGAACAGCGTGCCCTCGGCGCCCAGGATGTCACCCACGTCCCAGGCCTTGAACTCCTGATAACGCCCTTCGGGCAGTTCATCTCGCTGCACGAACAACTGAATGCGCCCGGACATGTCCAGCAATTGGGTAAAGCTCGCCTTGCCCATCACCCGCTTGGCCATCATGCGACCGGCCACGGCCACACGGATGGGATTGCTCTCGAACCATTCCGGCTCCCGCTCGCCATACTCGGCATGCAGCTCGCCGGCCATCACGTTGCGGCGAAAGTCATTGGGGAAGGCTGCGCCGTTGTCTTCGCGCAGCTTGCCCAGCTTCTCCCTGCGCTGGGCAATGAGCTTGTTCTCGTCCTGGGTGTGGTCGTTCATCAGTCTGCCAATGGATTGCTATGTAACGGGATGACGCGGCAACACTGCTCCGCGGAATAGGGGGCGAGCGGCATCAAAGGCCGCTCTTGAGGCTGGCCTCGATGAACTGGTCCAGATCCCCATCCAGCACCGCCTGGGTGTTGCCCACCTCAACGCCGGTGCGCAGGTCCTTGATACGGGATTGGTCCAGCACATAGGAGCGGATCTGGCTGCCCCAGCCGATGTCTGCCTTGCTGTCTTCCATGGCCTGCTTTTCCGCATTGCGCTTCTGCAGCTCCAGCTCATAGAGCTTGGCGCGTAGCTGGCTCATGGCAAAGTCCTTGTTCTTGTGCTGGGAACGACCGTTCTGACAGGCGGTGACCACACCGGTGGGCAAGTGGGTGATACGCACGGCGGATTCGGTGCGGTTCACGTGCTGACCCCCGGCGCCACTGGCCCGGTAGACGTCGATGCGCAGATCCGCCGGGTTGATCTCGATGTCGATGTCATCGCTCACCTCGGGGGATACGAACACGGAGGTGAAGGAGGTGTGGCGGCGGTTGCCCGAGTCGAAGGGGGACTTGCGCACCAGCCGGTGCACACCGGTCTCGGTGCGCAGCCAGCCGAAAGCATAGGGGCCCTCGAAACGCACCGTGGCACTCTTGATGCCGGCCACTTCACCGGCGGAGGCCTCCATGAGTTCGGTCTTGAAGCCGTGGCGCTCGCCCCAGCGCAGGTACATGCGCAGCAGCATCTCCGCCCAGTCCTGGGCCTCGGTGCCGCCGGAGCCGGCCTGGATCTCCAGGAAGGCGGCGGAGTCGTCCATCTCGCCGGAGAACATGCGCTGGAATTCCAGGCCGGCAACGGTGGACTCGTATTGATCCAGATCCGACTGGACGGACGCAACGGTGTCCTCGTCGCCCTCGGCCTGGGCCATCTCCAGCAATTCCTGGGCATCATCCAGGCCACCGCCGATGCGCTCCAGATTGTGGACGATGCCTTCCAGGTGGGAACGCTCCTTACCCAGGGCCTGGGCCTTGTCGGGGTCGTTCCAGATGTTGGGGTCTTCCAGTTCCCGGTTCACTTCCTCCAGGCGTTCGCGCTTGGTATCGAAGTCAAAGATACCCCCTCAGGGCATCCACACGCCCTTGCAGATCCTTGATGTGGGTAAATAGCGGGTTGAGTTCCAGCATGGAGCGGCCTTCCGACGGGTGTTTGGGAAAACCGCGGATTTTAACATGCTGGACGGGATGGTGCCCGCCGCGCCCTTCCGGGAAGAAGAAACCTGAGCCCCTCTCCCGCTGGCGGGAGAGGGGTTGGGGTGAGGGCCGAAAAGCGCTTGTCGCTCCTGCGATCAGCGGATGTAATCGAACAGGGTCAGGCGCGCCACCTGGGTGTACGACTGCTGCGCCGCCTGCAAACCCACCTGCTGCAGGTTGAAGCGGCTGATGGCCTCGGCATAGTCCAGGTCGCGGATCTCGGAGATGGTGGTCTCCAGCTGCAGGATCTGATCCCGGTTGAGGTTATCCTGGTTCTCCAGGGCATTGAGACGCGCACCCACGGTGGCACGGGTGTCCAGGACATGGCCCAGGGCGTTGTCCAGTTCGGACAGGCCACGGTTGATGGCGTTGTTCACCGGGGCGGTGCTGGTGCCCACTGGGGACTGCAGGGCGTCGATGATGTTCTGGACGCCGGCAAAGAGGCTTTGCGGCTTCGAGGGACGGATGGTGAACTCATCATCCACATTGGGAGTGCCCTTGATGTCGAAGCTGATGCCATTGAAGGCTATGGCCTCGCCACTCTTGAACGGCTCGTTGGTGGGCAGGGTGTCGAATGGGTCTCCTGCCAGCGCCGTGCCTGGGTCATTGCTATCAAAAGCCTTTACCGTGAAGGTCTCGCCATCGTCAGCAAATGTGACGCTGTAGCTCAATTCACCCGACACAGCATCCACCGCTTCCTGCCATGCCTTACGATCCACCACGCTGCCCGCGCTAATCACGCCAGAACCTTCATTTTCCTCGGGATCATTGTCAGGAAAGGTGGTGAACGTTCCATTCCCGTCCTTCAATGCTCCCGGTACACCCGCATCCCCAAACACCTGATTGCCCGGATCCCCCACCGCCATCTTGCGCACGGGGCTGATGTCCACCTGCCGGGCCTTATCATCCCCCTGATACTCCACCTCACCATCCTTCATGACAAAAGGCTGGGTCTGGGACTTGTAACCTGCGAACAGGTACTCTCCGTTGGCATCACGGGTGTTACCCAGATCGACCAGGGAGTTGAGCACCTGCTGCATTTCACCGGCGATGTAGCGCCGGGTTTCGTCGGTTTCCGTGGCGTTATTGGCTTTCACGGAGAGTTCGCGGATGCGCTGCAGGCCATCGCCCACGGAGGCCAGGGTGACCTCGGTGAGGCGCAGGCGCTGCTCGGCCAGGCCGCCGTTGCGCTGGAACTGTTTGGTCTGATCGATACGGCTCTCGAACTGCAGGGCCTGAACACTGCCACTGGGGTCGTCCGATGGCGATAGGATGCGGCGCCCGGTGCCCAGCTGGTTCTGGGTGCGAGAGATCTCGGCCTGCTGGCGCTGAATCACGTCGATGCCGTTCTGGAAAATCTGGCTGGTGGATATCCTCATGACTTAACGCCTCGCTACACCGATGAGGGTGTCAAACAGGGTGCTGGTCACGGCAATGACCTGCGCCGATGCCTGGTAGGCCTGCTGAAACCGCAGCAGGTTGGCTGCCTCCTCATCGAGATTCACCCCGGAGAGACTCTCCCGCTGGGCCTTGGCATCCGCCAGCAGCCGCGCCTGGGATTCGGCAGCCACCTGAGTCTGACGGGTCTGGGTGCCCACCTTGCCGATGAGGCCGTTGTAGGCATCCTCGATGGAGCTGCGACCATCATCCAGGTACTGGGTTCCCTGCACCTGCGCCAAGGCAAGGGCATTACGGTTATCGCCCAGCCCAAATGCATCGTTGCCCGTCAGCACTACGTCACCAGGGTCATCCGTAGACCTGACGACAATCTCTGCACCATCTGTCGTCGTGGCTCTCCACAGGTCAGAACCGTCTGGATCTTCAGAAAATCCGGTGAAGGTCAGGTCGTCCCCCGGCTGATATGTCGTACCCGGCGAAAAATGGAGCAGTTCCTGATCCTCAGCCAGATCATTAGAAAAAGCCTGGGCCGCCGCAAGCCGCTGAGGTTCGCGCACAGCCACTTCGATCCCCTGTGCAGCGGAGCGGGTGGGACGGATCAGAAAGTTGTCGCCCTCCTTAGCATCAGGCGGACCACCAGGCATTGCTATAACAAGCCCTTCCACCTTGACTTCTTCATTAACTCCATAACTACCTAACTTCTGACCATCCGACAGACGGGTCAGATTCCATTGACCGCTTTGAAATTGCAACCGATAGTCACTGGATTTCAGCTCCGACAGCCCGGCAGGATCAAAGCTCACATCCGGCTTGGAAACTTCAACGCCTCTTCCTGACAGCACCTCAGGCTCGGGCACTTTGAAAAAGTCCTGGCCCAGCTTCCCCTCGGCATCCAAACCCTGGGTATGCTGATTATTGAAGCCCACGGCAACGGCAACGGCGACCCTGCCCAATTCATTCTGAGCCTCGTCCAGCACCGAGCTGCGCAGCTCCAGAAGGCCGCCCAGCTTGCCGCCCGAGATCAGGTTGGTCACATTGGTCTTGTTGCCCCCTTGTGCACCAAAATTCACCTCCAGGGGCGCCCCCGGCGTCGGGCGGCTGGCAGACAACGGCGTGGCCTTGTTACCCAGCACCACACCCTGTCCACGACCAATGAAGACGTTCATGGAGCCATCGTCCTGAATCGTGGTTCTCACATCCACGAACCTGGACATTTCCAGCACCATCTGGTCCCGCTTGTCCAGCAGGTCATTGGGCGGCTGGCCGCGACCCTGGGCGGCCACGATCTGCTGATTCAGCTTGGCAATGGAATCGGCATAGCCATTGACCTCGTCCACCCCCGAGCCGATCTGGCCATCCACGATGGTCTGCTGATCCTTGAGCCGCTGATCCAGGAACTTGAAACGGTCCACCAGTGACTCCGCCTCCGAGATCAACACGGTGCGATTGGCACTGGAGGTGGGATCATTGGCCAGCTCCTGGGTGGCCGAGAAGAATTGCTGCAAGCCAGGGGACAAGCCCGCGGCCGGATCAGCCAGGAGGTTATCCACCCGGCTGATGAAATCTCGCTGCGTATTGTAATACTCGCTGCTGGTCGTGTTGTTGCGCAGCTGAGTCTGCACGAACTCGTCGTACATCCGCCTGACTGTGTTGACATCCACCCCCCGGCCCACATAGCCCGCCCCGGAAAACTGAGCCGGGCGCGTGCCCTGCTCCGTCCGCTGGCGACTGTAGCCCTCGGTATTGACGTTGGCGATGTTGTGGCCGGTGGTGTCCAGCGCACGCTGCGCCGCATTGAGCCCGGAGGTGGCGATACCAAAGAGTCCCGCACTCATGATGCCCTCCTGGCGGCAATCCGCAGTGTGAAGTGAATGGGGTGCATGAACATGATCGTTACCTCCTTCAGGATAGCGGCCGCTCGCCGCCAGACTTGAATCCGGCCAGGGTGTCGCTGAGCGTGCCGCGCCGCATGATGTTCAGAATCTTGTCTGCGTAGTCGGGGTCGGTGGCGTAACCTGCATCCTGCAAGCCGCGCACATACTGTTCCGGATCACCCGCAGCCTCCAGCGCATGCCGGTAGCGGGGGTTACTGCGCAGGAAATCCACATAGTCTTCAAAGCTCTCTGCCACGCTGCCATAAGAGCGGAACTGGGCCCGCTGCATCTCCGGGATGTCCTGCACGTATTCCAGGGTCTGCACCGTCACCCGATCCCCCTGCCAGCGACCATCGGCCTTGATGCCGAACAGGTTGTGGCTGCTGCGCCCGTCCCCATGCTGGATCACATGCTGCCCCCAGCCTGTTTCCAGGGCGGACTGGGCCACCAGCACCTCGGGGGCCACACCCAGTTCGGCGGCGGCCTGCTGTGCATGGGGCCAGACGTCACGGATGAACTCCTGCGGGGACCGGGGCGACCAGGAACCATCGCCGCCGGCCGGCCCTGCCTTACTCGTGCCCTGACCTGGTTTCATACCGTCAGCCTCCGGGGTATCGTGACGACCCATGGATGCAGCCGGTGCCGCCATGGCCGCCTCGATGGCGGCGCGCAGGGCGGGCACCCGATGCGTGGGCATTTGCAATTCCCGGTCGTCGTCGCGACGTGCCTCGGGGCCTGCCAACTGACGCGCCACCTGCTCACGCAGACCGATGCCCTCCCCCCGGGCCATATCCAGAGCCACCTGCTGATCAAACATGCCCTCGAACATGCGGGTCTGATCACTGCTGAGCAGGCCTTCCGCCGGCGCGGCGGCGCGCATGCTCTTGATCATCATCTGAATGAACAGGGCCTCGAACTGCCGCGCCACCTCATCGGCCGCCTCGGGCGACTGACTCTGCACACGCCCCCGCAACTCACTCAGACCTGCGATGTCGGTGTAGTTGAAGCTATCGGCAATGTAGGCGTTCATGGCAGCGCTCCCCGTCCCGGATCAGATGATGACCAACTGGGCCCGCAGGGCACCGGATTCACGCAGGGCTTCCAGAATGGACACCAGATCTCCCGGGGCAGCCCCCACCTCGTTGACCGCGCGCACGATCTCATCCAGGGTCACGCCGGGGTCGAACAGGAACATGCGGGCATCCTCCTGAATCACCTCAATGTCGGTCTGCGGGGTGACCACGGTCTCGCCGGCAGCCAACGGCGCAGGTTGCGTCACCTGCGGTCGTTCCGTGATGGTCACGATGAGGTTGCCGTGAGACACGGCAGCCGGGCTCACGCGCACATTGCTGCCGATCACCACCGTGCCGGTACGCGAGTTGACGATCACCTTGGCTGGCGGCTCTCCGGGCTGTACCCGCAGGTTCTCCAGCATGGAGATGAAGGTGACCCGCTGGCCTGGATCCTGAGGGGCACTCACCCGCACCGAGGAGCCGTCCACCGGATGGGCCGTGCCCGGACCCATGGTGTCGTTGATGACATCGCTGAGCCGGTTGGCAGTGGTGAAGTCGTGCCGATGCAGATTGAGCGTGACGTGATTGCCCCGGGCAAAACCGGATGGCACCTCCCGCTCCACCGTGGCCCCATTGGGAATGCGGCCCACACTGGGCACATTCACGGTCACCCGGGAGCCGTCGGCCCCTTCCACACCCAGCCCACCCACGGCCAGGTTTCCCTGGGCGATGGCGTAGGTGCGACCATCAGCGCCCTTCATGGGTGTCATGAGCAGACTGCCACCGCGCAGACTGCCGGCATTGCCGATGGAAGAAACGGTCACATCAATCGTCTGACCAGGCTTGGCAAAAGGAGGCAGGTCCGCATGCACCATGACAGCGGCCACGTTGCGCAGCTGTGGATTCACATTGGGCGGGATGGTCACACCCAACTGACCCAGCATGTTCTTGAGGCTTTGCACCGTGAAGGGGGCCTGGGTGGTCTGGTCACCCGAACCATCCAGACCCACCACCAGGCCGTAGCCGATGAGCTGGTTGCTGCGCACCCCATCCACCGAAGCCAGGTCCTTGACCCGATCAGCGGCGTCCACAGAGGCCGGCAGGATCAGGCCCAGGGACATCAACGCCAGGGCCCAGACGATCAGCAATGTGCGTATGGGTTTCATGATCGGATCTCCCCTAGAAGGGCCACACGGGGCTGTTGAAGAATCGCGTCAACCAACCGGGATTGTTGCTGTCCGCCAGCGTGCCCCTGCCGCCATAGGCCACCTGGGCATCGGCGATCTGGTTGGAGTTCACCGTGTTGTCGGCGCGGATATCCACCGGCCGCACTATGCCCCGCAGGCGGATGTATTCCTGGCCCTGGTTGATCTGCAGCCACTTTTCCCCCTGCACCACCAGATTGCCGTTGGGCAGGACCTCGGAGACCATCACCGTGATGGAGCCATCCAACTGGTTGCTCTGGGCCGAATCGCCCTCCCCCTCAAAGCTTCGGGAACCGCTCACGGAGGCATCCAGGATCGGCACACCACCGCGGGTGACCGGGCGACCCAGCACCGTGGGGTTATTCATGTTCACGTTGGAGTCCTTGCTGGTGGAGGTACTCGCGGACTTGCGAGCCTGAGTCCGCTCTGCCAGCACCACCGTGAGCACATCCCCCACCTGGCGGGCCTTGTAGTCGGCAAACAGGCCCTGGTTGGAGGCGGGCTGGAAGATGGCGCCGTTATTCTGTTCCGGTGGCAGCGGCTGGGGCGGTGTAATGGCGGTAAATTGCGCGTCATCACCGCGTTCCACCGGCGTCATGGTGGCGCAACCGCTCATCAACAAGGACAACAGAACCATGACCAGCCCCAGTCGCTGAAGACCGGGCCCACCTCTAATGCCATATTCTTTCGTGGATACCTGACTGTTCATGGCCTTGCCCCTTGATTACCGCGATACATCGACCTGGTTACAGATTCTGGTTGAGGAACTGCATCATCTGGTCGGAGGTGGAGATGGACTTGGAATTGATCTCGTAGGCCCGCTGGGTCTCGATCATGTTCACCAGTTCCTCGGCAATATTGACGTTGGAACTCTCCAGGGAGCCCTGCATGAGCCGACCCAGGCCGTCCTGGCCGGGGTTGCCCTGCTGGGGTGCACCACTGGCAGCGGTCTCCACGAACAGGTTCTGCCCCACCGGCTCCAGGCCGGCGGGATTCACGAAATCCGCCAACTGGATGTTGCCTACTTCCACCGGGGCTGCTTCCTCACCGGCCAGGGTGGCGCTGACGATGCCGTCCTGACTGATATGGATGCTCTTGGTGCCTTCGGGGATGAAAATGCCCGGCTGCAACTCATAACCATTGGACATCACCATCTGACCGTCGGCATTCAGCTGAAAGCTGCCATCCCGGGTGTAGGCCACGTTGCCCTCCGGGGTGAGGATCTCGAAGAATCCCCGCCCCTGGATGGAAACATCCAGAGCGTTGTCCGTCTGGGTGTGGTTGCCCTGGGTGAAGATCTTGTCGGTGGCCACGGTGCGCACCCCCACCCCTGTCATCAGTCCCGTGGGCAACTGGTTGTTCTGGGCCTCCTGGGCACCGGGTTGGCGGATGGTCTGATAGATCAGATCCTCGAACGAGGCACGCCCCTTCTTGAAGGCCGTGGTATTCACGTTGGCCAGGTTGTTGGACACCACATTCATGCGGGTCTGCTGAGCATCCAGGCCAGTCTTTGAAATCCAGAGTGCTTGATTCATGACGAGAGTCTCCTGGCTGGGCCTTAGGAGATGCGCAGCAGTTGTGCACTGCTACGATCCAGTTCTTCGGCGGTCTTCATGAGTTTCACCTGTGTCTCGAAGTTACGAGACAACTCGATCATGTTGACCATGGCTTCCACCGTGTTCACATTGCTGCCTTCCAGCATCCCGGACTGCAGCCTCACCTGGGCATCCGCCGGCTCAATGGCACCGTCGGCGCGACGGAACAGGCCATCCTCCCCGCGCTCCAGATCCTGACCATTCGGGTTCACCAGCTTCACGCGGCCCACTTCGGCCAGGACATTGGGTTCCTGTCCCAGCGGACGCACACTGATGGTGCCGTCGCCGCCGATCAGGATGGTCTCGGATGGTGGAATGGCGATGGGCCCGTCATCCCCCAGGACCGGTCGCCCATCTGCGGTGGTCAACAGGCCCACGGCATCCACCTGCAGATTACCGGCCCGGGTAAAGGCCTCATTGCCATCCACCCCCTGCACCGCGATCCAGCCGTCGCCCTGCACAGCCACGTCCAGGTCGCGACCGGTGGAGATCTGCGGCCCGTGGGCAAAATCGGCGCGCATGGATTCCAGCTGGACGTAATCCCGGCTGTCGTACACCGGGCCGCGCATGGGGTGATTGATGAACGCCTCCAGGTTCTTCTTGAAACCGGTGGTGCTGGCATTGGCCAGGTTGTGGCTGTTCACCTCCTGGGAATGCGCCGCCTCCCGGGCACCGGTCATGGCGATGTAGAGCATGCGGTCCATGATGAGGCCTTACCCTTTCCGTTTACCGGAGGTTGATGATGGTCTGGGTGATGGTGTCGGCGGTGCTGATCACCTGGGCATTCGCCTGGAAATTCCGCTGGGCGGTGATCAGGTTGACCAGTTGTTCGGCGATATTGACGTTGGAGTTTTCGAAGGCACCGCCTTGAATCAGGCCGAAACCTGTCTCGCCAGCGCCGCCCATCAAGGCTTGACCGGATGAAGAGGTTTCCACCCAATTGGTACCGCCCACCGGCTGCAAGCCCTGCGGGTTATCGAAATTGGCGATGGCCACTTGGCCCAACGAGCGGTTGACACCGTTGGTGAATCTCGCGAAGACGGTGCCATCGGAGTCCACATCCACATCAATGAGCTGCCCAGGAGCAAACCCGTCTTGATTCAGACGACTGACGCCGAAGCGATCGCCATAGAGGGTGGTTTCGGTGAAATCAACATTGATGTTCAGCGGTTCTGCTGCCCCATTCTCCGGATCAAAACTTATTTCGAGGGGAGTACTCGCATCTAAATCCAATGTTCCTTCCGGAGTAAAAACAAGCTCACCCGCCGTTGCACCATCACCATCTATACCATCTATGGGCTGGTCGCCCTTGAAGGCGCGGACAGCCCACTCGCTATCACCAGTGCGCTGAAAAAACAAAGACACCGTATGCTCTCCCCCCCGGGAATCATAAACAGTCAGGGAGGTGGACTCGTTGTACGTGTCTGGTTCGCTGGGTTCAATGTCAACGGATGGATCGTTGTCAGGGTCAGGTGGGATGGTAGGTGCAGCCGCACTAAGATTCATCAAAGCCTCAATCTCGGAGGTAGCGCGCGGCTCTGCTTCTCCTGTGGTCACACGAATTTCATTCAACTCGCCACTTCGTACCCCGGGGGGATATCCCATCAAATTCTGCCCGGCGGAATTGACAATAAAGCCATCCTTATCGACCAGAAACTGCCCTGCGCGGGTGTACTCACGGACGTCGTCACGCTCGACCACGAAAAAACCGCGACCATTCAGGGCAAGGTCCAGATTGTTGTCGGTAAACTCAAGATCTCCCTGATTGAACTGCTGAGAGACAGCCGCCAGATTCACACCGCTGCCGGTGGCCAGACGCGACACCCCGGTGTATGACAAGGCAAACACGTCGGCAAACTCCGCCCGGGAGCCTTTGAAGCCGGCGGTGGATGAGTTGGAAATATTGTGCCCGGTCACCTCCAGATCTTTGGAGGCCGCGTTGATTCCGGTGAGTCCTATGTTGAAAGACGGCATGATCTAACCCTCAAGTTGTTTGTGCTTCACTGGCCGCAGGCCCTAGCCAATGCGTCGTACCTGGGAGAAATCCATCTCCCCGAAACCTTCAATCTGCAGTTTGATGCCGCCGTTTCTCTGATCCGTGCGCACACTCTCCACACGTGCGTTCAACAGCAATTCAGGCTGCTCACTGCTGCCATCCCGCACCGCATTGGCACGAAATTCATACACACCCGGCGGTGCCCGCTCTCCCTGGTCCGTCATGCCATCCCAATGGAATGACTGCATGCCCGAGGCCTGAGCCCCCATGGGTATGCGCCTGACCAGCGCCCCGGCCGCATCATAGATTCCCACGGTCACATTCTCGGCAGAGGACTTGAGGTCCAGCGCGCCACGCACGCCCCCCTCGTGACCCATTGCTGCCATATCCACCGGCACCAGCACCTCCCGATCCACCAGACTCGCCGCCTGCAGGGTCTGGGACGACTGAACCGACTTGGCGATGCTCTCGAAAGACTTCTGCAACTCACCGATGCCGTTCACCGTGCCGAACTGGGCGATCTGCCCCAGAAAGTCACCGTTCTCCATGGGTTCGAAGGGGTCCTGATTCTGCAGCTGGGTGATCATGAGCTTGAAGAACTCCTCCTGCCCCAACTCGTCACGCTTGCCCGTGTTCGCCTTACTGGAGTTTGTCGACGCCAGCCCCAGGCCCTCCAGCATGTTCAAATCAACGCTCATGGCTCATACCTCCTCAGCCCTGCCCCAACTGCAGCGTGCGCAATAGCAACTGCTTGGTGGTGTTCATCACTTCCACATTGTTCTCGTAACTGCGCGAAGCCGAGATCATGTTGGCCATCTCATCCACCATGTTCACGTTGGGCATGAATACATACCCATCCTCGTTGGCCTGAGGATGATGGGGTTCATACTTCACCCGCGCAGGCGCATCGCTCTCGACGATGTCCATCACGCGAACGGGCATGGTGGAGTTGTTGCCTGGATTGAGTTGATCCATCACCGTCTGGAACACCGGCTGCTTGGAGCGGTAGGCCCCTTCCTCGGTGGTGCTGGCCACCTGGGCATTGGCCATGTTGCTGGCAATGGTGTTGAGCCTCACGGACTGGGCGCTTAGCGCCGAGCCGGATACATCAAAGACCTTGAACATGTTGCTCATGATTCAATTCCCCCGGCCTACTCGCCGCCCCGGAAGGCGTTGCGCAGACCCGTAAACTTGTCACCCAGAAAATCCAGGCTCGCCTGGTATTGAACAGCGTTCTCGGCAAAGGCTGCCTGCTCCAGCTGCGGATCCACCGTATTGCCATCCAGGGAGGGTTGGTTGGGCACCCGGTACATGGCCTCGCCCATGCCGCCCGCACCGCCCGTTGCATCCAGGTGAGCCGCGTGGGTGCGACGCATGGACAACTGATCCGGTTGGTGCTGTTGCTTGAGCACCTGGCGGAAGTCCAGATCGCGGGCCTTGTAGTTGGGGGTGTCGGCATTGGCGATATTGGATGCAAGCAGCTCCATGCGCCTTGAACGCACCTGTAGCGCTGCATCGTGAATACCCAGGGCGTTATCAAATGAGAGCGGCATGATCTTCGACCTCAAGAAAATCTCTTGTCAGTCGAAATGCAATCCGCGTGCCATACGCGAATTTGGATTCGCTTCAGATACTTGGAGGGAGGGAAAAACCAGAAAGAGAGGGCAATCCGGCAACAACCCGCCGTTGGGAGCCGTTGCGAAGCAAGCAGAGTCGAAAGTTTGACGCTACGGGGAGATCACTTCTTCAGGCGATACACCACACCGGGGTTGCAACGCACCATCTCGAAGGCATCGGAATAATTGGCCATGGACTCCGAGGCCCCCAGAAACAGGTAGCCACCCGGATTGAGGATCTGGGAGATGCGCTTGAGGATGGTCCGCTTGGACTCCAGAGAGAAGTAGATCAGCACGTTACGACAGAAGACGATATCAAACCGACCCATGGTGCTGTAGTTGTCCAGGAGATTGAACTCCCGGTAGCTGACGCGGGCCTTGATGTCCGGCTTCACTTCCCAGCGATCGCCTTTTTGAATGAAGAACCGATTACGACGATCAAGCGACAGCCCCCGGGCCACGGCCAGGGAGTCGTAGCTGGCCTCCTTGGCCTCGCGCAGCACAGCACCGGAGATGTCCGTACCCAGGATCTGCACGTCCCGGAGACTACCGGGCCGCGACTGCAGGTACTCGCTGGTGGCCATGCTGATGGAATAGGGCTCCTGGCCGGAGGAACAGGCGGCGCACCAGATGCGCACCGTGGAGCCCGGGGATTTCTTGGCCAGTTCCGGGTAGATCTGATTCTTCAGGATCTCGAAGGGGAAGACATCACGAAACCAGTAGGTTTCGTTGGTCGTCATGGCCTCGATCACCCGCTCGCGCAAGCCTGAGCGGCCCCCGCGCTTGAGGAGCTTGAGCAATTCACTGACCGAGGAGACCGAGAACTCCTTCATCAACCGGGACAACCGGCTGGTTACCAGATAATGCTTGTTGTCTCCCAGTACAAGTCCGCAGGACCGCTCAAGAAAGATCTTGAAGTCCTCGTAATCCTGGGGTTCGATCGGGCCTGATGACAAGATTCTGGTGCTTCCCGGTTAATGGATTTTGCCTGCCTCCGGCCATGAACCGGAACGCGCATTATACCCGCAAAACAAGCCCACAGGCGGCAACGGGTTGCCGCCTGTGGCATTCCCCTGCCCTGCCCCCCCCCCCGTTATTGACCGACCTCTTCGGGCTGCAGGTGGCTGAGCACCGCCTCGGCCAGTTCGTCCGGGCTGAACTTGGGCAGAAATCGATTGGCCCCCGCCTGACGCACCATGGCCTCGTTGAAGGTACCACTCAGGGAGGAATGTAACAGGACGTACAGTCCCGACAACTCCGGCAGCTGACGGATCTCCGAAGATAAGGTGTACCCGTCCATGACGGGCATCTCGATATCCGAGATCACCATGCCGATCTGCTCATCGATGGGGCCCTCCCGTGCCATGTCCTTGAGCTTGTTGAGGGCCTGCTGACCGTCATTGGCCACAATGGCCTCGACACCGATCTGGGTAAGGGCGCGCACGATCTGCTTGCGGGCTACCGAAGAATCGTCGGCCACCAGGGCACGGCGCACCCGCCCACCCTCGCGGATGTTACGGGACAGGGCTTCGTCCACATCCCTGGAAGGACCAGTGACCATCTCCAGGACCTTTTCCACGTCGATGATTTCCACCAGGCGGTCTTCCACCTGGGTGACAGCCGTCAAAAAGCTGTCCTTGTGCGTGCCCCGCGGCGGCGGCCGGATCTGATCCCAGTTGAGATTGATGATGCGATCCACCGAGGCCACCAGCAGGCCCTGTACCGAGCGGTTGAACTCGGTGAGGATGACAAAGGCCTTCTGCTCGTGTTCCGGCGCTGCCATGCCGATGGCGTTGGCCAGGTCCACCACCGAGACGGTCTGCCCTCGCAGGGTGGCCACGCCGCGCACCACCGAATGGGCGCTGGGCATGCGATTGAGGGGTGGGCAGGCGATCACCTCACGCACCTTGAAGACGTTGATGGCAAACATCTGTCGCGTACCCAGGGAGAACAGCAACAACTCAAGGCGGTTCTGCCCCACCATCTGGGTACGCCGATTGACACCATCCATCAAGTCGCTCATGGGCCCCTCCTGCGGAACACCCGGGGATAAACATGGCCAGTCGACCGGGTTATCGGCGGTCTGGGGCAATCCTTGATACCTGATCTGGCACCGGGATTGCATCCTCTTGACACCAATAGCCCCCGGCGCCGGAATCCCGGCAACGATTGCGCGGATCACGATTATGAACCAACTCATACATATCTGTCTCATACCCCGGGCTCATGGCCCCCGCTCCGTTCATGGACGCCGTGGGTGGAGAGGGTCAGTCCTGTCGTGCCTGGCCCTGTGCGCACTGGCACTGCCGCCCACAGCCCTGAGCTCGGAGGTTGAACCGCACGGCAACATTCTCAAGGCAGCCCGGGAGTTTCTCACCGAGCAGGCACGACAGCATCATGGCGACGCCCTTGAGGTGCGCGTAGTCCCGGGACGACTTGACCCGCGACTCCGGCTGCGGGCCTGCGGCGCCCCTCTGGAAGCCCAACTTCCGCCCGGGGGGCGCATGGTGGGCAACACCACCGTGGGCGTGCGCTGCCCCGGCCCCGCGCCCTGGAGCCTGTATGTACCGATGCAGATCAACCTGCGTGGCGAGGTCGTGGTTCTTGACCGTTCCCTGCCCCGCGGCACTGTACTATCCTCCAATGATATAAGACTGGAGCATCGGGAACTCAACAGCCTGCACAGCGGCTACCTGGTGGACCCGGAAGGCGCCCAGAACATGGTGCTACGACGCGCCCTGAGCGGTGGTACGGTGCTTACACCCCACATGGTGGAGCCGCAACGCCTTGTGCATCGGGGTGAGCGCGTCACCCTGATCTCGGAAAATTCGGTGGTCTCTGTACGCATGGCCGGTGAGGCCATGGCAGACGGCTCCTACGGAGACCGGGTGCGAGTCCGCAACCTGTCATCCAAACGCATCGTCGAGGGCCGGGTACTTTCTGCCGGGGTGGTGGGTGTTAATATGTGACACCCGACACATAATACGGGTTAAAGAATTCCCAGGATGAGCCGATAAAAGGACCATGAGAGGCGATGTCTGTATGTGCGAGGAATGGATATGTCCATCGAAATCAAGAATCTAAGCCAGCCGCAGGCGCGGGGTGCCGGTGACAGCCGCGGCACGTCCGAAAGTGCCCGTGGCGGCAAGGGGAGCGGTCAAGCTCCGAGCCCGGCCGATAACACGGCCGACAAGATCACCCTCACCGGGGCCGCAAAACGCCTCAGTGACCTGGAGCAGACTGCGGCTTCCCAGCCGCAGGTGGATGAGCAGCGCGTGGCTGAGCTGCGCCAGGCCATCCAGGATGGAAGCTACCAGGTGAATGCGCAGGCCGTGGCAGAAGGGCTCATGAAGTCGGAAACCCTGTTCTGATCCCATGAACCACACCCCCTTCCCCGAGCACCTGGACCAGATACTCAGTCAGTCCGTGCGTGAGGCCACCAGCCTGGAATCGGCCTTGCAGCGCGAGGGCGCGGCCCTGGCGTCTCGTGACCTGGACGAACTGAATGCGGCCGTGGCTGACAAACAAAGCCGCGTACAGGCACTGGAAGCGCTGACGCGTCAACAAACGGAACTGCTGCAGCGGGAAGGCTATGAAACCAATGCCCACGGCATGGACTGTGTGCTGCGCGACTGGGACGAAGAGGGCGTGCTACGCCCCGTCTGGGATCGCCTGGTGGAAGTCATGTCCCATTGCCATCGCCTGAATCAAGTGAATGGCGGTGTGGTGGAAACCAGCCGACGCCGTGTGGACCAGGCACTGCACATCCTGCGCGGTGAAGAATCCCGCACCGAACTCTACGACACCCGCGGTCGCGCCTTCTCGGCAAGCTCATCCCGCCCGATCACCAAAGCCTGACCTCGCGCATCACTCGGCGGCGATTCCCGACCGCCATGTATCCCACACTGTGCTAACCTTATATTGACGGGTTTAGTCAGACCCGCAGGCACACCTACCCGCGTGGGAGGAACAAGCGCCATGGCACAGATGCAGACACTGGCCCGTGAAGCACCGGCCGGAGAAGTGGGGCAGCCGATGATGACCGCCGACGATATCCTGGCACAATTGAGGGATCTGGAAGCGCGCCATGCGCCGCTCAGTGTGCGACTGGGCAATGAACAGGACTTCTTCAACAGCCGATTGCTGCGCATGGATCCTTCCCACGGATGGTTGTTCCTGGAGGAACTCAAGCCCTACCAGGGGCACCTGCGGGTCGCACCTGGACAGCCCATGCATGTATACGCCGTCTTCGGTGACATGGGCGCCCATTTCTGCACCGAGGTGCTGCACACCGGCGAGCATGATGGCGTGGCCTTCTACGTTCTGGGGCTTCCGGAGGAAATGGACTCGGAACAAAAACGCACCCACTTCCGAACCCCCGTGGAACATTCCCTGGGCGCCAAGGTGACGCTCACCAATCGTGACGGGCGCCAGTTCAGCGGTCGACTGGTGGACGTGTCCCTGGGTGGGCTGAGCGCCCATTTCGACCTGGACACCCCCATCAACGCCCGGGAACTACTTGACGTCAAGGGCCTGCAACTCCCCGGCATCCCCCCCATAGATTGCGGGCTTCAGGTACGGTTCGCCAGGGACGAGAAGGACAAGGGACGGAGACTGGTGGGGGGGCGATTCTTCGACCTGACCCCGGAGGACGAGCGCCACCTGCTGCGAACCCTGCTGGTACTGGAGCGGGAGGAAACGCACCATCATCGCAGGCATGACGACTGAAAACCTCTGCGGATCTCAGACCTCCGTGAGATCCGCCTTGCGGGCCTTCAGGAACGATTCCACAACCCGCATGAAAAGCGCCATATCCAGGGGCTTGGTGAGGTACTGATCAAACCCGGCCTCGCGGCCTCGCTCCATATCCCTTTCGGTGGCGTTGGCGGTCAGGGCGATCAGCGGAATATCAGTGGTCTCCGGCTCCTGCCGCAGCCGCTGCAGCACATCATAGCCATTCATCCCCGGCATGTTGATATCCAGGATGATCAGATCCGGCCGGTGGGCCCTGGCCAATTCCAGACCCAGACCACCCGAAGGGGCATTGAGCACCTGCACCCCCACCCGCTGTCGCAGCACATGCTCCACCAATCGCAGATTGGCAGGGTTATCGTCCACGTGCAGCACCGTGAAGTGACGATCCTGACCGGTGGCAGCGACGGGGGCTGACGAGTGCAACGGGTCGACCTCATCCCCGCTCTCCTGAGCCGCAGGCTCACCGGCCTTGAGCTCGAACCAGAAGCAACTGCCCTGCTCCTGCCCCGTCATGCCGATCATCCCGCCCATCAGTTCCACCAAACGCCGACTGATGGCCAGGCCGATACCGGTGCCTTCAATGGACTCGTTGCCGTCCTCATGCAGCCGGGCAAAGGGTTGAAACAGGGCGTCACGAAGGGACTCGGGTACGCCGCGACCCGTGTCACGCACGCGCACGCGCACGTCTTCGGCACGTGCCTGGGCATCCAGCCACACCTCGCCGTGGGGGCAGTTGTACTTGATGGCATTGGATATCAGATTGATCAGCACCTGCTTGAGCCGGGTGCGATCGGCCATCAGGATCTGATCCACCTGACCCACGTGGATGGTGATGCCCTTGTCCCGAGCCAATGGCCTCAACAATGTCAGACAATCACGGACTACATCCCCCAGCAGCACGGGCTCGATGGACATCTCGATCCGACCGGACTCGACCCGAGCCAGATCCAGCACCTCATTGATCAGATCCAGCAGATGACGCCCACCGCGCAGGATCTCCCTCACGCTTTCCTGTTGCCCCTCGTCCAGTGACGGGTCGGCCTCGAGCAACTGGGAAAACCCCAGCACCGCGTTCATGGGCGTACGCAGTTCATGACTCATGCGCGACAGAAAATCCGATTTAGCCTGGTTGGCCCGATCCGCCTGCTCCTTGGCCTCCTGCCAGCGACTCATGGCCAGGTGACGACCCTCTTCGGCACTCAGGGCCGCCGCCAGGATCCCGAGGATTCGCTCGTCCTCATCCGTGGGCTGCATGTGGCTGGTGGAGACCACGCAGAGACTACCGACCACCTGATCCTGACAGCGGACCGCATGGCCCATGTAGGACTTGATCCCGTAGCGTTTCACATAGGGGTCCTGCTCGGCATAGGGCGTCTGCGTCAGATCCCCGGTCACGTACGCCTTCCCCAGAGTGCCGTTGATCACGTCATGGCAAACATGCCCTTCAGGTGCATCACTCAGGGGCATGTCCTCGGGGGTTCGCCAACGCCCCAGGGCAAAGAGTCGACCCTCTTTCAACCGGTTGTACAGCGCGGCTTCACTCTCCAGCAGTTCGCCGCAAACCTGGGTGATTTGCGTGACGTTCTCCTGATAGTCAGGCCCCAGGCTGGCCAGGCATTCATTCAAGCGAATCAGTCGACGCTCCATGCGCTTGCGCCGACACACGTCCCTGACGATGCCCACCGCGTACCAGCCATCCGTCATCCGCAGCGAAGAGAGGGACAATTCACCGGCCAAACGACTGCCGTCACGACGCTGGGCAGAGACTTCCACGATCCGATCGACAGCGTCCCCGGTCCCCGTCTGTGCGAAGCGACGCATGGCCCGGTTCACTTCAGGACCCGGGCCTCCCGGCATGACCATCTGGTGCAGATCACGCCCCACAGCTTCATCCCTGCGATACCCGAACAAGCGCTCGGCGGATTTATTCCAGAAGACCACCTGGCCGCGAGGATCCATCATGACGATGGCATCCTGGGCCACATCGGTGATGGCCTTGAGCATCACCTGACTCTTCTTCAGTTCGCCGGAGCGTTCCTTGACCTGCTGCTCCACAGACAAATGCCGAACCCGTAACAGCATGACCAGCATGGTTGCCAGCACGGTAAAAAGCATCCCCAGCCCACCCACTCCCCAGGCCCGGTCGCCGGCAAGGCTCTGGCTCTGACTCAAAGGGGGAAGCACCAGAGGACCCGACACCGGCGCCTGTGCCCCATGCATGGCCTGGGAGTGCAGGGCCGCCAGGCGTACAAATTCCGTCTGCTGCTCGCGCTGATCCAGTTGCTGAGCCACGCTCACCCCCAGTCCGGTCAGCAATAAACCGCTGACCAGCACAAAAGCAGCCTCCAGATAAGGGGCTGCCGGTCGAACGACCCCGGCTCGGCCACGCCGTGTGACGATGGCCACCCCAAAGCCAAAGACCACTAACAAGCCCAGTCCCGCCAGAAGGGCGGGTCGGCTGCCACGGTGGATCTCTGACCACCACAGGGTGTCCGGAGCGTCCAGCCCCACCACCATCAGCAACTGCCCCGTTTGCGGATGCACCACAGGCGCCAGGCTGGATACGAACTCGCCGTATTCGTCAGCATAGGGCTGCGTGGTCGTGGCCTGCAGAGACTGAAGAACCCAGCCCAACTCATCAGGCGGCGACTCATAGCGAGTGCCCGGCGGGCTGGCCAATGGGTCGTCCGCGTGAAGGCTCTCCGGACCGAAGAACCACTCGCCATTGCGTGGCGCAACCGTCCAGAGCTCGCCACCCCCATGGCGCTCGGCCAGTGCCCGCAATTGCACCCGCATGCTCTCGAAAATCGGCGTGCCCAAGTCGTCGGCGGAGAACGTGAGGCTGTCCACCCGTCGCCAGTGCAGCGCATTGGCCACTTCGACAACCTGGATCAATAATCGGTCGCGTTGATTGGATTCCACCAGGCTCGCCTGCCAGGCCGACATGGCGAGGGCCACGACCAGCAGGATGATGCCCATGAAGACCACCAGCAAGCCTGGCCGAATCACATGAGCGGGATCTGAATCCTTGACGGTCGTTCCCGAAATCAGATGAGGCGAGGAATCAGAGCGGGCCATGCTAGTACAGCCCGAAGCGGACCAACGGACTCAACACATCCGTCGCGCGGGGGTACGCAAGGCAATCAAGGGGGAGGTTGGAAGTGAGCCCGGCATCAAGGCGCTCATCACGAGCAAGGGGGCGATGCGGGGGCGTAGCAGCGGGCATATCAGAAACACAAAAAGGTAGAGGGGGCCGGTGAACCTGTACGTGGGACTGGCCTCTGCAAGTCACCATCCCACGCCGAAGGATACACCAAACCCCCTCTACCTGCACCGTTACCTCAAAGAGGTGACGGTAAAGACCTTAGTAGAAAGGTCTCCACAGGAACACCAGGAAGTGGGCAGCAGCCGCCAGCACCATGAACACGGTGAAGGTGGTCTTGAACTGCTCGTGGAATTCCTTGGCTTGTTCTTCGGTCAGACCGGAGATGCTGTCATTCATTGGGAAAGCCCTCTAACGTGTAATCAAGAAGTCGGTCGGATTCAGGAGAATCCAGACTTACTCGGAAACTTCCGCAGACGCATCATAGGTCAGCGGGTTGTAGTTGTCATTGGAGTACACGAAAGCGTGCACAGCCAGAGCAACAACCAGAACCGTGATCAGAATGGGCATCAACCAGGTGCCGGGGTTAACCACCAGCCACAGCTTCCAGTCGTCTCTGGGGTTGCTTGGCTTGCTCGGTCTGTATTCGCTCATAGATAAAGCCCTCTTGGTTTAAGACCAGGCCCCTGTGGAGGCCAGGATGTTTTCAACCGCCACATGTCAGACATGTGGCGGTTGACACTTGAATCAGATACGGACCCCGACAGGAAAGGCCGGGACACTCCCTGAACAGTCTTTTTTTGCTTATTGCCTGGCAGGGTGTTTCTGATCCAAAAACCCCTGCTTCGGTCTGGTTGTAAGTCTACGTTGACAGGATTAAATGTCAAGCTGACCTACCACCACTGAATGAGGAAACAGAACAGTCCGCAACTTCGTTAATAAATCAAAAAAATCAGCACCTTAAAAAAACATCGTGGCACTCGAAGGATGGCCAACCAAGCCATACCCACAGGCGTGGCTGTCATTTTTCTGATCCAGATCATCATTTTGACTCGGCGGTGAGAGCCCCCAACTCAGCGGGCAGACCAACCACGCAACAACCACAAAAAAAGGGGCGCCGCAGCTTGCCACCGCGACGCCCCTGAGTCCCTCACCATCAAGTGCTGGGGAAGTCCGGCATGCCGAAACGGGCATCCCCAGTACCATGGCGCGGCCCGCCCTCACGCAGCAGCGGAATCATGACCACCAGCGCGGCCAGGAGGATACCGATCTCCAGGTAATACACCGCCAGGTAACCCGTTGCTGGCGATGCCAGGGTCTCCCCGAGCAGCCCGCCACCGGTGATGAGGCCGACAAGGTCGCGGATGATGCCCCCCAGGGCGATGGCGCCCCCGGCGGCAGTCGCCTGCACGGCCCCCCAGGCCCCCACGGCCATGCCGCTTTGCTGGTCGCGTGCAAAGGCCATCATGGCCAACAGGGTGGAGACGGCAAACAGCCCTCCCCCAAAGCCGATCAGGCCGGTGCCCAGACGGAAGATCAGGGTGGACTGCAAGGGCACCGCCAGCACCACGATGATGAAGGCCACCACGCCGATGACCGCGCCGATGGCACCCACCCGGTAGGGATCACCGCCACGGGTGAGCACGTAGCCGGCCAGGGAGAAGGCCATGAGCATCCCCATGGCCCACAGGGCCGTGAGCGTGGTGGTGGCAGACACCGACATGCCCAGGATCTCACCCCCATAGGGTTCGAGCAGGATGTCCTGCATGTTGAAGCCGGCGGTCCCCAGACCGATCACCACCAGCAGTCGGCGCACGTGCCCCACGGAGGCAAGGGCACGCCAGGCCTCCAGGAACGGCACTCCCGGCTCATGGCGGGCCTTGGCTCGATCATGATCAATCGCCTCCTGTTTCCACAGGGCGAACAGGTTCACCACAATGGTGACCACGGCCACGCCCTGCAGCACCTCGATCAGGCGACCAGGACTATAGTCGGTCAGCAACCAGCCAAAGATACCGGAGGCCAGCACCATGCCCAGAAGCAGGATCACGTAGAGCAGTGCCACCACACGGGGCCGCTGCTCGGGGGCCGCCAGATCCGTGGCCAGGGCCAGACCGGCCGTTTGTGTGGTATGCAGGCCCGCCCCCACCAGCAGAAAGGCCAGGGCTGCCGCCATGGGGCCCAGGAAGGCCGGGCCGCTCCCGTCAGCCAGCACCAGCAGGGCAAACGGCATGATGGCCAGGCCACCGAATTGAAGCATGGTGCCGAACCACAGATAGGGCACCCGTCGCCAACCGAAGGCAGATCGGTGATTGTCGGAGCGATGGCCCAACAGGGCCCTCAAGGGGGCAAACAGCAGTGGCAGGGAGACCATCAGGGCCACCAGCCAGGCGCCGACCCCCATTTCCACCACCATGACCCGGTTCAGGGTACCCGTGAGCAGCACAATGGCCATACCCACCGATATCTGGAACAACGCCAGGCGCAACAGGCGCGGCAAGGGCAGTTCCTTGGTGGCCGCATCGGCGAACGGCAGGATCGAGGGACCCAACCGTTTCAGGATGCCCATGAAGGCGCTTGAGGCCTTTCTATCCTTCATCGCTGATCACTCCCACTGGTCTGGTGCATGCGATACCTCCGGCGACCATCAATCAAACCCCAGAAAATCAAAGATATCCCGGTCCTTCATCGGCGTGGCGCGCTGTGATTGCACGCCATCGAGCAGGCTCTGAGCCAGGCGCATGTACTCGGCCTGAGCCGTTCTCAGTTCCGGCTCGTCGTCCATCTCGAAGACGGTGGACTTCTTCAGGCGGCTGCGGCGGATCACATCCAGCAGCGGGAAGTGCGCCAGGCGATTGAGGCCCACGGCATTATTGAAACGGTCGATCTCATCGGTGTTTTCGCTGCGGTTGGCGATCACCCCGCCGATGCGCACCTGGTAATTCTTGGCCTTGGCCTCGATGGCTGCGGCGATGCGGTTCAGCGCGAAGATGGAATCGAAATCGTTGGCCGTGACAATCAGCGCCTGATGGGCATGCTGCAATGGGGCGGCAAATCCGCCACAGACCACGTCGCCGAGCACATCGAAGACCACCACATCGGCGTCTTCCAGCAGATGGTGCTGCTTGAGCAGCTTGACCGTCTGGCCCACCACGTAGCCACCACACCCGGTACCCGCAGGGGGGCCTCCGGCCTCCACGCACATGACGCCGTTGTAGCCCTCGAAGACAAAATCCTCGGGGCGCAGCTCTTCCTCATGAAAGTTCACGGACTCAAGCACATCGATGACCGTGGGCACCATGGACTTGGTCAGGGTGAAGGTCGAGTCGTGCTTGGGGTCGCAGCCGATCTGGATCACCCGTTTGCCCAGTCGCGAGAAGGCGGCGGACAGGTTGGACGAGGTGGTACTCTTGCCGATGCCCCCCTTGCCATAAATGGCAAACACCTTGGCCTTGCCAATGTGCAGATTGGGGTCCATGGACACCTGTACGCTGCCCTCGCCGTCCGGCGGTGCGGGGCAGTCGTTATTGCAAGTCGAGTTCACGCCGTATTCTCCTCGGTCATACCGTCAGGACGGTCTAGGGTTCTTCACAAGCGCCGGGGGCGGACCCCTGGCGTCTCGGCGTCCGGGCCCGTTCATGGGGGATGCTCAGGCTTCCAGCAGATGATTGGCCGCCCGGGCCGAGGTGAGGGAATGGATCGCGGCCAAGCGCCGGAGGTTAGCGCGCGGCATCTGCAAACACAAGCACAGCCGCCCCCGGCGGGCTCGCTGAATTCAGCCGCCGAGTTTACGGTGAAACCAGAGGTTGCGGGCTTCGTTGATCACCAGCCAGATGATCCCGGCCCACACCATGAGGTCGGCCACGTAGTAGATCAGTGCGCGCCCGTCGCCTTCCTGCCCCACCCAGGCCTTCATGCCCATGCCCAGGGTGAGTCCGCCGAAGAAGAGCAATACCGACATCACACGATGACGCGCCACGCGGTCCGTAAAGGCCATGTACTCCTGCTCACCCCGCAGCCACTCTTCGTCCACGTCCTGCTCATATTCCATGCCCGGCTCCTGTTCCGTGACCTCCATGTGCTCCTGAGCCGCGATGGGTGCCCCACAGCCTGGACAGGTGGGGGCCTTGTCCGATACTTCCCGGCCGCATTCGGGACATTCAATTAACGCCATTGGTCATCCCCTTGTAAATTGAAGCGCAGATTGGGCCCCTTGCCGCACGGGTCTGCCATGTCCCGCGACTGATCCGGTTTGGGCCCGTCACCCCGCGCATGATACAAGGCGATCAACACCGGGTGAATACTTACTCCCGGGAAGTTCATCCATGACGGCACAAGCCGCCGTTCCCATGATCCAGGGCAAGTTCATGACACACGAAGCCGAGGTTACACGCGTCTCCACCGGGCTGCCAGGTCTGGACGAAGTGATCGACTGTCTGCGCATCGGCGACAACGTGGTCTGGCGCGTGGACCATGTGGATGATTATCAACGCTTCATCGACAGCTTCGTGCAGGCAGCCGTCGCTCGCAACCGAAGCATCATCTACCTGCGTTTTGGTCATCACGCTCCGCTTGTGGAGGCCGGCCCCAATGTACGGGTGGTCCATCTGGATGCCCTGAGTGGCTTCGAGGCCTTCACGGAACATGTGTACCGCCTGATCACGGATCATGGGCGCGGGGCCTTCTACGTATTCGACTGCCTCTCCGACCTGCTGGAGAACTGGGCCACCGACCTGATGGTGGGCAATCTGTTCCGTGTGGTCTGCCCCTACCTGTTCGAACTGGATACCGTGGCTTATTTCGGCCTGCTCAACGACCGCCACTCTCACACCACGGTGGCACGCATCCGGGAGACCACCCAGGTGCTCATCGACGTGCGCCGCACCGCAAGCGAATGCCATGTGCAACCGGTGAAGGTCTGGCGGCGCCAGTCTCCCACCATGTTCCTGCCCCACCGTCACCGGGGACACCGGTTCGAACCGGTGATCGACAGCAGCGATGCCACCCGTGTGCAAACGGCCCTGCAACCTGATCACAGTCAGGGTCCGCAACGCCAACTGGACTATTGGGACACCCTGTTCCTGGAGGCCGCCCGGCAGCTTGAAAGGCCGGATGACGAAAAAGGCCAGGCCGTTCAGGTGGAACGCCTCTGCCGGGTGCTCCTGGGGCGGGATGAACGCATCCTGGGGCTGGCGCGGCGATTCTTCCGCCTCGAGGACCTGATGGCGATTCGCGCCCGGGTGATCGGCAGCGGCTACATCGGTGGCAAGGCAGCCGGCATGCTACTGGCCCGACGCATCCTGCTGGACGCGGATGCGAACACCTGGGAAGAGCACCTGGAGCCCCATGATTCATTCTTTCTGGGCACCGATGTGTACTACTCCTTTCTGGTACACAACGGCCTATGGCCACTGCTCATGCGCCAGCACGAACCCGAAGGTTATTACAGCGAGGGTCGCGCGCTGCACGCGCGCATGCTCAAGGGCGAACTGCCCGAGGAAACCCGCCTGGAACTGGCCCGGATGCTGGATTATTTCGGCCAGTATCCCATCCTGGTCCGCTCCAGCAGCCTGCTGGAGGACGGCTTTGGCAACGCCTTCGCAGGCAAGTATGACAGCGTCTTCCTGGTGAACCAGGGCGCCCCCGAGGAGCGACTGGCAAAACTGGAGGAGGCCATCCGCCAGGTCTTCGCCAGTACCATGGGTGAAGATGCCCTGGTGTATCGCCAGCAGCGGGGCCTGGACGGCATGGAGGAACCCATGGCGCTCCTGTTGCAGCGGGTGAACGGTCGCTATCACGGTCGTCATTACCTGCCGGATGCTGCCGGGGTGGGCGTGTCGCGCAACATCTTCACCTGGGATCCGCAGATGGATCCCGCCGCCGGCATGGCGCGACTGGTGGTGGGCCTGGGCACACGGGCCGTGGATCGCAATGATGACGACCACGCCTGTGTTGTCCCATTGGATCACCCGGAGAAGCGCCCGTTCCGGGATGACGAGGATGCCATGCGCTTCTCCCAGCACCAGGCCGACACCCTGGATGTAACCGACAACGTTCTGACCAGTATTCCCTTGCGCCAGTTGGCACCACTGGATGCGGATATGGAACGCATCCTGGGCTGGTGTGGAGAGCAGGACCGCGAGGCTGTGCGGCGGGCCCGGGAACATGGCCTCACGCCGCCCTGGCGGATCAGTTTCGCCCCGCTTCTCTCACGAACCCGTTTCGTGCCGCTCATGCAACAGTTGCTGGGAACCCTGGAAGCCACGTATGAGTATCCGGTGGACGTGGAATTCACGGTACACATCGGCCTTGAGGGGCAACCCTCGTTCAATCTGGTGCAGTGCCGCCCCCTGCAGACACTGGGGCAGAACCGGCCCGTGACGGTGCCGGAGGCCGTGTCGAACGACCGATTGCTGCTGGCAACCCAGGGGCATTTCATGGGTGGCAGCATGGATCAGCCCATTCACCGGGTGATCCGCGTGGACGGCGGGCGTTACAGTGCCCTGACCTCGCACCAGAAATTCGCCGTGGCCCGCCTCGTGGGACAGGTCAATCGCGCCATGAAGAATCGGGATGACTGCCCTACCCTGTTGATCGGCCCAGGTCGCTGGGGGACCAGCACGCCGGAACTGGGCGTGCCCATCCGGTTCGCGGACATCAGTCGCATGGCGGTCCTCATGGAGGTGGCTGAACTGGGCGGCGGCGTGGTGCCGGACCTGTCCTACGGGTCGCATTTCTTCCAGGATCTGGTGGAATCACGCATCGCCTACGTGGCCGTGCGTCCTCACGACCGGCACACCGACTACCATCCCGAGTGGCTGAATCGCGCGCCACGGGAGGTGATCGATGAAGATGCGCTGGATGGCCTGGATGCCGACGTGCTGGCGAGCATAACGGTGCATGACGTCGCCGGGGTTGGCCTGAGGCTGGTGGCCGACGTGGTGAGTCAGCGGCTGGTGTGTTACCAGGAAGGCAAATGAGAGCCCCTCTCCCGCTTGCGGGAGAGGGGTTGGGGTGAGGGGTTGGGGTGAGGGGTTGGGGTGAGGGGTTGGGGTGAGGGGCCGGCGTGCCCCCGGGCGTCAGACCACGCCCATGGCCATCATGGCACGGCCCACCTTCAGGAAGCCGGTGATGTTGGCGCCGGTCACATAGTTACCCGGGGCACCGAACTCGTCGGCCGTCTCGTAGCAGTTGCGATGGATATCCACCATGATCTCCCGCAGGCGCTCCTCGGTGTGCTCGAAGGTCCAGGAGTCGCGACTGGCGTTCTGCTGCATCTCCAGGGCGCTGGTGGCCACACCGCCGGCATTGGCGGCCTTGCCCGGGCCAAAGGCGATGCCCGCGTCAGAGAAAATGCGCACCGCTTCCGGGGTGCAGGGCATGTTGGCGCCCTCGGCCACCACGATGCACCCGTTTTTCACCAGGGCCTTGGCATCGTGACCATTGAGCTCGTTCTGGGTGGCGCAGGGCAACGCCACATGGCAGGGCACTTCCCAGATGTTGCCATCTTCCAGATACCTGGCGCTCTTCTTCTCCTGGGCGTAGGCGTTGATGCGGCGACGCTCCACTTCCTTGATCTGCTTGACCAGATCCAGGTCGATGCCTTCCTTGTCCACGATCACGCCATTGGAGTCTGAACAGGCCACCACCTTGGCGCCCAGTTCCATGGCCTTCTCCATGGCATAGATGGCCACGTTGCCGGAACCGGAGACGACGCAGGTCTTGCCATCCAGGGAGTCGGATCGCACCTTGAGCATTTCGTTCGTGAAGAACACAGTGCCAAAACCCGTGGCTTCCTTGCGGGCGCGACTGCCGCCCCAATCCAGCCCCTTGCCGGTGAATACGCCGGACTCATAGCGGTTGGTGATGCGCTTGTACTGCCCGAACAGATAGCCGATCTCACGCTGGCCCACGCCGATGTCGCCGGCGGGCACATCGGTATATTCGCCCAGGTGGCGATACAGTTCGGTCATCATGCTCTGGCAAAAGCGCATGATCTCGGCGTCGGAACGGCCCTTGGGATCGAAGTCACTGCCGCCCTTGCCACCACCGATGGGCATGCCGGTGAGCGCGTTCTTGAAGATCTGCTCAAAACCCAGGAATTTGATGATGCCCAGATACACCGAAGGGTGAAAGCGCATGCCGCCCTTGTAGGGGCCCAGGGCACTGTTGAACTCGACACGGAAGGCACGGTTGATGTGCGTCTGGCCCTTGTCGTCCTGCCAGGGCACGCGGAAGATGATCTGGCGTTCAGGTTCGCAGCACAGCTGGATGATCTTGCGATCCGCCAGTTCCGGGTACTTCACCAGCACCGGGCCGAGGGTTTCCAGTACTTCCCGCACAGCCTGGTGAAATTCCGTTTCCCCCGGGTTTCTGTGCAGCACTTCCTGATAGATGGGTTCCAGCTTTTCGTCCAGACCTGCGACCATGGGATGGCTTCTCCGCGTCATTCAATGTGTTTAGGCGCGGTATTGTAACCTTTCACACAATTCCTTGGGTAATTCCCATCAGACCTTGAAGCACCCCAGGCCCGCCTATGAATCCGGGGCGGTAAGAAATTCCACACGGTTGCGACCTGAGGACTTGGCCTGATACAGGGCCTTGTCAGCCCGCTGCAAGGCATCATCCGGCGACATATCCGTGGAGCATAAGGGGGTCAGGCCGATACTCACCGTCACCGGAATGCTCAGTCCGTGAACGTTCACCGGCACCTGTTCCACCCGGGCACGCAAACGCTCGGCCAGGTGCAGGGCTGCCTCGATGGCGGTATCCGGCAGGAGCACGGAAAACTCTTCCCCCCCTACCCGGCCCGGGGTGTCCGTCTTGCGCAGACAGTCGCGCATCAGGTGGGCAAAATGCCGCAGTACCGCGTCACCTGCGGAGTGACCAAAATTGTCGTTCACGGCCTTGAAGTGGTCCAGATCCAGCATCATCACCACCGCCCGATGGCCATTGCGCTCCAGGCGGGCGATCTCCTCGGTGACACGAGAGAGGAAGTGCCGGCGATTCGCCAGACCCGTGAGATAGTCCGTGGTGGCCATCTCCCGAAGTTCCTGCTCCATGCGCTTGCGCTCGCTGATGTCCGTGACCGTGCCCACCATGCGCAGGGGCTTGCCACGCTCATCACGGCGCACCACCAGCCCCCTGGACAGGATCCACCGCCAGCCGCCTCGGCTATCGCGCACCCGATGCTCGCAGACAAAGTTGGGCAAGCGGCCATCCAGATGCGACCACAGATGCTCGTTGAGATGATCAAGGTCGTCGGGGTGCACCCGAGCCAGCCACTGCTGGTAATGGGGTGTGGCGCCTCCATCGTCGATACCCACGATTTCCTTGCACCGATGAGACAGGACGGCCTCGTCGGTGTCCGGCTTCCAGTCCCAGACGCCATCCCCGGCCCCCTCCAGGGCAAAACGCCAGCGTTCCGCACTCTCCTTCAAGGCCTCGGCATCCCGCGTGCGCTCGATGGCAATGGCCGCCAGGTTGGCCTTTTCCTGAATCAGATGAATGTCGCGTGCGCTGGGGCTGTGGATGTATTCATGGTAGACGGCAAACGTCCCGAGCACCTGTCCACGGGTCGACAGGATCGGTGCCGACCAGCAGGAGGCCAGACCGGCCTCCCGGGCAACGTTCTTGCCCGGAGCCCAACGCGGATCCGTCTGGATATCCTCCGAGATCACCACCTTGCCGGTGGCCGCCGAATGCCCGCAACTACCGATATTTTCCTGTATGGGAGTGCCGTTGACAGCGCGAGTGAAAAAGGCCGGCAGGCTCGGAGCAGCGCCCACCAACAAGGCGCCATGGGCGTCGTCAGCGAGCATGATGCTGCAGCGCATGTCCGGGCATTCCAGTTCCACCTCCTCGGCCAGTACATCCAGGATGATCTGCAGCTCAGCCCCCTGGGCCAGCAGTGAGAGCACATGGCTACGGGCAGCTTCTCGCTGCTCTTCCTGTTTTCGGGGGGTGATATCCGTCAACACCCCCTCGAAGACCAGAGGCTCACCGTCCTCGCCATATTCCGCTCGGGTGAAATCCTCGATCCATATGATGTCGCCGGTCCCCGTGACCACTCGATACTCTTGGCGATATCGCGGACGTCTCAGGCGCACATGCTCCGCGACCTCTGCCTGCGATCGGGCTCGATCATCCGGGTGTATCACGTCCAGGAAGGGGATCTGCCCAGAAACCAGCTCTGCAGCCGAAAGCCCCCACCGCGACACGTTGCTGGAGATATATTCCACCGGCCAGCCAGTCTGGGGCGACCAGCGACACAGTACCACCGGGCTGGATTCCACCACCTTGTTGGCCAGTTCCAGGGCCTCCATGGCAGTGAGCCTGTCCAGGGCCACGGAGAGATCATCGACCATCTCCACCAGGGCCGCCTCCACGGAGGGGATGAAGAAACCATGCTCGTCGGAAAAAAGGTTCACCGTACCGGTGACGGCTCCCCGACTCCCAATGGCAAACCGGGCCACGGACCGTCGGCCAGCCCGGGCTGCGGCCCGGGAACCCGGGAGTCCCTCATCCGGACGGAGTTCATTGAGCACCAGTCGCTCGCCATCATTCGGCATCGGATCCTTTTGCCATTCCCTGGAGCTATGGAACGGATCCACGTCGCCCACATCCTCGCCGGCTCGAACGAAGACCCGCAGATTGCGGGTATCCGACAGGTCCCACACACCGATCCAGCAGGCACTGAACCCACCCACCTCAACGCTGATGCGGCAGACCTCCTGCAACAGGGGCTTGAGGCCACGACTGCGAACGATGGCCTGATTGACCCGGCTGATCATCGTGTGCAGGTGCTTTTCCCGGCGAGCTTCCCGGGCCGTCTGCTGAATCTGCGTGAGGTCCTGCAAGATGACGATGCAGCATCGCAGGCCGCCCCTTGCATCGCGCACTGCGCGTAGGTGGATACCCGCATACACCACATGGCCATCCCGATGCAGGAAGCGCTTTTCTCCCGTATGGGCCTGCGTGCCGCCGGAGCACAGTTTCTGGAGGGTCTGCGGGTCAAACACGGGATCCGATGGATCGGAGATCTCCTCCCACGACCGCTCAAGCAGCACGCTGCGCTCGTAACCCAGGATTTCGCATAACCGGTCGTTGACCTCGCGCCAGCGGAGATCCACCGGGTTCAGGATGGCCATACCCATCACGTGCAGGTCATAAAAATGCCGCAGCAGACCATCGGTTTGGGAAGCCAGGGGGCGGTTACGCAGGCGTTCTGCGAGCAAAAACACGAATCGGTCCGGCTCACCGTCGCGCCCGGGTTCACATGCCACTTGCAGATCCACCCGGAAACTGCGTCCGGCAGTGTCCGCGCAAGCCACATCCTGGGCGAGAGAAGCCCCGTGTTCGGTGGCCTCACGAAAGAGATTCTCAAATAGTTCAGGCTCACCGGGGGCCACCAACTCCCCCAGGTGCAGACGTCCTCGCATCCCCTTGCCCTGGCGCTCATTGAGCCGCAGCAGGCTGCCGGCCATGTCGTTGAGATCCAGGATGATCCCGTCACGATCCGAGTGAATGGTGGCAAGCGGCACCCCGGGGGTGGAAGACACATTTCCCCCACCCGGGGCGTTCACCAACCAGGGTATTGTCCTATCCTGTGACATTGAGGCCCGCCCGGCCTTGGCAAGGGGACGACCCCCTCCGTTATTCGACAATAGCATCGCCGCGATATCCCTGAGGAGATATGAGACCATCATCCAGATGACCGGAATAATTATGGGGCATCAATGGTTTGCAGCCACCACACAAAACATTACTCGCCTCCCCTCACCGCGCGAAGGCTGCGGCCCTCATCAGCTTCCAGTATCAGGGCCCCATCTTCATCAAAATGGTGTTGCCGCACAGACTCCAGCAATCGCATGAAGGAAAGCTCCTGATCCATGAGCGGCTCAGCGCAGGCCATTCGGGTACTGGCCAAGGGACCCACTTCCATGGTTTCCCCAGTCAGCTGATAGGCGCCCATATAGCGATTGCAAGAAGCGAGTCCCGCCAACCGCTCACCGGGCAGGAAAGCGAGCGTGGCATGTGAGTCTTCCAGCAGGGGCGCCTCATCCATGCTCACCACCTGCCATTCATCACCCACGAGCAGATCATGAGGGTCACCCCCGCACCCTCTCACCACGGTTTCGCTCCAGGTGAGCCTCACCTGATCCGGATAGCTCATGCCACTCATGCTATCCCGGCAAAGCCCTGACTCAATGCGGATCTCCAGGGGGCCTTCGTTCGTAGGGGCTGCGTAGAGCACGCCTGAGTCATCCCTGAAGGCTTCCGGGGTGGCCAGGGTGAGTTCCCGCTGGCCATAGTCCATGGAAATCTCCAGCGTATCCGGCCCGATTTGCACCAGCCAGCCGGGCTCATTGCCCTGAGCGCGATAGGTCGGTGCCTGGGCCATCTGGCAGTCCAGCCGCGTTTCGTCATCCAGCGTGAGTACAGCCTCATCTCCACGGTTCCAGAAGGAGACGGTGTCGCCATTCACCGTGCCGGCGTAACGGGCACCGGAGGCAGCGGGCTCGGCTTGGAAGTGGTGAACATGGTTATCCATGACCAGCTCGAGGATTTCTCCCCTTAGGCGAGTGATCACAGGTATGCCTCCGCAATCCCAGAGCACACTACCGAGCCGGGCTGGGTCCGGCTCAATGCTACCCCCGGCGGGCTCAACCCGATCTTGCTCTGAGCCACAGCCCACCAGGGCCAAAAGGGATGCGCCAGCAACGCCGACCAGGAACCACTTGTTCATTGAGATGCTCCATCCAGGGAAATCATCTCCCATCATACTCGGTGAACAAGAGAAGCCAATGGGAATGCGGTCACGTGACGGAAGATCCATAACGAAAAAGGCCCGGATGCCATTGCTGGTCATCCGGGCCTTGATCTTCAAGATGGCGTCCCCACGGGGATTCGAACCCCGGTCGCCGCCGTGAAAGGGCGGTGTCCTAGGCCTCTAGACGATGGGGACTAGAGAAAGCGGGCATTCTAGCAGAAAAATTCATTTTTGCCAGAACTTTTTCAAGTGATTTTGAAAGGTCAGGACAAGGCCCTTCAAAACCACCCTCTCAGGTAAAACTCAGTCCCTGGGCCCCGTTAAAACAACGGTGACCAGTCCAGTGAAGACCAACAGGAAACTGATCGGTACCAACGAGAGAAAATATTTTGCCAGGTCATCGTAACCGGTGAACAAGGCAGTAAAACCGGTGATCAGGCTGATCAAACAGATCAGCGTTCCGACGAGCATCGAGATCTTGCCTAATCGATACATGCCGGAGCTTCCTGATCACCGGGTAAATCATTTGGTGGAGCCAGGCGGGATCGAACCGCCGACCTCTTGCATGCCATGCAAGCGCTCTCCCAGCTGAGCTATGGCCCCGAAGGAGGTGCGTATATTACTGGCCGTTTCAGGTGTTGTCAACAGTTTGTGACTCAATCCATTCAACGGCCTGCTTGATACGCTTGAGGGTGCGCTCCCGACCGAGCAGATACAGGGTCTGATCGATGGAGGGAGAGACGGAACCCCCGGTTGCCGCCACCCGAAGGGGCTGTGCAACCTTGCCCAATTTTAACTCCAAACGTTCCGCAACACCACCCACTGTCAGATGAATGGGCTCCGGCTCCCATTCGGCCAGGGCCTCCAGGGCGCCATGCAGGGCCTGCAGCACCGGGGCGGCCTCGGGCTTGAGGTTCTTGCGGGCCGCCTTGTCGTCGTACTCGTCGAAGTCCTGGTAGAAGTACAGGCTGGCATCTGCCATCTCAACCAGCGTCTTGGCGCGGTCCCGCTGCACGTCCACCACGTCCCGCAGTGGCGGGTGACCCGAAGGATCCACGTTGCGCTGCCCCATGTGCCAGGAAAGCTGGCGGGCAATGTAGTCGTGGCTCAGGGTCTTGATGTAATGCTGATTGAGCCACAGCAGCTTTTCCGGATTGATGGCGGAGGCCGAGTGGTTCACATCATCGATATCAAACAGTTCGATGAGTTCGTCCAGGGTGAAGATCTCCTGATCCCCGTGGGACCAGCCCAGGCGCACCAGATAGTTGATCAGGGCCTCGGGCAGGAAACCGTCGTCCCTGTACTGCATTACGCTAACGGCCCCATGGCGCTTGGAGAGCTTGGCACCGTCCGGCCCGAGGATCATGGGCAGGTGGGCGTAACGCGGTGGCTCCACACCCAGGGCTTTGAGGATGTTGATCTGCCGGGGGGTGTTGTTCAGGTGGTCATCCCCGCGGATCACATGGGTGATCTGCATGTCCCAGTCATCCACCACCACGGTGAGGTTGTAGGTGGGGGTACCGTCGGAACGGGCAATGATCAGGTCATCCAGTTCGCTGTTCTGGAAAGTCACGCGGCCACGCACCATGTCGTCCACGGTGGTCACGCCTTCCACCGGATTCTTGAAGCGAATCACCGGTTCGACGCCTTCACGGGGCTCCTTGCGTATGCGGCAGCGTCCGTCGTAGCGGGGCTTTTGCTTGCGCGCCATCTGTTCCTCACGCATGGCGTCCACTTCTTCCCGGGTGCAGTAACAGCGATAGGCGTGGCCCTCGTCCAACAGGCGTTCCACCACCTCCTTGTAACGGTCAAATCGTTCGGTCTGGTAGAAGGGACCCTCGTCATACTCCAGGCCCAGCCAGCTCATGCCCTCCAGGATGGCGTTCACCGATTCCGCATTGGATCGAGCCAGGTCGGTATCCTCGACACGCAGCACGAATTCCCCGCCGTGCTTGCGCGCATACAGCCAGGAGAACAACGCCGTACGGGCGCCACCGATATGGAGATAACCTGTCGGGCTCGGGGCGAAACGGGTGCGAACTTTCATGGAGTCCCTCGGTTGTGGGGTTAGCTATCAAGCCGCATAGAGTAGCAGAGGGCTCGGGTGGCTTCATCATGGCCAACTGCCCCGGATCAAGTTTCGATTCGGGGCAGGCTCAGATCATCAGCGCCACGGCCACCAGCACGCCCGTCTCCACGCATTCCGCCAGGGCCCCCGCAGTATCCCCGGTGGTACCGCCGATGCGGTGACGCATCCAGGCACGACCGAGGATGAACACCAGGCCGGCACCCACCAGGGCCCACGCCCCCACCCAGCCCAGACCCAGTCCCAGCGGCACCGCCAGGACAGCCAGGGCCACCATGACAGTGACCACCCACGCCGCCGGCCGAGGGAAATGTTCAGCCAGCAGACTGCCCATGCCACCGGGGCGCACATAGTCGGTGGTCAAAAACAGCAGCGGCAAGGCGGCCCGCCCCAACAGGGGCGCCAGGACCAGCGCCATCCAGGCCCCCTGCCCCAGCAGTGCCAGCAACTCCAGTACAGCGGCGAACTTGACCAGCAGCACCAGAATCAGAGCGGCCACGCCGGCGGGCCCGCAACGGGGATCCTTCATGATCTCCAGGGTGCGCTCGCGGTCGCCCAACCCACCAATCCAGGCATCGGCGGTATCGGCCAGCCCATCCATGTGCATCAACCCGGTGAGCACCACCCAGGCAACGATGATCAATGCCGCCGCCAGCACTCCCTCCCCCAGCAACCAGGCCAGCCCCGCCAGGCAAAGGCCCATCAACAGTCCCACCGTGGGGTAGTGCAACAACGACTGCCCCACCTGACGATCGGTGGGATTGTTCCAGGACACAGGGAAACGGGTCAGAAAACGCAGGGCCACCAGAAAGGGCTTCATCATTTTGCGCAATCTCCAGATTCGACTTCCATATCCACCGCCCCCAGGGCGCTGACCGAACTCACCCCCACACCCTCCTGCAGATGAATGCGGTAGACGCAGGCATGGGGCACATCCAGTTTCAGCAGATCCGAGAGAGGGCGTTGCTGCACATGGAGCAGGATCAGCCGGATCACCCCGCCATGGGTGACCAGCAATTGAGGTCCCGCCTCCACCCTCGCCAGGGCCTCTTGCCAGGCCTGCAACACCCGCTCACGGAAATCCGCCAAGGGCTCGGCCCCCGGCGGGATGTGGTTCAGCGGATCCTGCCAGAATTTCCCCAGGGCCTCGGGCTCGCTCGCCATGAGATCCGCCGCAGTGCGACCCTCCCAGGTGCCGAAATGCATCTCCCGCAGCCGGGACTCCTCCTGTAGCGGTATGCCCGCATCCCGGGACCAGTCTCGCGCTGGCGCCAGACAGCGTCGCAAGGGGGAGCTGATGATCTGTTGCCAGGGGCCGTGCCGATCATGGCCGGCCTGCATCCGGGCCCGCCCCAGATCCGTGAGGGCATCATCCAGGCTGCCGCGAAAGGCGAAGCCACCTGTGGTCTCGCCGTGACGCATGAGGTCGATATAGGAAGAAGACACGCTCAGTCGGGCTCCGATACCTGGGCCTCGTCAAAGGTGGCCATGCGACCATGCAGATCACAGGCCAGGCGCAGCAGGGGTACGGCGGTGGCGGCACCGCTGGCCTCGCCCAGTCGCATGCCCAGATCCAGCAGAGGATCGGCTGCCAGGGACGACAGCACGTGACGATGACCCGGCTCGGCCGAGGCATGACCAAAGATCATCCAGTTGCGGGCACTGGGACAGATGCGCGCCGTGGCCAGGGCAGCAGCGGAACTGATGAAACCGTCCACCATGATGGGCATCCCCATCTGGGCGCAGGCCAGATAGGCACCGCTCATGGCGGCGATCTCGAAGCCCCCCAGACGACGAAGGCATTCCACCGGATCTTCCAGGTGGTCCCTGTGGAAGGCCAGAGCCCGGCGCAGCACATCGGCCTTGTGGCTGACCCCGGCCACGTCCAGCCCCGTGCCGGGGCCCGCCAGCTCGCGGGGGTCCAGCCCCATGAGGGCGCAGGCCAGCCCAGCGGCGGCGGTGGTGTTGCCGATGCCCATCTCGCCGGCAATGTAGAGTTCGGTCCCCGCCAGGCGTGCCCGCTCGGCGCTGTGACGGCCTGCGTTCATGGCCAGGGCCAGTTGATGTATGTCCATGGCCGGCGCATCGACAAAATTCGCGGTGCCCGGACCCACGCGCACGTCCAGCACCCCTTCCAGGGGGCCGGTATCGGTGACGGTGCCCAGATTGATCACCTCAAGTTGGGCGTCCAGGGATCGAGCCAGTACGCTGATGGCCGCTCCACCCCGGGCAAAGTTGCGCACCATCTCCGCTGTCACCGATTGGGGAAACCGTGAGATCCCTTCGGCCGCCACGCCGTGGTCGCCGGCGAAGATGCTGATCTGCACCTTATCCACACGGGGCGTGGCGCTGCCCTGCATGCCGGCCAGACGGCAGGCCAGGGGTTCCAGCAGGCCCAGCGAGCCCAGGGGTTTGGTCAGGCGCGTCTGGCGTTCTTCCGCATCCAGGCGGGCCTGTTCGTCGATATCGGCAGCAGGCACCTGCAGCCAGGGGGTTTCATGATTCAAATGCTTTCTCCTTTCAATACCAGGGGCAGGCCGGCCACGGTCAACACCACGCGGTCGCTGCGCGCCGCCACGGCCTGATGAAGCCGGCCGGCTTCGTCACAAAAACGTCGGGTCAGCTCTCCCATGGGGACAATGCCCATGCTGGTCTCATTGCTGACCATGATCAGGTGTCCGGGCAGTGCCGGCAGTGCTTCCAGGAAACGGGTCTGTTCCTGGCGGCAGGTATTCTCGTCCTCGTCCCAGAGCAGGTGGGTGAGCCACAAAGTCAGGCAATCCACCAGCAGGCAGTGGCCGGGCCGGGCGTGCTGGTGAAGCACATCGGCCAGTTCGGCACCCGCCTCCACCAGGCCCCAGTCATCCGGACGGCGGTCCTGGTGATGCTGGATGCGTTGGCGCATCTCCTCGTCATCACGCACCCGGGCGGTGGCCACATAGGTCACCGGCAAACCACTCTCCAATGCCAGGCGTTCAGCCAGGGCGCTCTTGCCGGAGCGAACGCCACCGAGGATCAGTTCTTTCATCAGTTTGACTCCAGCCACTCCAGAATCCGGGCCATATCCAGATGTGTTTCCACCGCATCGGCCAGTTGCTCGAAACCAGCCTCCCGGTCATCGGACAGGTCCCTGCCCTCAACGGCATCCAGCCCAGCCCAGGCGAGCAGGGAACTGAGGGCCTCGCCACGATCAAAAAGGCCATGAACATAGGTGCCCATCACCTGGCCGTCGTCCGACAAGGCCCCATCCGGGCCATGGCTCAGTTGTGTTGCCGGCCTGGCCAGGGCCGCTCCGCGACTCACCCCGGCGTGGATCTCGTAACCTTCCAGGGGCGCGCCATCATGCAGATATCCCTGCACCTGGCGCAGTTGCTTGCCCTGAGCCAGGGTGGTTTCCATCTCCAGCAGACCCAGGCCATTGCTGCTGCCCGGCTCTCCTTCCACACCTTCAGGGTCGTGGAGCAACTGCCCCAGCATCTGAAAACCACCGCAGATGCCCAGCAGGCGGCCGCCATAACGCAGGTGTCGGAAGATGTCCTTCACCCAGCCCTGTTGGTGCAGCCAGGCAAGATCCGCACGCACAGCCTTGGATCCGGGCAGGATGATCAGGTCCGCAGGCGGCAGGGTTTCCCCTGGCCCAACCCAGACAAGATTCACCCGGGGATGCAGCCTCAGGGGATCGAAGTCGGTATGGTTGCTGATGCGGGGCAGCACAGGCACCACCACATTCAAGGCCGGCTCGCCCTGCGGGCCGCCTTTTACCGGCATGTCGGGCGCCTCGGGCAGCCCATCCTCCGCTTCCAGGTACAGCCCCTTGAGGTACGGCAGCACGCCCAGTACCGGCTTGCCGGTCTCCCGCTCCAGCCATTCCAGGCCCGACTCCAGCAATCGGATATCGCCGCGAAAACGATTGATCACGAAACCCACCACCCGCCGACGCTCGGACTCGGACAACAGCGCCAGCGTGCCCACCAAATGAGCGAACACACCGCCACGGTCGATATCCGCCACCAGGATCACCGGGCAATCCACCGCCTCGGCAAAGCCCATGTTGGCGATATCCCCCTCGCGCAGGTTGATCTCTGCCGGGGAGCCGGCACCCTCCACCAGCACCGCGTCGTACCGGGCCCCAAGACGCTCATGGGCAGCCACCACCCGGCCCAGCAACTCCGGCTTCAGACGTTGGTAGTCGCCTGCGTTGGACAGGGTCAGGGGCTGGCCATCCAGGATCACCTGGGCCCCCTGATCCGAACAGGGCTTGAGCAGCACCGGATTCATGTCGGTATGAGGCGCCACCCGGCAGGCCGCAGCCTGCACCGCCTGGGCCCGGCCGATCTCTCCACCCTCGGGGGTAACGGCACTATTCAGGGCCATGTTCTGGGGCTTGAAGGGAGCCACCGCCAGGCCACGCCTTACCAGGGCACGCCCCAGAGCGGTCACCAGGGTGCTTTTGCCCGCATCGGAGGTGGTGCCCTGGATCATCAGGGTGCCCCGGCTCATGCGCCGTTTTCCCGAAGCGTCTCCGTGAGGGCCTCTTCCAGGCGTTGCCACTGCTGCTCATTGGCTGGCAGGCCGAAACGCAGGCTGCGCGGCTCGGTGAACAACCGGGTGAGGATGCCCTGGCGCCGCAACGCCTGGTGAAGCTCCCGCGCTTGGTCGGTGCGTATCCACTGAAACAGGGAAGTGCCGCCATCGGGCGGCAGACCGTGAGTATCCAGGCAATCCCTGAGCCGTGCCCCGGCCTCATAAAGGCTCAAGCGGGTCTGCTCCTGCCAGTCGAGATCCTCCAGGGCCTGGGTGGCCACCCAGCGCGAGGGCCCGGTCACGGTCCAGGGCCCCAGGGCGGCAGCCAGGCGCTGGCGGATATCCGCCTCGGCAAAGACAAACCCCACCCGGGCACCGGCCAGGCCGAAAAACTTGCCCAGGGAACGCAGTACGATCAGGCCCGGCTGGGGGCAGATGGGGGCCAGACTGCGCTCCGGTGTGGCGTCCATGAAGGCTTCGTCGATAATCAGCCAGCCGCCCTTGTCTGCCAGACGCTGATGCCAGGACTGCAGACGGGCGGGACCGAACAGGGCCCCGGTGGGGTTGTTGGGATGCACCAGCAGGAGCACATCCAGTGCAGGCAGATGCTCTTCGATGCTCTCCGGCGCCAGGGCCCGCACCGTGTGACCGGCCCTCTCCCACGCATGGGCATGCTCAGCATAGCTGGGGTGCAGCACGCCTACGCACCGTCCTGGCTTCAGCAAGGTGGGCAGGGCCTGAATGGCTGCCTGGGAGCCGGCCACGGGCAGCACGGCAGGGCTCCCATAATAATGTTTCGCGGCCGCCTCCAGGCCATCCTCCTCTTCCGGCAGACGCACCCAGTGCGCGCCGGGTACGGGGGGCACCGGCCAGCCATTGGGATTGATGCCGGTGGACAGATCCAGCCATTCCTCCAGGGGAATGCCCTCTTCCCGGGCTGCTGCACGCAGACGTCCCCCGTGTGGCAGGAAGGGTGCCAAGGGTGAGCCTGCCGGGTTGTCTGCGTTGGATTGGGTCAAGCGTGTCAGCCTCCAGATCAGTGCGAAACGGCATCCTTTGAAACGGCATCCTTTGATGAGGGAGACCTTGGGGCGCCCCCGACATCCTGATACTTCAGAGCCCTTGTAAAAACCGCTTTGGCTGCGGCAATCCCCCGTGGGAGCGGCCCTCGGCCGCGAATGGCTGAGTCATCGGCCGCCGCCCCGGCCTGAGACCGGAGTGGACCTCGGGGGGACCGGGTTCCTTACAGCGGGACGCCGTGAACACATCCATGTAGGCTCTGCAGCCGCTTCCCGCGGCTGAAGCCCGCTTACAGGAACCCGCTCCCCCCGAGGTCCGGACAGTCCGGAGTCTTTTTCGAAAAGCCATTCGCGGCCAAGGGCCGCTCCCACAGGGGGTTGGCGGGGCAATCATCTGGCCTCATCACATCATGATGACCAGGGCACCGATTCCCAACACCACCAGCCAGATCCCCATGGCCCGGCGCATCAAGTCTAGCGCCCGATCGATATCCACGCCCTGGGCATCCGCGCCCTCGCCCAGATCCGGGCGCCCCTCGCTGCGTCCATGGTAGATGGCCGCCCCCCCAAGACGCACACCCAGGGCGCCCGCCCCAGCCGCCATCACCGGGCCGGCGTTCGGGCTTTTCCACGCCGTTCCCTGATGGCGCCAACAGCGGAAGGCCCGACGCGTTCCGTCGATCCCGCCCGCGGCCAGGGCATAAGCCAGGGCCGTCAGGCGCGCGGGGATGTAATTGAGCACGTCATCCAGCCGCGCCGCCGCCCAGCCAAAATGCCGGTAGCGGTCATTACGGTAACCCCACATGGCATCCAGCGTATTCACCAGCCGGTAGGCCACCACCCCGGGGGCACCCGCCACCACGAACCAGAAGATGGGGGCGAAGACGGCATCGTTACCGTTTTCCAGCACCGATTCCACGGTGGCCTTGCTGATCTCCGTCTCGTCGATATTCTGGGTGTCCCGACTCACCAGGAAGGCCACCCGCTCGCGGGCCTGTGGCAGATCCCCCTGCAACAGGGCGGCACCGATGCCGCGCCCATGCTCGCCCAGGCTGCGCCAGCCGATGGCCAGGTATAGCAGGATGAGTTCAACCGCCCAACCCCAGGCGGGCGCGGTCAACCAGGCGCTGAACAGTACCAGCGGAATCACCAGCCCCGCCACCAGCCAGGCCCCGCGGCGTCGATCGTCGGCATAACCATGGCGCTCCGCCGCATCAATCAGCGCGCCGAAACCCACCAGCGGATGCCAGCGCCGGGGTTCCCCGAGCAGGCGGTCCAGTAGCAGGGCTGCCAGGATGAGGGTGAATGTCAGCATGTCTGGGTCGTCATCTCATCAATCTCCACAGGCCATGGTGGGCACGGTGCTTTTCGCTCCCCTCATCCCCCCAACAACCTCCCCACCGCCTCGGGATTGGAGGGAAAATAAACATGCACATACGTCGCCGTCATCCCCCCCACCCGATACACCGGCTCTGACGTGGCACGCCCATTGGGGCAACGCGACCGCGCCAGCGGCGTCAGCGGCGATTCCATGGCCGAGTGATGGAAGGTATGCCCCCTCAGGACACCCTCAGGCAAAGTCACCTCCTGGGGACCCAACGACGCCAGCCTCCCCTGCATCCGCGCAGTCCCCGTCAGCAGGCCAGCCATCTCCGCGCCCTGCCCCTCCTTGTCCTCCAGCCGGTCCAGCAAATAGAGCATCCCACCACACTCGGCCAGCAGCGGTCGTCCGGCCTGCACATGATCGGCCAGGTCCCGCTTCAATCCGGCATTGGCCGCCAGGGCCTGCATATGCAGCTCCGGATACCCCCCAGGCAGATAAACCGCATCCGCCTCGGGCAAGCCTTGCCCGGCCACCGGAGAGAAGAACCGCAGACTGGCCCCCATCCGTTCCAGCAACTCCAGATTGGCGGGATAAATGAAGGCAAAGGCCTGATCCCGGGCGATGGCAATGCGCCGACCCTCCAGGGATCGCGGCACCGGCGCGGCATGACCCGGCTCAAAGGCCACCGGCGGGGGCAGCCCCTCCGGCTTCCACACCAGTTGCGCCGCGGCGGCCTCGAGTCGCGCATCGAGATCCGCGATCTCTTCGGCCTGCACCAGGCCCAGATGCCGACTGGGCAACGCGGCATCGGCGGACTTGGGCAGATAACCAAAGGCGATGAGGTACTCGGGCAGGCATTCCATGAGCATGCCGTAATGTCGTTCACCACTGATGCGATTGGCCAGCACACCGGCAAAGGGCACGTCGGAGCGAAAGGTGGAAAGACCATGGGCCAGGGCACCAAAGGTCTGGGCCATGGCCGCGCCGTTGATGGCCGGCATCACCGGGATGCCGAACCGGGCGGCGATGTCCGCGCTGGAAGGTCGCCCGTCGAACAGGCCCATCACGCCCTCCACCAGGATCAGATCCGACTCGCCCGCTGCTTCATACAGACGTTGCCGGGCGTCTTCCTCCCCTGTCATCCACATATCCAGGGTGTGCACGGGGTGTCCGCTGGCCTGCTGGTGGATCATGGGGTCGAGGAAATCCGGCCCCGCCTTGAATACCCGCACCCGCCGACCCTGGTTACGGTGGTAGCGGGCCAGTGCCGCCGTCACCGTGGTCTTGCCCTGACCGGAGCCGGTGGCGGTGATGAGCAGGGCTGGGCAATGGTGAGTGGTCATGGTCGGCCTCGTGGATTCACATCGTCGCCCTCACCCCAACCCCTTGAGGGGAAACTCCACCAACTCCCTTCTCCCCTCGGGGGAGAAGGGCCGGGGATGAGGGGCGGCGGAGGTCACTGTTGCTGGTAGTTTAACGTGACGAAGAAGGCGCGGCCGGGTTGGTTGTACCCCTTTACCGTTTCGTAGTGCTTGTCCAGCGCATTCTGGATCTTGCCGCTGAGTCGCCATTCGGGAGTGATGCGATAAGACGCTCGCAGATCAAGCAATGCAAAGCCACCCAGCCGTTCGTTATTGAGAGGATCATTGTACCGGGAACCTTCAGCCGCCACTGTCGCACCCAGCGTAAAGTCACCCCAGAACCGATCCAGATCCACACGTGCTGTAGTTTCGGGGCGCCGCTGCAATCTATTGCCCGTCTCACGATCCTCATGGTCCAGGTGAGTTAAGGCCGCCAGCGCACTCCAATCCTCTTGAAGAATACCGAACTCAAGCTCCATTCCGCGAATTCTTGCCTCATCAGTATTCTGAGCCGGCCACCCGGAAATCAAATTCTCCACCTCGGTATAAAAAATAGCTAAATCGCCGAAAAAAAGGCCTGACGCATAATTCAACCCAACTTCTAGGCTTTCCGACTTTTCTGCGTCGAGATCAGGATTGCCGTAGGGCTCGAACGGAGGATCCCAACTCAGCATTGGATTGTAAAGCTCATTGAATGTCGGTGCTTTGAATGCAGTGCCATAACTGGCACGCAAGCTCCATTGCTCCTGTAATTGCATTCCCCAAGCAATTTGGCCGGTGGTTTCGTGGCCAAAGGTCTCATTATCATCGTGCCTCAGGCTCCATGCCAGATCATACCTACCCAACTCCACCTGCCATTGCGCGTACAATCCGACATTATCTCTGCGAGTTTCCGAATAGTCGCTGGAGACATTGACACGGTCATTTTGGTAATCCATACCTAACGTGAGCATGTGGCGCTCCGCGAGAGCCACATCATTTTGCCAATTAAAAAGATTCCTCGATGTCTCAAACTTACTAGGCCAGTCGCTAAATGTTTCCAACTCATCTCGACTATGGGCAACTGAAAAAGTACTGTACCAAATGTCCGCCAATTGCCCACGCACGCCAAATTGTGAGGCGTGCTGTCTGAATTCCTGCCTATCACCCGACCCACCACTGTCAAAATCACTCTCACCTTCCGCATGTAGCAGAGAGCCGAAAATCTCAAAGCCGTTTTTCAACTCATGAGACAAGCGGGCCGACACGGAGCTATTCTCATAACCATCCCGGCGATCATCGGCGGTCTCGTCTTGCACATTGATGCCATCAGTGGATAAATGACTGACTGAGAGATTGTAGCGAGTACTTCCCGTGGAACCGGACAGGCCCGCACCCATCTCCCTGGTATTGAAAGAGCCTGCACCCAGATGTGCCCGAAGTTTCGCGGGACCATCCCCTTCCTTGGTAAACACCTGAATAACTCCACCGATAGCATCCGACCCATAAAGACTGGTTCGTGGTCCACGGACAATCTCTACGCGCTCAATCTCTGCAGGAGGTAAATATTGCCACGCAGCTTGCCCCGTGGTTGCTGATCCCATCCGCACCCCATCAACCAGCAACAAAGTGTGATCCGAGTTAGTCCCACGCATGAAAAGACTGGTGGTCTTGCCAAAAGGCCCGTTCTGGGTCAGGCCAATACCCGCCCGCCCCCTCAACAAATCCACAAACTCCTTCGGCTGCAACCGCTCGATCTCCTCCCGCTCGATCACGGTCACGGAGGCCAGGGTCTGGTCGGTGGTCTGGGCTGTGCGGGTGGGGGTGACCAGGATGGGGTCCAGTTGGGCCACCTGTTCCTGGGCAGTAGCGAGGGAAGGAATGGCCAGCAGAACGGCTGCCGGCAGGAAGGATCGGGTTTGCATGAGTATGTGCTCTCCGGTGCGCCGCCCGCGCACCTGTGTATGGGCCAGGGTGCGGCACGAGGAGAGCAGCGGATCAATCAGACCCATCGGTGCAAGGCGCACCGGAAAGCCAGATCCACCGGAATGAGACCCGAGAAGACGAGCCGCGCAAAGCCCTCCGCAATGCCGCGTGAACGCATCAGGCCGGTCTCCGGGCTCGCGGACGGGTCATCTTTGACCGGGTCAAGGCACCTTCCCACGCTTGCGCGCAGTGGCTTCACGCCTTGCCGGGGTTGCTGCGCTGACATGCAGAAACCCTCGTCTCGCCTACCGTTGCGGGGGCAGCGCCGGACTGGTCTGCTGAATCTGGCAGACATACCGGCTTCCCGTTTCACCAGACGGATGTCAATCATCTGGCACCTGAAGCGAGGCGGTATCATACGCAAACGATTGTGGATATTCCAATGCGGGCCGCAGGGGTTACTGTCAGGGCAGATGGACATCCATGCACCTGAGGCGCGCCCATTCGCGGCCGAGGGCCGCTCCCACAAGGCTCCATTCAAGCCTGGGAGCCCCCCCCCGAACGCAAGCCCCAACGCGTCCGGTCTGCCTCCGGGGTGGGTTTCTGGAGGCGGGTGTTCGCCGCATGGATGCGGCGGTCAAGCCTACAGGGACGTATTCACGGCGTCCCGCCGCAAGAAATGCACCCCGGAGGCAGACCCTGGGCACGGCGCAAAGCCCAGGCACCCTGGAGGCAGACCCCAGGCATACTGCAAAGCCCAGGCACCCTGGAGGCAGACCCCAGGCATGCAGCAAAGCCCAGGCGCATGGGAGGAAGGCCTTTGGGCACGGTGCAAAACCCAGGCACACAGGAGGTATCAGACCCATTCGCGGCCGAGGGCCGCTCCTACAGGAGGCGGGCGCTGGGAGGGTTGGATACCGGTGGGCGCGGAGGATCATGCAGGTGGTCAGCACCCGCATCGCTGTTATGATGCCCTCCTTTCAAGCGCCCGACCCCAACACCATGAGACACCCCAACCACATAAGCCATACACCTCCAATTCCCCGCAAATGGGCACAAATAGCCGCCATTTGCGCCCTTCTTACAAGCGCTCCAGCAATCACAAACGCTCACGCGCAGCCCGTGACGGTCACCGATGACAAGGGCCGGGAGGTGCACCTGGAGGCACCAGCCAAACGCATCATCAGCCTCGCTCCGCACATCACTGAAAACCTTTTTGCCCTGGGGGCCGGTGATCAGATCGTTGGGGCCGTCAACTACAGCGACTACCCTGAAGCCGCCGAGGACATCCCCCGGGTGGGCAGCTACAAACAACTGGATCTGGAATCCATCCTGGCCCTGGAACCGGACCTGGTGGTGGCCTGGGAGAGCGGCAACGTGCGGGCCCAGCTGGAACGCCTGGAAGCCCTGAACTACCCCCTCTACTTCAGTAATCCGCAAACCTTCGAACAACTGGCCTCCGGGCTGGAGCGCCTGGGACATCTCACCGGGCACACCACGGGTGGCGAAGAGGCGGGTGCCCAGGTGCGCCGCACCCTCACCGAACTCGAAGACCGCTATGGCGAACAACCCCCCGTCAGCGTCTTCTACCAGGTATGGGATCGCCCGCTGATGACCCTCAATGACGAACACCTCATCTCCCAGGCCATCCGCCTCTGCGGCGGCCAGAACATCTTCGGCCACCTGGATACCAAGGTGCCGCGCCTGGATCGCGAGGTCGTCCTCGCCGCCAACCCCGAAACCATCATCGGCGGCGGCATGGGCGAGGACAACCCACAATGGGTGGAGGACTGGCGCCGCTGGTCCGACATGACCGCCGTGCAGCGGGACAATCTCTTCTTCATCCCCCCGTCCCTGATCCAGCGCCCCACGCCGCGCATCCTGGAAGGCACCCGGATGATCTGCGATTTCCTTGAAACCGCCCGCGAACGTCGCCCGGAGGGCGATGAGTGACGCGCCTGGCGTTCATCCTGACCATCCTGCTGGGGGGCTCGCTGGCCGCCGTAATGACGGCCGTGGCCGTGGGGAGCGTGCCGCTCACCCCTGCCGAGACCCTGGCGGTGCTGACCGGCGGCGGCGAGCCCCTGCATCGCACCCTGATCCTGGAGCTGCGCCTGCCCCGTACCCTGGCCGCCTTTGCCACCGGCGGACTGCTGGCGGTGGCCGGCGCCCTGATGCAGGTCCTGTTGCGCAACCCCCTGGCCGACCCCTACGTACTGGGCCTGTCGGGCGGGGCGGCGGTGGGCGCCCTGCTGGCCATGCTGGCGGGGCTGGGCACCGTGGTGGTCTCCGGCTCGGCCTTCATCGGCGCCATGATCTCCACCCTGATCGTCTTCGGCCTGGCCCATGGTACCGGCAGCTGGACGCCCACCCGCCTGCTGCTCACCGGCGTGGTGGTGGCCGCCGGCTGGGGGGCCTTCATTAGTTTCATGCTGGCGGTCAGCCCCACCGAGGAACTCCCCGGGATGCTGTACTGGTTGATGGGGGACCTGTCCCACGCTCACAGCATCTGGCCGGCCTGGACAGTGCTGGTGCTGGTGGTGCTGGCCGCCATGCCCCTGGGGCGCAGCCTCAACGTGCTGGCCCGCGGACCCATGCAAGCTGCGGCGCTGGGAGTGGCGGTGCGGCCACTGGAATGGACCATCTATATTGTGGCCGCCCTGGTCACCGCAACGGCGGTGACAGTGGCGGGCAGCATCGGCTTTGTCGGCCTGGTGGTGCCTCATATGCTGCGCCTGGTGCTGGGCAATGACCAGCGCATCATCCTGCCCGCCTCGGCCCTGGCGGGAGGCATCCTGCTCACCCTGGCAGACACCCTGGCGCGCACCATCATCGCACCACAGCAGTTGCCGGTAGGGGTGATCACGGCAATGCTGGGGGTGCCGGTGTTCCTCTATCTTCTGCACAGGAGCAGGTGACCATGGCATCCCCCCTGCTGGAACTGGTCGACCTGGTCGTCGACATCCCCGGCCGCCCGGACGGCGCGCCCCTCAACCTGGGTGTGGGGGCCGGAGAATGCTGGGGCGTGCTGGGCCCCAACGGGGTGGGCAAGAGCACCCTGTTGCACACCCTGGCAGGACTGCGCCCGGCGCGTCGTGGAAGCCTGCGGCTGGAGGGCAAACCCATCCACCAACTGCCCAGGCGCCAGATCGCCCGGCATCTGGGAATGGTCTTTCAGGATCGTCAGGATGGTTTCCCCGCATCGGTGCTGGAAACCGCCCTCATCGGCCGTCACCCTTATCTGCGCGCCTGGGAACTGGAATCGGCGGAAGACTACGCCGCGGCACAGGCGGCCCTGGCCCGGGTTGACCTCACCGGCATGGAGGAACGCCCCATCGCCACGCTGTCCGGAGGCGAGCGACAGCGACTGGCCATCGCCACCGCGCTCACCCAGGACCCCCAGGTATTTTTGCTGGACGAACCCACCAATCACCTGGACCTGCATCACCAGGTGGAGGTACTGGATATCGTCCGCGGGATGGTGACCCAGGGGCGCGGGGCGATCCTCACCATGCATGACGTGAACCTGGCTGCCCGCTACTGCGATCACCTGCTGCTCATGTACCCCACCGGTGAGGCCTGCTGGGGAACCACTCGGGACATGTTGGTGCCAAAGGCGCTGGAGAAGCTGTACAGCCAGCCCCTGGCCGTCGGTGAAGTGGATGGCATGCCGGTCTTCCTGCCGCTGGGACGTTAGGGTTTTGACGGTTTCCTTGGCATCGCCTCCCCGTCCATGAGTAGAATGATTCCAAAACCACCGCGGCCACGCCGGATCCGGTCGCACGCCCAACAAGGACTCCCTCACTCCCAATGAAGCTACCCCAACCGGTTCGCCGCTTCCTGCCCCTCATCCTCCTTGCCCTGGGCATCCTTGGCTTCATCCTGCTCCTGATCACCCGCCCGGAACAGCCTCCCCGGGAGGTGGCTGAGCGGGCCTGGCGTGTGGATGTGCAGGAAATCGAACTGCAGACGCTATCGCCACAACTCACCCTGTACGGCCACGTCACCTCGCCAAGGGCCGCCAGCCTCCGGGCTGCGGTGGAGGCCGACGTGACCCAGGTGCCCGCGGAGGAAGGGCGGCGGGTTGAGGCCGGCGACACCCTGGTGGAACTGGACACGCGCGAACTGAGCCTGCTGGTGGACCAGCGACAGGCCGACCTGGATGATCTGCAGGCCCAGTTGCGTGCCCTGGAACGCAGTCATGCAAGGAACCAGGAAGCCCTGAAGCGGGAACAGACCCTGCTGGCACTGGCCCGACGTTCCGTGGAGCGCGCCGAGGACCTGCAACGACGTAACGTGGGCTCCCCCACCGCTGTGGAGGATGCCCAGCGCACCCTGGAGCAACAGGCCCTGGCCGTGGCCAACCGCCGACTGGCAGTGGAAGACTTCGAAGCCCAGCGTGAGCAAATCAAGGCCCGCGCCCGCCGCGCCGAATCATTGCTGGAACAGGCCAGGCTGGATCTGGAGCGCAGCCGCCTCACCGCCCCCTTCGACGCCCGCATCTCCCAGGTGCAGGTGGCACCGGGAGACCGGGTGCGCGTGGGGGATGCCCTCGTGGCCCTCTATGACCTGGAAGCCCTGGAGGTGCGCGCCCGCATCCCCGCCACCTACATGCCGCGCGTGCGGGCGGCGCTTGAGGCGCACGATGCGCCCCAAGCCATGGGTCAGGTGGACGGTCTGGAAGTCTCCCTCACCCTCGCCCGACTCGCCGGCGAAAGCCCCGCAGGTGGTGCAGGCGTGGAAGGCATCTTCCGGGTCCACTCAGGCGCCGGGGAGATCCCCCTGGGCCGCTTCATGACCGTGCGCCTCTCCCTGCCGGCGCAAACGGACGTGATCGCCCTGCCCTTCGAGGCCCTGTACGGTCTGGACCGCATCTATCGCCTGGAGGAGGACCGCATGCGTCGTATCGGCGTGGAACGCATCGGCGAATGGACCGACGCCTCCGGTCGGGAAAGAGTGCTGGTGGCCAGCCCCGAACTGTCCACTGGCGATCGGATCATCGTCACCCGCCTGCCCAATGCCATGGACGGGCTGCGCGTCAGCGTCGAGGGCGAGTAACCCATGACCCGTTCCCGAGGTGTGATCGGTTTCTTCCTGCGTCATCCCGTGGCCGCCAATCTGCTGGTGGTGCTGATGCTGCTGTCCGGGTCCTGGGCCCTGCTCAAGCTCAATACCCAGTTCTTCCCCACCTTTGCGCTGGACTTTGTCACCGTGCAGGTCACCTGGACCGGTGCCAGCGCCGAGGACGTGCAGCAGGGCATCACCATCCCCCTGGAGCAGGAACTGCGCACCGTGGACGGTCTGCGCAACCTCACCTCCACCTCATCCCTGGGTGTCGCCGCCATCACCCTCGAGTTCGAGTCAGGCACCGACATGACCCTGGCCACCGACCAGGTCAAGGACCGGGTGGCCCAGCAACGCAACCTTCCAGACGCCGCCGAAACCCCGGTGGTCACACGGGTGATCCGGTATGAGCCCATCGCCCGGCTGCTGATCACCGGCCCCGATGATCTGCGGGAACTGCGACCAATGGTGCGAGACCTGGAACGCCAACTGCTGGATGCAGGGATTGCCCGGGTGGAGTTCACCGGCCTGCCCGAGGAGCAGATGGCCATCCAGGTGCCTACCGCTCAGCTGCTGGACCTGGGCATGTCCTTGAACCAGGTGGGGGAGCGCGTGGATGACCTTTCCCGGGATCTTCCCGCCGGCATCGTGGGCCGCGACGACACTGCCCGACAACTGCGCAGCCTGGAACAGGGCCGCGAGGCCATGGATTTCGCGCGCCTGCCCTTGCGCTCGGAGACCGAGGGCGGGTTGATCCTGCTGGGCGACGTGGCCGAGATCGAGCGCCGCCCCCGGGACAATCAAACCTTCATCCGCTATCAGGGCAAACCCGCCGTGGAACTGGCCCTGCAACGCACCGAACAGGACGATGCCCTGGAAGCCGCCGCGGTCATTCAGGACTGGCTGGCAGAGGTGGAACCCACCCTGCCCCCGGATGTGGACATCCACGTCTACGACCAATTCTACGAGCCCCTGATGGAACGCATCGGGCTGCTCCTCAAGAACGGGGCCGGTGGCCTGCTGCTGGTACTGGGCATCCTCTTCCTGTTCCTCAATGGCCGCCTGGCACTGCGGGTGGCCCTGAGCATCCCCGTGTCCTTCACTGCCGCCTTCCTGGCCCTGTGGGCCCTGGGCGGCAGCATCAACATGATCTCCCTGTTCGGCTTCATCATGTCCCTGGGGATCATCGTCGACAATGCCATTGTCGTCAGCGAACACGCCTACACCCAGTATCAACGGGGCATGAAGGCCGATCAGGCCGCCGAACGCGGGGCAAGGCGCATGCTGGCCCCGGTGATCTCCGCCTCGCTCACCACCGTGGCCGCCTTCCTGCCACTGATGCTCATCGGCGGCATCATCGGCAATATCCTGTTCGACATCCCGCTGGTGGTGATCTGCGTGATCCTGGCCACCCTGCTGATCAGCTTCCTGGTGCTTCCCTACCACCTGAAGAACAGCCTGGAGAAGGTCCAGCCACCGCGTCCGGGGTCCTTCCGGGCGGGCTTCGATCAACGCTTTGAGGCCTTCCGCGAGGGCCCATTCCGACGCCTGGTGACCGGGTCCGTGAACAATGCAGGCCTCACCCTGGCTGGCGGCGTGGCGGTACTCATCCTGGCGGTGGGTCTGCTGGCCGGAGGCCGCTTGGGGTTCACCTTCTTCCCTTCCCCGGAAGGCACGGTGATCAACGCCTCGGCCCATTTCGTGGCAGGCACCCCGCCACAGCGGGTGGACGGTTTCCTGAAACACATGGAAGAAGAGCTCTACGCCACCGAAGAGGCCCTGGGCGGCGATCTGGTGCGCAACGTGGTGGTCCGCGCCGGCAAGGGGGTGGAAGGCGGAGGGGCCGATCAGGCCCCGTCCGGCGATCAGTTCGGCTCCATCCTCGTGGAACTCATCTCACCCGACCAGCGTGAGGTGCGCAACACCCAGTTCATCCGCGAATGGCAGTCCCGCATCCGCGAACCGGCGGGCATGGAGATGTTCAGCGTCACCGAGCGTCAGGCCGGGCCGCCAGGGCGGGACGTGGATGTGCGTTTGACAGGGGATGATCCCGACCGGGTCAAGGCTGCAGGCCTGGATCTGGCAGAAACCCTCAATGACTTCCCCGGCGTGTTCGCGGTAGAAGACAACATGCCCTTCGGGCGTGAACAGCTCATCTACCGGCTCACCCCGGAAGGCCTGGCCCAGGGCCTGACCACGGAATCACTCGGCCAGCAGTTGCGGGCAGCCTTCGATGGTCACCTGGCCCAGATCTACCAGGAGGGCCTGGAGGAGATCGAGGTGCGGGTGCTGTTACCGGATAACGAACGGCATCATACGGTCACCCTGGATCGTTTCGCCGTCATCCTGCCCGATGGGGGCATGGCTCCCCTGGACACCGTGGCGCAGTTGAGTCCCCGCCAGGGCTTCGAGACCCTGCGCCGTGCCGAGACCCGGCTGGCCATTGCCGTCTCGGCCGAGGTGGATCGTTCGGTGAACAATGCCGGGCGCATTCGTGAACAGCTGGCTGAAGACGTCCTGCCCGAGCTCACCCAGCGTCATGGGGTGGAGTGGTCCTTCGAGGGGCGCGCTGCGGATCAGGCGGACACCCTGGGCGACATGCGCACGGGCCTGATCTTCGCCCTGGCCCTGATCTACCTGACGCTGGCCTGGGTGTTCGGCTCCTACGGCTGGCCCCTGGTGGTGATGGCCATCATTCCCTTTGGCCTGCTGGGCGCCCTGGTGGGTCACTGGGTGCTGGGCATGGAGCTCACCATCCTGTCCCTGTTCGGCCTGTTCGGCCTGACGGGCATCGTGGTGAACAACTCCATCATCCTGGTGAGTTTCTATCAATCATTGCGTGGCGAGGGCCTGGCCCAGGATGAGGCCATCATCGAGGCCTCCTGCCAACGCCTGCGCGCAGTGGTGCTCACCTCGTTCACCACCATCGCCGGCCTGATGCCGCTGCTGTTCGAACGCTCCGTACAGGCCCAGTTCCTGGTGCCCATGGCGGTGTCCATCGTCTTTGGCCTGGCCTTCGCGACAGTGCTGGTGCTGGTGGTCATCCCGGCGCTGCTGGCGATTCACGAGCGGCTGGCGAGCCGGTGGGGACAGGCGCAGACAGCTTGATTGCAGCCTTGAGCCCCTCTCCCCGCCGGGGAGAGGGGTTGGGGTGAGGGGTCTCAGTACCGCCCCTCCAGCACCAGCGCACTCCCCTCATTACGCATGTCCACCCGCCCCAGAAAACTCATCCCCAACAGGGCAACGGGCGGCTCCCGCCCCTGCAGCACCAGCGCCGGCACATTGCGCTGCTCGATCCCTCCCACCCGCACACGATCCAGCGTGACCCGGTAGGCAAACTCCGTCCCCGACGCCGTCTGCACCGGCGTGAGCGTGCCGCGCGCATAATTCACCCCCAGCCGCCGCGCCTCGGGCGCATTCAGCACCACCGCCGAGGCCCCCGTATCCACCAGAAAGGTCAGCGCATGACCATTCACCGCCCCCGCGGTGGTCAGTGCCCCCTGGGAATTGGGATACACGCGAGCCGATCCTGAAACACGTGGCTGAAAACTGCCCCCCGCGCGACCCGCGCCGATCCCGATCTGCGTCGTGCGCCCATTCACCTCCACGGTGACCGTACCACTGCGACTATCCGCCGCCCGCAGGGTAACGCCCTCTGGACTCACCTCCCCCACCTGCAGCACGCGGCGCTCGCCGTCCACCTCCATCACCGCTTGCTCACCAAACACCCCCACCACCTGAATATCCAGTGCGGCCGCGCCCGGCGATGCCAACAGGAACAGCAGACCGGTCACCAGGGTGACCAAAGCGAAACGGGAAAGGTAAGTTCTCATGAGGAAATTATAGCGCGCCACGCCGCCGCGCACTCCTGTCAACTGCCGCTGGCCCCTGTTGGATTGGCTGCCGAAATCGGCGCCGACGACGCCCACCCTGCCCCCTGTGGGAGCGGCCCTCGGCCGCGAATGGCCTTTCGAAAAAAACTCCGATGTGTCCGGACCTCGGGGGGAGCGGGTTCCTGTAAGCGGGCTTCAGCCGCAGGAAGCGGCTGCAGAGCCTACATGGATGTATTCACGGCGTCCCGCTGGAAGGAACCCGGTCCCCCCGAGGTCCACTCCGATCTCTGATCTGGGGCTGCAAACGAGGACTCAGCCATTCGCGGCCGAGGGCCGCTCCCACAGGTGGCTCTTCATTGATCCCTGCCGCCGGAGATCAGCAGGCGACCGACGCTGCTCCCAGAAGGGGATGCTTCATGGTATTCGGGAATCGACTCAGATCAACCACCAGGCCAGGGCTTGCAACACGATCAGGGCATAGATACCCGCCAGCACATCGTCCAGCATGATGCCGGTGCCGCCTTCCAGGTGCTTGTCCAGCCAGCCGATGGGCCAGGGCTTGAGGATGTCGAACAGGCGGAACAGGACGAACCCCACGAGGATCCAGATCCACCCGGCCGGGGCGGCGATCATGGTGATGAGAAAGCCGGCAATCTCGTCCCAGACGATGCCAGGGTGGTCGTGTACCCCCAGGCGTCGGGAGCTCTCGCCGCAGATCCAGATGCCCACGGCCACCACCAGGGCGGTGATGAGCAGGTAGGCCCACAGGGGCAGCCCCTGCAGGAGCAGGAAGATGGGGATGGCCGCCACCGTGCCTGCTGTGCCGGGGGCTTTGGGAGATAGGCCGCTGCCGAAGCCGAAGGCCAGGAAGTGCACCGGGTCGCGGAGGATCTGGCGGGCCGGGGGTGTTTGTGTGGATTTGTTGGGCATGATGTGGGTCGGTGTTTTCAGTTGCCGAAATGAGAGTAGCCACCCTGTTCGAGGGTGAGGGATGCGCCATCGGGGCCCAACACCCGCAGGCCGGGGTCGGCTTCGATGCGGCCAATGACGGTGGCCGGGCAGCCCTGCCCTGCCAGTTGTTCACGGATGGGTTCCACATCCGCCTCCCTCAGGGTGAACAGCAGTTCGTAGTCGTCGCCGCCGGCCAGGGGGTATTGCCAGTTCGTGCCATCCCCCATGGCATGACGGAAGGCCTCGGAGAGCGGCAGTGCGCCGGCCTGAAGGGTGGCGCCCATGCCCGAGGCCTTGAGCACATGCCCCAGATCCTGGACCAGGCCGTCGGAGATGTCGATACCGGCATGGGCGCGGCCGCGCAGGATGTGTCCGGCGGCGATGCGGGGGGTGGGTCGGGTGAGGCGGGCGCGCAGGGTGGGGTCCGGGTTCGGGTGGTCCCATTGCGCCAGGGCCAGGGCGGCGTCGCCCAGGGTGCCGGTGACCAGGATGTGGTCGCCGGGCCGGGCGCCGTCGCGGCGCAAGGCCTGATCCGGGGGGACATGGCCCATGACCTGGACGGTGATGGTGAGCGGTCCGCGGGTGGTGTCGCCGCCGATGAGATCAACGGCGTGTTCTCGGGCCAGGGTGTGGAAGCCGTCGGCGAAGGCTGTAAGCCAGGTGTCGTCGTGTTCGGGCAGGGTGAGTGCCAGCGTGGCCCAGCGAGGGGTGGCGGCCATGGCGGCCAGGTCGCTGAGGTTGACGGCCAGGGCCTTGTGGCCGATGTCCCGGGGGTGGGTGTCCTTGGGGAAATGCACGCCGGCAACCAGAGTGTCCACGCACACGGCCAGGTGCTGGTGGGCGGGCGGCTGGATGATGGCGGCATCGTCACCGACGCCCAGGAGGGTGTCGGGGGATGTGTTGACGGGGGTGAAGTGGCGTTGGATGAGGTTGAATTCTTTCACTGTGAAGCCGCTTGAAGCCCCTCACCCGCTGGCAGGAGCTTTTCTGAACTTGAGCCCCTCGCCCGCTGGCAGGGGCTTTTCTGGACTTGAGCCCCTCTCCCGCTGGCGGGAGAGGGGTTGGGGTGAGGGTGCGGAGGGCATTCACTCCTCCAGCAGCCCCACCTCCCGATAATACCGCTTGGCCCCCTCATGCAACGGCGCCGACAACCCCTGCTGCACCATGCTCTCCTTCTCCAGCACCCCGAAGGCCGGGTGCATGCCCTTGAAGGTCTCGAAGTTGTCGAAGACCGCCTTCACCAGGGTATACACCGCCTGCTCGGTGGTGGCCGTGGACGACACCAGGGTGGCGCCCACACCGAAGGTGTCCACGTCATTCTCCTGGCCGGGATACATGCCCGCCGGGATGGTGGCGCTGAAGTAATACGGTGTGTCATCCACCAGCCCATCGACCACCTCGCCGCTCACCGGCACCAGACGGGCGCCGCAGGTGGCGATGGGCTCCTGGATGGCGGAGGACGGGTGACCCACGGTGAACAGGACCACATCGATGCGATTGTCACACAGGGCCTGACCCTGCTCCCGTGAGGGCAGTTCCGAGGCCAGGGAGAAATCATCCATGGTCCAGCCATAGGCCTCCATCAGACGCTCCACGGTGCCCCGCTGACCCGACCCCGGGTTGCCCACGTTCACCCGCTTGCCCTTGATGTCCTCGAAATGCTGGATGTCGCTGTCCTGACGCACCAGCACCGTGAAAGGCTCTGGATGCAGGGACATCACGGCGCGCAGGTTCTCATCGGGGCCGGCATCGGCAAAGCGGTCGGTACCCTGCCAGGCATGATGCTGCCAGTCGGACTGCACCACGCCCAGATCCATCTCCCCGGCGCGGATGGAATTGAGGTTGAACACCGAGCCGCCGGTGCTCTCGGCATTGCAGCGAATGCCGTGCTCCGCGCGGTCGCGATTCACCAGCTGACAGATGCGCTGTCCGGTGGGGTAATACACGCCCGTGACGCCCGCCGTGCCGATGGTGAGGAACCGCTGATCGGCCATGACCGGGTTGCTGACCAGGGTGGTGGCCAGGCCTGCAAGAAGCAGGGTAAAGCCTTTCTTCATCAACCGTTTGCGCATGCTTCGTCCTCCAGTGTGTGAGGGCCAGGTTGTGACTGTTTTCAGGGTTTTACGTGCGTCTGGCGCCAAAATCCGCTAACATTCAAGCCTTTTTCCGAAGTCTAATCAATCCGCTTTGCGGGGAGTACCGAATGTTTTCCACCCACATGAGTATCGCCGGATACGACGATGAGCTGTGGCAGGCCATCCAGTCCGAATCACGCCGTCAGGAAGAGCATATCGAGCTGATCGCCTCCGAAAACTACGCCAGCCCACGCATCATGGAAGCCCAGGGCTCCGTGCTCACCAACAAGTACGCGGAAGGCTACCCCGGCAAACGTTACTACGGCGGCTGCGAGTACGTCGACGTGGCCGAGACGCTGGCCATTGATCGCGCCAAGCAACTTTTCGGCGCCGACTACGCCAACGTGCAGCCCCACTCCGGCTCGCAGGCCAATGCGGCCGTTTACATGGCCCTGCTCAATCCGGGCGACACCGTGCTGGGCATGAGCCTGGCTCACGGCGGCCACCTCACCCATGGCGCCAAGGTGAACTTCTCCGGCAAGATTTACAATGCCATCACCTACGGCATCGATGACCAGGGCTACATCGATTACGACGAAGTGGAACGCCTGGCCCTGGAGCACAAGCCGAAGATGGTGGTGGCCGGCTTCTCCGCCTATTCCCGCGTGGTGGACTGGCAGCGTTTCCGCGACATCGCCGACAAGGTGGGCGCCTACCTGCTGGTGGACATGGCCCACGTGGCCGGTCTGGTGGCCGGTGGCGTGTATCCCAGCCCCGTGCAGATCGCCGACGTGACCACCTCCACCACCCACAAGACCCTTCGCGGCCCGCGCGGCGGCATCATCCTGGCCAAGAGCAATCCGGAGATCGAGAAGAAGCTGAACTCCCTGGTCTTCCCGGGCACCCAGGGTGGCCCGCTGATGCACGCCATCGCCGGCAAGGCCGTGGCCTTCAAGGAGGCCCTGGAGCCGGACTTCAAGGCCTACCAGCAGCAGGTGGTGGAGAACGCCCGCGCCATGGCCGATGAGATGATCAAGCGCGGCTACAAGGTGGTCTCCGGTGGCACCGACAATCACCTGTTCCTGGTGGACCTGATCGACAAGGGCATCACCGGCAAGGACGCGGACGCCGCCCTGGGCCGCGCCAACATCACCGTGAACAAGAATGCGGTGCCCAATGATCCCCAGTCCCCGTTTGTCACCAGCGGCCTGCGCATCGGCACCCCTGCCATCACCACCCGTGGGTTTGGCGAGAAGGAATCCCGTGAGCTGGCCGGCTGGATCTGCGATGTGCTGGACGATCTGAACAATGATTCGGTCATCGAGCAGGTCAAGGCCCGAGTGCTGGATGTGTGCAAGCGCCTGCCGGTGTACGCCAGCTAACGCTCGCGCATCACAAGCCCCTCTCCCCCCGGGAGAGGGGTTGGGGTGAGGGGCGAGGAGGTCGCAACATGAAGTGTCCCTACTGCGGTGCCCCGGATACCCGGGTGGTGGATTCACGGCTGGCCGGCGAAGGCGAGCAGGTGCGTCGCCGTCGGGAATGCGCGGCCTGCGGTGATCGCTTCACCACCTTTGAAGGGGCGGAGTTGAACCTGCCCCGGGTGGTCAAGCGCGATGGCGGTCGCGAGCCCTTCAACGAGGGCAAGCTGCGCGCCGGGATGATGCACGCCCTGGAAAAACGCCCCGTCCCCACGGATCGGGTGGAGGCCGCCCTCACCCGCATCAAGCACAAGGCCATGAGCCAGGGTGAGAGGGAACTTCCGGCCCAACGTATTGGCGAATGGGTGATGGAGGAACTGCAGGGGCTGGACCAGGTGGCCTATATCCGTTTTGCCTCGGTGTATCTGAGCTTTGCCGATGTGCAGGCCTTTCGCGAAGTGGTCGAACGCCTGGAAAAGGATCCCCAGGGCAACAAGGACTGAGTCTGCCTCCGCCCGAATCCCACCATGACTGATTTCTCTCCCGACGATCATCGCTTCATGGCCCGCGCCCTGCAGTTGGCGGCCAAGGGCCTGTACACCACCGACCCCAACCCGCGGGTGGGCTGCGTGGTGGTGCGCGGCGCGCAGGTGGTGGGCGAGGGCTACCATATCCGCGCCGGCGAGGCCCACGCCGAGGTGCGAGCCTTGCGCGCGGCCGGCGAGCAGGCGCGGGGCAGCACGGTCTACGTGACCCTGGAACCCTGCAATCATCATGGGCGCACCCCACCCTGCGTGGATGCCCTGCTGGCGGCCGGCGTGGGCCGGGTGGTGGTGGCCATGGAGGACCCCAACCCGCTGGTGTCCGGTCAGGGCCTGGAACGCCTGCGCCAGGCGGGGGTGGGCGTGGCCCATGGGCTGATGGCCGAGGCGGCCCATGACCTCAATCCGGGGTTCATCAGTCGCATGCAGCGCCGGCGCCCCTGGGTGCGCGTGAAGCTGGCGGCCAGTCTGGACGGGCGTACCGCCATGGCCTCCGGGGAGAGCCAGTGGATCACCGGTGAGGCGGCACGCCAGGATGTGCAGCGTCTGCGGGCCCGGGCCTCGGCCCTGCTCACCGGCATGGGCACGGTGCTGGCCGATGACCCGCGACTGAACGTGCGCATCGCCGCCGCTGAACTGGGTGTGGATGGTGTCGTGAAGCAGCCCCTTCGGGTCGTGCTGGACCGACAGGGCCAGCTGTCCGCCGCCGCACGCCTGTTCCAGGATGCGGCGCCGGTGCAGGTGTTCACCACCGAGCACCGGATGGAGGAACTGCAGGCGCAGTTGGCCGGCACGGGTGCCCGGGTGCAGGGTGTTCCCCGGGCCGGGGGTCACCTGGATCTGAGTGCCGTGCTCGCGGCACTGGCGGCGCAGGAGGTCAACGAGGTGCATGTGGAGGCAGGGCCGCGGTTGTCGGGGGCCCTGATGCAGGCGGGGTATGTGGATGAGCTGGTCGTGTATCTGGCGCCCCATCTCATGGGCAGCGACGCACGCGGCCTGTTGGACCTGCCCATCCAGCGGATGGCCGGGCGGGTTCCATTGGAGATCCGCGATATCCGCGCGGTGGGCCAGGACTGGCGGGTGACGGCGCGCCCTTCGGCAGCGTGATCCCTGGATGGATAATCCTGTATCTTAGCCCCTTGAGATCGACCCGGAGACCCCTTCCATGTTTACAGGTATCATCCAGTCCGTGGGTAGCCTGGCCGCCACGCAGGACCGGGGTGGCGACTGCCGCCTGACCCTACGCACCGGCAAGCTGGACCTGACCGACGTGCAACTGGGCGACAGCATCGCCGTGAACGGCGTGTGCCTGACGGCGGTGGCCCTGCCCGGCGATGGCTTCGAGGCGGATGTCTCCCGGGAGACCCTGTCCAAAACCTCCCTGGGGGCGCTGGGCATCGGCGACCCGGTGAACCTGGAGAAGGCCCTCACCCCCACCACCCGACTGGGCGGCCATCTGGTCAGCGGTCATGTGGACGGTCTGGGCGAGGTGACGACCGTGGAGCAGGAGGCGCGTTCCTGGCGGTATCATGTGCGGGTGCCGGATGAGCTGGCCCGTTACATCGCCCCCAAGGGGTCGGTCTGCATCGATGGCGTGAGTCTGACGGTGAACACCGTGGAAGGCGCCGTGTTCACCGTGAACATCGTGCCCCATACCCAGCAGGAGACCATCATCAACGGCTATCGCGTGGGTACCCGCGTGAACATCGAAGTGGATATCATTGCCCGCTACCTGGAACGCCTGCTGCTGGGAGACAAGGCCGCCCAGTCCAAACACGGCATCAGCGAGGCATTTCTGGCTGAACATGGCTTTCTGAAATAAGGCTCCTTTCGCATTGGCGGATTTTCAATCGGGACCATAATGGACTGGATCAACGACACCTTATTGCAGGCCGGCCTCTGGATGCGTGGTTACACCACCCAGATCGCCCTGGCGCTGGTGGCCACGCTGCTGGTGGTCTACGGACAGGATATCCTGAGGGCGGTCAAGGCGGTGGTCCGTCCTTATCCCCTGGTGTTCCGTTTGCTTGTCTTCGTGCTGATGTGCGTGTTCGGCTTTGGTGCCATCGCCGTCTTCCTGGCCCCCTGGGTGGCACAGGGATTGATGATGGTGGATACCCTCTGGCTTGCGCCCACTGTGGCGGGGGCCTTCCTGATTCTGGGGTTCGTCGCCGAACGCCGTCAGCAACTCTAGTCACCCGTCATGCCCCTGGGCCATGCGGCCCACTCATCCCCCTGGATTCAAATACCGGCCGAACCATGTCATTCAATAGCACTGAAGAAATCATCGAGGACCTGCGCCAGGGGCGGATGGTGATCATCGTCGACGACGAGGATCGTGAGAACGAGGGCGATCTGCTCATGGTGGCCTCCCGGGTGCGCCCGGAGGACATCAACTTCATGGCCCGCTTCGGCCGCGGTCTGATCTGTCTCACCCTCACCCGGGAGCGCTGCCGTCAGTTGCGTCTGCCGCTGATGGTGGGAGACACCAACGACAAGCACGGCACCAATTTCACGGTGTCCATCGAGGCCGCCGAGGGGGTGACCACGGGTATCTCGGCCTATGATCGGGCCCATACGGTGCGCACCGCCGTGGCACCCGATGCCGCCGCCGGGGACCTGGTCCAGCCCGGCCACATCTTCCCGCTGATGGCCCAGCCCGGTGGCGTGCTGGTGCGCGCCGGTCATACCGAGGCCGGCTGCGACCTGGCGCGCCTGGCGGGCTTCGAGCCGGCGGCGGTGATCGTGGAGATCCTCAACGAAGACGGTTCCATGGCGCGGCGTCCGGATCTGGAGCGCTTTGCCGAGGAGCACAACCTGAAGATGGGCACCATCGAGCACCTGATCCGCTATCGCATCGAGAACGAGCGCAGCGTCGAGCGGGTGGCTGAATGCCCCTTCCCCACCGAATTCGGCGAGTTTCGCCTGGTGGCCTATGAAGATGCCCTGCACAAGGGGCTGCACTACGCCATGGTCAAGGGCGACGTGGGCGGCGATCACGACACCCTGGTGCGGGTGCACCTGGGCGGCAGTCTGTGCGATACCCTGGCCTACCGGGGCGATCGCTGCGGCTGGCCGTTGCGCGGTGCCCTGGAACGCATCGCCCGCGAGGGCCGTGGCGTGGCGGTGATCATCCACAAGCCCGTGAACAACCGGGAGATGGTGCGCCGGCTGCGGGAGATGGCCCTGACCGGCGGCCCCGACCGCTCGCCCGGGCAGGACGACCACGAACCCGCCGAACTGCGCACCCATGGCATTGGCGCTCAGATCCTCAAGGATCTGGGCGTGAGCCGGATGCGCCTGCTCTCCGCACCCAAACGTTTCCACGGACTCGGTGGCTTCGGCCTCGAGGTGGTGGAATATGTCAACGAACGCTAACGGAACACCCCTGTCATGACTGCAAACCTGCACACCATCGAAGGCACCTTCACCGCCGCTTCCGAGGCCCGGATCGGCCTGGTGCTGTCCCGCTTCAATTCCTTCATCGTCGAGCGTCTGCTGGAAGGGGCGCAGGATACGCTGAGTCGCCATGGGGTGCCGGACCAGAACCTCACCGTGGTGCGGGTGCCCGGCGCCTATGAACTGCCCCTGGCAGTGAAGGTGATGGCCCAGTCCGGAAGCTACGATGCCGTGATCGCCCTGGGCTGCGTGATCCGCGGCTCCACCCCTCATTTCGACTATGTGGCCGGAGAGGCCGCCAAGGGCCTGGCCCAGATCCAGCTGGAGCATGCCCTGCCCATCAGCTTTGGTGTGCTGACCACCGACACCATCGAGCAGGCCATCGAACGGGCCGGCACCAAGGCGGGCAACAAGGGCGCCGATGCCGCCATGAGCGCCCTGGAGATGATCAGCCTGGTCCGGTCGCTGCGCGCATGAATCCCGATGCCTTGCAACACCGGCGCCTGACTCATGCCCGTCGCCACGCCCGTCGGCTGGCGATGCAGGCGTTGTATCAATGGCAACTCACCGATTACCACCCCAAGGACATCCTGGCCGATTTCCAGGGGGACCCGGAGATGGAGCGGGCGGATTGGGAGCACTTCCGCCATGTGCTGCTAGGGGTGACTGAAAATGTGGACGCGGTGGACCAGTTGATCGCTCCTTTCCTGGACCGCCCGGTGGCCCAGGTGGACCCGGTGGAGCGTTCCATCCTGCGCCTGGCCACCTTCGAGCTGCATCACTGCCCGGACGTGCCCACCCGCGTAGCCATCAACGAGGCCGTGGCGCTGGCGAAGAAGTTCGGCGCAGACCAGGGCCACAAGTTCGTCAATGGAGTGATCGACAAGGTGGCCGGTGGGGCACTGCGCCGGTAGGGGAGGTCATTTCCCTCTCTCCCGGGAGAGAGGGGCTGTCATTCGCTTGGCTCCATCAAGGAGCGTTCATCAGAAAGGCGTTGACTGAATGCAGACGGATCATCAGGGCATGCTGGCCGGGCAGGTGGAGACCGGGGCGCGGTCGCCGGGGAAGGTGACGCGGGGGCTTATCTTTGCGGTGGCGCTGGCCTGGTCGCTGTTTCAGATCTGGATTGCCTCCCCCCTGCCCTACTGGTTCGATATTTTCATCGTCTCCGAGACCAAGGCGCGGTCGATTCACCTGGCCTTCGCCGTGCTGCTGGCCTTCCTGGCCTTCCCGGCCGTCAACCCCATGGCGCGGATGCGGCCGCTGGCGGGGTATTTCTTCATTCTGGTGGGGCTGGGGCTCTGGGGGCTGGCCGGGTATCAGGTCTGGCATGAGCTGCCGCGGGCGGGGGTGTTTGCCGCCGTTGGTGCCGGGGTGCTGCTGGCGGCCTGGCCATTGCTGCGGCCGGCGGCGCTGGATCGGGTGCCGGTGGCGGACTGGGTGCTGGCGATGGCGGCGGCGCTGTGTGCCGGGTATCTGTTTCTGTTCCATGATGCACTGGCGCAGCGGCCAGGGGCGCCCACGATCCCCGATCTGATCGTCGCCGGGATCGGCATGGCCCTGCTGCTGGAGGCCACCCGGCGAGTGCTGGGGCCGGCGCTGATGGTGATTGCCGTGATCTTCCTGGTGTATACCTTCGCCGGGCCCTGGATGCCGGATCTGATCGCACATCGCGGCGCCTCCTTCGCCCGGGCCATGTCACAGCAGTGGCTCTCCACCGAAGGGGTGTTCGGGATCGCCCTGGGGGTGTCCACCAGCTTTGTCTTCCTGTTCGTGCTGTTCGGCGCCCTGCTGGAAAAGGCCGGGGCCGGCGGCTATTTCATCCGTGTGGCCTTCTCCCTGCTGGGGCACCTGCGCGGTGGGCCCGCCAAGGCGGCGGTGGTCGCCTCGGGAATGACGGGGGTGGTGTCGGGCTCATCCATTGCCAATGTGGTCACCACCGGCACCTTCACCATCCCGCTGATGAAACGGGTGGGCTTTCCGGCCTACAAGGCCGGCGCGGTGGAGGTGAGCAGTTCCGTGAACGGCCAGCTGATGCCGCCAGTGATGGGGGCCGCGGCCTTTCTCATGGTGGAATACGTGGGTATCTCCTATGTGGAGGTGATCCGGCATGCCTTTCTGCCCGCGGTGATCGCCTATATCGCCCTGTTCTACATTGTCCATCTCGAAGCCCTCAAGGCCGGTATGGAGGGCCTGCCCCGGCGGGTGGCTTCCACGGTCACCGGGCGTCTCCTGGGCTGGGGGCTGACCCTCTCGGGGCTGTTCGTGCTGGCCGGGGCCACCTATTACGGCCTGGGCTGGATCAAGACCGTGAGCGGCGATGCCTCACCCTACATCATCGGGGTGCTGGTCCTGGCCGCCTACCTGGGCCTGCTGTGGACGGCCTGTCGCGCCCCGGCCGTGCAGATGGTGGACGATGATCATATGGAACTACCCGATCCCCGATCCACCATCCAGGGCGGCCTGCACTTCCTGCTGCCGGTGGTGGTGCTGGTGTGGTGCCTGGTGGTGGAGCGGCTCTCGCCGGGGCTGTCGGCCTTCTGGGCCGTGGCCTTCATGATCTTCATCATGCTCACCCAGCGACCGCTGATCGTGCTGTTCCGGGGGCAGCAGGCCTTCGCCAACGATGTACCCCCCGACGACCCGGCCGCCCGAAGCTATCTCAGGGCCCTGCTGCGTGGCGGCCACGAACTGGCCGACGGCATGGTGAAAGGTGCCCGCAACATGGTGGGCATCGGCGTGGCCACAGCGGCCGCCGGCATCATCGTGGGTACCGTGGCCATGACCGGGATCGGGCTGGCCATGACCGACATGGTGGAGTTCCTCTCCGGCGGCAATCTGCTGCTCATGCTGCTGCTCACCGGCCTGATCTGCCTGGTGCTGGGACTGGGCCTGCCCACCACCGCCAACTACATCATTGTCGCCACCCTCATGGCCCCGGTGATCGTGGAGCTGGGCTCCCAGCACGGGCTGCTGATCCCATTGATCGCCGCGCATCTGTTCGTCTTCTACTTCGGCATCATGGCCGACGTGACGCCCCCGGTGGGCCTGGCCTCCTTTGCGGCGGCGGCCGTCTCCCGGGCCGACCCGATCCGCACCGGGGTGCAGGCCTTCATCTACAGCCTGCGCACGGTGACCCTGCCGTTCCTGTTCGTCTTCAACACCCAGTTGCTGCTCATCGGCGTGGACAGCCTGTGGCAACTGCTGCTCACGGTCTTCGGGGCGTTGGTGGGCATCCTGGTCTTCGCTGCCGCCACCCAGGGCTGGCTGGTCACCCGCAGCCGGATTCACGAATCCATCCTGCTGCTGGGCATCTCCCTGGTACTGTTCGCTCCCAACCTGCTCATGGACCGTATCGAGCCGCGCTATGACCGCCTGCCCCCCGGAGAAATCCAGGAGATCGCCAAGGCGACGCCCCAGGGCGGACAGTTGCGCTTCGCTGTGGAGGGCATGGACATGGATGGCAGGGAGGTGCAACGGGTGGTGATGCTGCCCATGGGGGATCCCGGGCCGGGTGATGAGCGCCTGGCCGATGCGGGCCTGGGGCTGATGACCCTGGGGGATCAGGTGAGCATCAGCTTCGTATCCTTCGGCAGCCCGGCCGAGCGCATGCGCCTGGAATCCGGCTGGAACGTGACTGAAGTGATGGTACCGGCGGACCGTCCTGCACCGGAGTGGTTCTACCTCCCCGCGCTATTGCTTCTGGGGGGGATCATCGCCCTGCAGCGCCGACGCGCCCGGGGCTGATTCAGCGCGGCTCGCCAGCCAGGGAAGAGCCGACGGTCTGCTGATGTGCATTGAAGCCCTCGGTGGGCACAGCGGGAAGGACGCGCCGCCCGGGATTCGGGCAGGAAACAGCGGGATGGTGATTGCGCACCCGCCGCCACAGGTTGAGCAGATAGCGTACATCGCTGTCGGCCTGATGGGCGAAACCCGGGGTATCCCGCCGGGCCTGGGTCATCAGGCACTGCAGCAGATCCGGGGCCCGGTACTCGGGGGCTGGCAGGCGGGGTTCCAGCAACTTGAACACATCCCCCAGTCGAAAACGGGGCATGAAGCTGCCGGCCACAAACAGGCGCTGCAACCAGAATCGGTCCAGATGCACACCATCGGTGAAGACCACCTTGCCGGCCAGGGCACGGTTCATGCGCCGACACAGCCAGGTGATGTCACAGCCGCCCTCCTCGATCATGTCGCGGCTGATGCCATGCATCTCCTCCGCCTGATCGCACCAATCGTTCCACTCGGGGGCAGGACGGATCAGCCAGCACTCCAGGCGCCCTGCCCCGTCAGACCAGGCCACCTGGACAGGATAACTGCCCCGGGTGAGGGATGAGGCCTCGAAGTCCAGAAAACAGGGCAATGTGCTGTGAGTGAAGTCGATTGACATGAAAATGCTTGGCAAAGCCCCCTTGCTAGGTCGATGATCATAACCCGCGCCCCCGCCCACGGCCACCCCTGGCCAGCGGGGCAAAGCCATACAAAATCAGGGGTCTGACGGCATGGGAAGTGCGTTCAAGCGGCTGGAAAGGAACACCGGAGGACGGGATTTCGTGGTGGGGGATCTGCATGGCATGTTCTCCGCACTGGAGCGGGCCATGGACGAACTGGGCTTCGATCGGCACCAGGACCGGATGATCTCGGTAGGGGATCTGATCGACCGGGGTCCCGAATCCCACCGGGCCCTGGAGTTTCTCGAGCAGCCCTGGTTCTTCGCCGTGCAGGGCAATCACGAGCGCCTGCTGCTGGAATCGGAAGTCGACCGGGATCTGGCCACCAGCTGGGTGACGCTCAATGGTGGCGAGTGGTGGATGGATGTGGACCCCATCACCCAGGACCGCTTCCGCCGCCGGCTGCGCGCCCTGCCCTTCGCCCTGGAGGCGGATACCGAACCCGGCCAGGTGGGAATTGTGCATGCCGACGTCCCGCCCCGGCTCAACTGGATGGCGTTCCTGGAACAGCTGGAGCGGGACCAGCGAACCCGTGAATACGCCACCTGGTCCCGCAAGCGTATCGGCCAGGTACTCAAGGATGAAGCCATCACGCCCGTGGAGGGCCTGGCCCTGCTGGTGGTGGGGCATACCCCCGTCCAGGAGGCCATGCGTCGGGAGAACATCTATTATCTGGATACCGGCGCCGCCTATGGTAAACAGATGCCCCACGCCAAGCTCAGTATCCTGCAGATCCACCCGCAATGGGCGTTGAACAGCTTTCCCACCGCATCCAGGCCCACCTCTCAGGGGAGCACATGACCGATCAGGATTTGACGCAAACCCTCAGTGAATTGATTGCCGACGCAGCCCGGCAGGGGCGACCCCTGGAGATCCGGGGCGGCATGACCAAATCCTTCTACGGGCGCGCCGTATCCGGCGACCCTCTGGATATGACCCCACACCGTGGCATCATCGACTACGAGCCCACTGAACTGGTACTCACGGCCCGTGCTGGCACGCCCTTGAGCGAGATCCAGCAACTTCTGCAGGCCAATGGCCAGATGCTGCCCTTCGAACCACCCGCCTTTGGCCCGGAAGCCACCCTGGGGGGCACGGTGGCCAGCGGACTGTCGGGGCCACGACGCCCCTACGCCGGCGCCGTGCGTGACGCTGTACTGGGTGTGCGCATGATCAACGGCCTGGGCGAGGTCCTGCATTTTGGCGGGCAGGTGATGAAGAACGTGGCTGGTTACGACGTCTCCCGGGTGATGGCCGGCAGCCTGGGCACCCTGGGGGTGCTGCTGGAGGTTTCGGTCAAGGTGTTGCCGCGGCCCGCCCACAGCCTCACCATCGTACAGCCCGCCAGCGCTATCCGGGCCCTGGACTCCCTGCTCGGCTGGGGCAACCGTCCACTCCCCCTCTCCGCCGCCTGCCATCTGGACGATACCCTCCATGTACGCCTGTGCGGCGCTCGCCAGGGCGTGGAGCAGGCCGCGCAGGCGATCGGCGGGGATGCGATGGAGAATGCGGAGGCCTTCTGGGAGGGCATTCGCGAGCAGACCCATCCGTTCTTCCAGGGATCGGGCGCTCCCCTGTGGCGTCTGAGCCTGCCCCCGGGGGCGCCGGCCGATCTGGTGCCGGAGCAGTGTCTGCTGGACTGGGGGGGTGCCCTGCGCTGGTTCCGGTCCCAGGGCCCGGCCGATGCCATCCGCCAGGCCACCCAGGCACAGGGCGGGCATGCCACCGTATTCCGCGGCCATGGCGGTCGCATCGAGCCATTCCACCCCCTGGCGCCGCCGTTGCTGCAATTGCATCGACAACTCAAGGCTGCCTTTGATCCGCACGGAATCCTCAACCCCGGCCGCCTGTACCCGGAGGTGTGACATGCAGACCCGACTGGTGGACTTCATCAAGGAAACGCCGACCGGCGAGGAAGTGGACGGCATCCTGCGCAACTGCGTGCACTGCGGCTTTTGCAATGCCACCTGCCCTACCTATCAGTTGCTGGGGGATGAGCGGGACGGCCCCCGGGGGCGCATCTACCTGATCAAGCAGGTACTGGAAGGGCAGACACCCAGCCGTCGCACCCAGACCCATCTGGATCGCTGCCTCACCTGCCTCAACTGCATGACCACCTGCCCCTCCGGGGTGGATTACCGGCATCTGGTGGAGGTGGGCCGTGCCCAGGTGGAACAGCAGGTCTCTCGCCCCTGGCATGAACGCCTGCAGCGAGCCACCCTGCGCCATGTGCTGCCCCGGCGCCGCCTGTTCAATGGGTTGCTGCGTGCCGGTCAGGGCCTGCGGCCCGTGCTGCCGCCTCCCTTCCGTCACTGGGTGCCCCCGCGGGCCGTCCAGGGCCCCTGGCCGGAGACGCGGCACGAGCGACGCATGCTCACCCTGGAGGGGTGCGTGCAGCCCGGCCTGCAGCCGGATATCGACGCGGCCCTGGCCCGGGTGCTGGATCGCCTGGGGGTGAGTGTTGTCCGTGGCGGCGGGGGGTGTTGCGGGGCCGTGGAGATGCACCTGAATGACGAGCAGGCCGCCCGGGAACGGGCACGGCGCAACATCGATGCCTGGTGGCCACAGATTGAGGCGGGCCTGGAGGCCATCCTGGTCACTGCCAGCGGTTGCGGCGTGCAGGTGAAGGATTACGGCCATCTGCTGGCGGCGGATCCGGCGTATCGGGACAGGGCCCGGCGGGTGGCGGAACTGGCACGTGATCCCTGCGAGGTGGTGACGCCGGAGGATGTTCGGCGCCTGGGGGTGGACGCCGATGGCCGGCGGGTGGCCTTTCATCCGCCCTGCTCTTTGCAGCATGGCATGAAGCTGAGCGGTCGGGTGGAGGCGCTGCTGCGGGCGGCAGGTTTTGAGTTGGTGGCAGTGCGGGATGTGCATCTGTGCTGTGGGTCGGCCGGGACCTATTCCATTCTGCAGCGGGCATTGTCACGGCAGCTGCAGCAGCGCAAGCTGACGAATCTGGAGCGGGAGGCTCCGGAGGTGATTGCCACGGCGAATATCGGGTGTCACATGCATCTGCAGTCGGGGACGGGCACGCCGGTGCGACACTGGGTTCAGTTGATGGATGGAATCACGCAAGGCTGAGATCCGCGCACCCTTCTCTCATCCGGTTCACCGCCTTATACTTCCATAATTTTTTCATACGCTTAAAGAAATCCACCCATTCAGCAGACCCTAACCATGATGACCTATCCCTCCTTCCACCCCCCCGTGCGCACCTTGATGGGCCCCGGTCCCTCCGATATCAATCCCCGGGTCCTGGCCGCCATGAGCCGGCCGATCATCGGCCATCTGGACCCCGCTTTCGTGGGCATGATGGATCAGATGAAGGTGCTGCTGCAGTACGCCTTCCAGACGGAAAACGAGCTTACCCTGCCTGTTTCCGCCCCGGGTTCGGCCGGCATGGAAACCTGCTTTGCCAACCTGGTGGAGCCGGGTGATGAGGTGGTGGTGTGCATCAACGGCGTGTTCGGCATGCGCATGAAGGAAAACGTGATCCGCTGCGGCGGCACCCCCATCGTGGTGGAAGAGGAATGGGGCCAACCGGTGGATCCGCAGAAGCTGGAAAACACCCTGGCCGCCCACCCGGACGCCCGCCTGGTGGCCTTTGTCCACGCCGAGACCTCCACCGGGGTGTGCTCCGATGTGAAAACCCTCTCCCAGGTGGCCCATGCCCGGAATTGCCTGGTGATCGTGGATACCGTGACCGGCCTGGGCGGCAGCGAGGTGCGGGTGGACGACTGGGGCGTGGACGCCATCTACTCCGGCACCCAGAAATGCCTCTCCTGCACCCCCGGCCTGTCACCGGTGAGCTTCAGCCCCCGTGCCGTGGAGCGCATCCGTAACCGCAAGCACCCGGTGCAGAGCTGGTTCCTGGACCTGAACCTGATCATGGGCTACTGGGGCTCGGGCAACGCCAAGCGGGCCTATCACCACACCGCCCCCATCAATGCCCTGTATGCCCTGCACGAGTGCCTGGTGCTGTTGCGCGAGGAAGGCCTGGAAGAGGCCTGGGCGCGTCATCGCCATCATCACGAGGCGCTGAAGGCCGGCCTGGAGGCCATGGGCCTGAGCCTGCTGGTGGACGAGCCCCACCGCCTGCCCCAGCTCAATGCCGTGAAGGTGCCCGAAGGCGTGGACGAGGCCGCTGTGCGCACTCAACTACTGGAGCGCTACGGTCTGGAAATCGGTGCAGGCCTGGGGCCACTGGCCGGGAAGATCTGGCGCATCGGCCTGATGGGCTTTGGTTGCAACCAGCGAAACGTGCTGCTGTGCCTGCACGCCCTGGAGGCCGTGCTCACGGAGATGAATGCACCCATCGAGCGGGGCCATGCCATCCGGGCGGCGCAGCGGGTGTATGGGGAGACGGGTCACCGGGACGAGGTTTGACGCGAAAGAACCCTGTCAGCTACAGACGCCACCTTCTCCCCCACGGGGGGGAGAAGGGCTTGTTACGCGTCTTTGATCATCTGGGTGATTGACCGCCGTGATGCACCCGTGATGCATGAGCCGAGATTCAGTCACACTCCCCGAGACGCTGCCCCTTCACCTCCGTGTGCATGGGGATCTTGCCGATGGACGTATCCAGATAGGAGGTGATACGACCGGTGAGGCTGTCGCTCATGAACTCGAAGGTGGCTCGCATCTCCACCACATCGCCATCCTCCTCGCAGATCATGCTGTAGGCCAGGTTGGCAGGTGTCGACTCCATATCCGTGATTTCGCACCCCTGATCGGCGATCAGGAAACGAGCACCCTCGGCGATATCGTTTTCCGTGATACAACCTCGTTCCGTATGAGCATCCTCCTCCGGGGCCTCATGCCCCATGGTGCTGCTGATGGAGGTGAATTCCCACTCTCCCGGTTGCAGGTTGGGCTGGTCCGCCAGGCTGCTCAGGGGCATCATCAAGGTGAAGGCGGCAATCGCCATCGGTCGGAAGATCTGCATGTTTCCATCCTGATCGTGAGTGTGCCTGCATGGTAAATGATATAAATGGCGAAGACACGCGCCCGCCGAGCTGACCCTGGAATGATGCTCGGGCCCCATCCCGATGCCTCCGCCAAGACCCCCGATGAATCAAGGCCCGTCACCCAGCAATGGTCTTCCGCCACGCATCAGCCTCAAGGCCTGGGCCGCGTACCTGGGCTTGTGTCTGGTGCTGGCCCTGGCCATCACCTGGGATCTCACCACCTCCCGGGAGAAGGAGATGGCAGCCGCCCAACAACGCACCCACGCCACCAGCATCCTGGTGAGCGAGTGGTTGTATGCGGCCTTTGAGACCAGCGGGGCGCTGCTGCGCAGCATGGCAGGCGAGATTCGTCCCGAAAGCCTGGCAAGCGAGGACAACGATCCGGAAGCCCATGCGCGGACGAATCAGTGGCTCGACCGGCATTTGCAACTCCTCCCTCACGCCCATGCCATTGCCCTGTTCGACCGTGAGGGTGTGATGACGCATACCTCCCGCGCTGCCCGGGGGGTGGGCCATGACATCAGTGATCAGGCCCATTTCCAGGCCCTTCGCGATGATCCGAGCCTTGAGCGCCAGGTATCCCAGGCCTTCTTCTCCAGCGAGGCCAATGGCTTTCTGGTTGCCCATGCCCAGGCCCTGCGTGACGCCAACGGCGGATTTGCCGGACTCCTGGGGGTGCGCCTGGACCTGGGATTTTTCGACCACTGGCTGGAGCGCACCGAACTCACGCGCGGCAGCAGCCTGACGATTCTCGATCACGAGGGAAGATTACTGGCACGTCGTCCCCGGGATACGGTTCCTGACTTCGATGCCCAACTGGGTCAGCCCGTGGAAGCTGGAGCACTCCGACCCCTGCTCCACCAGGCCACGGATACTGTCCATTTCAGCATCGTCTCTCCGGTGGACGGAGTGCATCGTTCCTACACGGCGCAGCTGGTGCGGGACCTGCCCTTCCTGGTGGTGGTGGGCGAGGCGAAGCAGACCCTCATGGCCGCCTGGTGGCAAAAGCTGTGGACCCTGGGCATCGCCTGGCTGACCGTTGCCGGCCTCGGTCTGCTGGTCCTGCGTGGCTATCTGAGCACCGTTCGTTACGACACGCAACTCCAGCACAGCCATCGCTCGTTGAAACAGGCCAATCAGGCCCTGAGTGAGGAGATCACGGCGCGTAAGCGCACGGAGACGGACCTGCGGCGCTCCGAGGAAAAATACCGCTTTCTGGTGGAAAACAGCTACGACATCCTCTACCTGTTCTCACCCGACGGCCACATCGAGTTTGTCTCTCCCAGCTGGAAGACGCTCATGGGGCACGACCCGCAGAGTGTCGTGGAGCGCCATTTCTCGGAGTTCGTTCATCCCGAGGATCTCTCCATCTGCCACCAGGCGTTCAGCCATGTCATGCGCCACGGTCATCATGCCCAGGACATCGAGTACCGGGTCAGGCATCAGGACGGGAGTTGGCGATGGCATAACTCCAGCGCCCTGCCCTCCCGGGATGAAACCGGGCAGATTGTCGGTTTTCAGGGGATCGCTCGGGACATCACCGCCCGCAAGCAGGCCGAGGACGAGATCAAGACGCTGGCCTTTTTCGATCCACTGACCCAGTTGCCCAACCGTCGCCTGCTCGCCCAGCATCTTCAGGAGGCGGTGCAGCACTGCCACCAGGGGCACCATCACGGGGCCCTGCTGTTCATTGACCTGGATAACTTCAAGATCCTCAACGATACCCTGGGCCATGACCAGGGAGATCTGTTGCTCATGCAGGCGGCCAGGCGCATCAGCGGCTGCGTGCACGAGAGCGACACCGTGGCCCGTCTTGGGGGTGATGAGTTCGTGGTCATGCTGCGCAGGCTCAGCCACCACCCTCATGAGGCCACGCAACAGGCGGAGATCGTCGCCGACAAGATTCTGGCCACCCTGAACCATCCTTATCTGCTGGATGGGCAGGAGCATCACAGTACGGCCAGTGTGGGCATCACACTGTTCCATCGGGAGCTGATGAGCGCGGACGAACTCATGAAACGGGCTGATCTGGCCATGTACCAGGCCAAGGCGGCAGGTCGTAACACGCAGCGGCTGTTCGACCCGGGCATGCAGGCGTCGGTGACGGCCCGGGCCGCCCTGGAGGCTGATCTGCGCCGGGCACTCGCGGAGGAACAGTTCGTACTGCATTACCAGGCACTGGTGGACGACGACGGTACACTGACGGGCGCCGAGGCCCTGCTGCGCTGGCAACACCCGCAGCGGGGTCTGGTGCCGCCCGGCGAGTTCATCGCCCTGGCGGAGGATACCGGGCTGATCCTGCCCATCGGACAGTGGGTGCTGGAGGCGGCCTGCGCCCAACTGGCCGAATGGGCCCGGGACCCTCGCCTGAAGCACCTGAAGCTCGCGGCCAATGTGAGCGCCCGCCAGTTCCGGCATCCGGAATTCGTGCCCGGAGTATTGCGCGCCCTGAACACGACCGGTGCAGACCCGCGTCGCCTCAAGCTGGAGATCACCGAAAGCCTGCTGGTGGAAGACGTGGAGGACGTGATCAGCAAGATGCGGCAACTGCGGGCCCGGGGCATCTCGTTCGCCCTGGACGACTTCGGCACCGGCTATTCCTCCCTGAGCTATCTCAAGCAGCTGCCCCTGGACGATGTGAAGATCGACCAGTCATTCGTTCGTGACGTGCTCACCGACCCCAACGATGCCGCCATTGCCCGCACCATTGTGGCCCTGGCAGGCACGCTGGGCCTGAGGGTGATCGCCGAGGGGGTGGAAACCCGGGAGCATTGGGAATGGCTGAGCCGGCATGGCTGCCACACCCACCAGGGTTACTATTTCGGTCGCCCGGGGCCAGTGGTGGTCATGCTGGAGAGCCTCCCGAAACGGCCCGCGCCCATGCGACGGGCACATCCTTCCGGACCCGGTTAATCCCTGGCCAAAAAACGGTAATCGCCCTGATAGTAGACCAGCGGCTCACCCTCGCGGGGCATGGTCAGTCGCAACACCCGGCCCACGAAGATACGGTGATCGCCGCCGTCATGAATCATCTCGGTGCGGCATTCAAACTGCGCCAGCATTCCCGGCAGCAGCGGTGCGCCGGTTTGCCCGGCCTCGAACTCCAGGCCCTCCCAGCGTCCTGCCTCCTTGCCCGCAAACCGGTTCGAGAGGCCCTGATGATCCTCCGCGAGCACATTCACGGCAAAGGCCCTGGCACGCTCGAAGGCGGCCAGACATCCCGCATCGCGGCGCAGGCTGAACAGCACCAGCGGCGGATCCAGCGACAGGGAACTGAAGGAATTGGCCGTGAACCCGTTGGGCACCTCTCCCTGTGGATCGAGACAGGTGATCACCGTGATGCCGGTGGCAAAGCGACCCAGAGCATCCCGAAACCGACGTGGATCAATCACCGGCAAGGAATCGATTATTTCAGACTGAGTGTTGTTCATACTGTTGGATCGGCCTGAGGCCCGGGGATGGGCGAGGATTTCACAAATGAAGTATCATGCGGATCAGCAAGACGTGAACCAGCTCACAAAACAGTGGCCTTGCCAGTGTATTCACAGGGCCTAACGGTAGCACACTCAACACCGGTGAACCCGTGACCGGCGCCTATGTCCCGCAACAAACCCACCAAGAAGATTGACGCGGCGATTCGCGCCCGGGCCGAGCAGGCCCTGCGCGCCGGCGACTTTGATCTTTCCCAGGATCTTTTTGACAAGGGCCATATCGACCTGGCCGAGGTCACCGAGCACCTGCGCATCTACCAGGCCGAACTGGAGGTGCAAAACGCCGAGTTGCGTGAGGCCCAGCTGCTGGCCGAGCGTTCCATGGGGCGCTACTCCGCCTTCTTCTCCGGCATCCCCGTGGCGGCCCTGGTGGTGGATCGGACCGGATTGATCCTGGAGTCCAACCACCAGGCGGCCCACCTGTTCGGGCTGCGCCACTCCCATCTGCGGCACCACTTTCTGCGCCGGCTGGTCCATCATGATAACGAGGGGGATCTGAGCCGGATCCTCATCCAGGCTGGGGAACAGGGCAAGGCCTTCTGCGAAGGCTTCACCTTCGTGCGCACCGAGGGCGATACCTTTCGCGGCGAGTTGCATGTAGCCCGCCTGCCGGGGCGTCAGGGAGGGGAGAATGAATTCGTATGTGCCGTGGTGGATCTCACCGAGCACCTGCGTCACGAGGCGGAACTGCGGCATGCTCACCAGGAACTGAGCGAGAGCGAGGCCCGGTACCGCGTCCTGGCCGATTACTCACCGGTGTGGGACTACTGGTATGGCCCCGAAGAGCGGTATCGCTATGTCTCCCCCGGGTGTCTGGCCGTCAGCGGTCATCCTCCCGAGGCCTTCATGGAGGACCCGGGGCTGTTTGCCCGCCTCCTTGAGCCCGAGGACCGGCAACGCTGGCAGCAGCATGAGCAAGACATCCAGGAGTGCCGGGATCAGCTGCCCCATGAGCTCATGGAGTTCCGGCTGCGCCATCTGGATGGCGAAATCCGCTGGATCGAACACGAATGCCAGCCTGTCATCGCCGAAGATGGCAGCTATCAGGGGCGCCGGGGCATCAACCGGGACATCACCGACCGCAAGCGCGCAGAATTGGAGGTGGCTCAGGTCAGCTTGCTGTATGCCACCCTCAGTGCGGTCAATCAGGCCATCGTTCGCATCGAGGACGAACAACCCTTGCTGGACAACCTGGCGCGCATTGCCGTGGAACACGGTGGCTTCACCGCCTGCGTCATCAGCCTGCGCAACGGCGAGAACCCTCCCCAGCCCCGTGCCTGCAAGGGCCTCAAGCCCGAACAGATAGAGACCATGCCCCTTGACGAGGCCTGGGAACTGATCAACCGGCAGCCTTACGTTTACGCCAACCGGGAAGATCCGGACACGCCGCCCCAATGGCGCCAGTGGGCACAGGCCAACCGGATCCAGACCTTCGGGCATTACCCGCTGATCCGCGACCATCGTCTGGTGGGCGTGGCCAGCTTCTTCTCCGACACCCAGGCAGGCTTCACCCCCCAAATAGACCGGCTGGTCCAGGACATCACCGAGGACTTCTCCTACGCCCTGCAACACCTGGAGTTGGAAAAGAAGCGCCGTGCCACGGAGGCAGCCCTGAGCGAGAGCGAGGCCCGGTACCGCAGTCTGTTCGAGAACACTCATTCCATCATGCTCCTGGTGGACCCGGAGGATGGGCAAATCGTGGACGCCAATCCTGGGGCCTGCCAGTTCTATGGCTGGACCCGCGAGGAGATGCGTAACCACCGCATCAGCGACATCAACGCCCTGTCAGACAAGGAAACTCAGGCAGAAATGGCCCGGGTCCAGCGCGGCGGGCATAGGCATTTCCGTTTCGTGCATCGTCTGGCCACGGGCGAAAGACGCCAGGTGGAGGTATACAGCGGCAGGATTCAGGTGGAAGGACGGGAACTGCTGCACTCGGTGGTGCATGACATCACCGAACGCAACCGCGCCGAAGAACGCCTGCGGCTGGCCGACCGGGTCTTTCAGGCTGCCGATGAAGGCATCATGGTCACGGACATGCAGGGGCGCATCGTGGCTGTGAACCCGGCCTTCACACGCATCTCCGGCTACACGGAAGAGGACGCCCTGGGCCAGACACCAGCCCTGCTGCATTCGGGGCGACAGGATGCCAGCTTCTACCAGCGTTTGTGGCGCAACCTGCTGCAACTGGGCCATTGGCGTGGCGAGATATGGAATCGACGCAAGAACGGCGAGATCTACCCGGAATGGCTCACCATCAGCGCCGTGCGCAACGATGATGGCGAAATCATCCACTATGTGGGGGTATTCAGCGACATTGGCCAGATCAAGGAGGCTCAGCAGCAACTGGAGTTCATGGCCCATTACGACCCACTCACCGGACTGGCCAACCGGGCCCTGCTGCGGGACCGCCTGAAGCATGCCCTGCGTCGGGCAGAGCGCAAAAAGTCCACACTCACCCTGCTCTTCCTGGACCTGGACCGCTTCAAGACCATCAACGACACCCTGGGCCATAACCTGGGGGATCTGCTCCTGCAGACTGTGGCCCAGCGCATGAAGAACACCGTGCGTGCCTCGGACACCCTGAGCCGGCTGGGCGGGGATGAGTTTGTGCTGCTGCTGGAAGATGAGATCAACGTTCAGGAAATCAACACCCTGTGTGAAAAGTTACTGAATGTGCTGGAGGCCCCCATGTTGCTGGAGGGCCATGAACTGGTGATTACCGCCAGCATCGGCGTGGCCACCTATCCGGACGACGGGGTGGACGCCGACGCACTGCTCAAGAATGCTGACCTGGCCATGTACGAGGCCAAGACTCAGGGGCGTAACGCCTATGAGTTTTTTGCCCCGAGCCTTTCGGAAGGCGTCATGGATCGACTGAAGATGGAATCCGCCCTGCGTGGTGCCGCGGCGCGGAATGAACTACGGGTGCATTATCAGCCCCAGGTCAGGCTGAAGGATGGGTCATTGCTTGGGGTGGAGGCCCTCGCCCGCTGGGAACACCCCACGCTGGGGCTGGTGTCACCCGGACATTTCATCCCGCTGGCCGAAGAGATGGGTGTGATCGGCGAGATCAGCGCCTGGGTGCTACGTGAGGCCTGCCGGCAGATGCGGGTCTGGCGAGACGAAGGCCGGGACGTCAGTTGCGTGGCAGTGAACCTCTCCGTGCAACAACTGGAGCGGGACATGCTGGTGAGCACGGTGCGCGACTGCCTGGCGGAATACAACCTGCCTGCGGAGTGCCTGGAACTGGAGGTGACCGAATCCCTGATCATGCGGGCACCGGAGAAGGCGCAGTCCGTATTACAGAAACTCAAGATGATGGGGGTCAAGCTCTCGGTGGACGACTTCGGCACCGGATACTCGTCCCTGTCCTACCTCAAGCGCCTGCCCCTGGACCGGCTGAAAATCGACCGCTCCTTTATCCAGGACATCGGTCTGGACACCAATGGCGAGGCCATCACACGCGCCATCATCGGCCTGGGGCGCAGCCTGGGCCTGGAAACCCTGGCCGAGGGGGTGGAGCAGAAGGAGCAGGTCCAGTTCCTCCTCAAGGAAGGCTGCGACCTGGCCCAGGGCTTTCTCTTCAGCCGCCCCGTGCCCCCGAATCAACTCGTTTTCCACTGGGACTGCCCAACCATCACTTCGGACCAGCCATCCAGTCAGTGATCTCCAGACGGCTGACGATGGCTCCACCCTCCGGGTGGTGCACCTTGCCCACCTGCAACAGGAACCAGCGGGCAGGATCCGAACCCGGATAACGATACTCCAGGCCAAACCCCTCGCTAGCTCCCTTGAGCACCTGGCGCAGGCCCCGCTCTGCCTTCACGGCGTACTCCTCTTTCTCACTCGACTGGGCGCTGCGCGCATAGCAGGACTCGAGGAAATTATCCCCCGGACCAGCCGCCACCATGGGATCCTTCGCCTGTGCCCTGGAGGCCTCTCGCCAGGCCTTGTTGACGATCTGGATCATGCCACTGCTGTCCAGCACCGCCACCTGATGGGTCTGAGAATCCAGTACTGCCTGCAGGCGCACCACATCCCGTACCGAGGTGATGTCCACCAGGGTGATCACTGCCCCCCGGGAGGCGGCTCCCTGCAGGGTGTAAGGCAGGATGCGCACCAGATAGTAATTGCCCGATTCCGAACACACCTCATGTTCGTTCATGCGCCCTTCCCGCAGGCTTTCGCGCAAGTCATCCATGAGCCCGGGGTACATCAAGTTGTGGGTAAAGTCGTCGATGCGTCGCCCCACATCCCCGTCACGGATCTTGAAGATCTGCTGCGCCTCGGGGGTGAAACGGGTGATGTGCATGGATTCATCCAGGAACAAGGTGGCGATGGAGGCTGCCTTGGCCATGCTGTCCATGTCCGCGTTGAGGCGATTGAGGATCTGGATTTTCTCCTGATTCTCCGCATTGACGGTGTACAGCTCCTCGTTCACCGATTGCAGCTCCTCATTGGAGCTTTGCAACTCTTCGTTGGCCGCCATCATTTCTTCGTTGGTGGCCTGCAGTTCCTCGTTGGAGGCCTCCAGTTCCTCAATGGTGGCCTGCAGGCTCTCCCGGGTGGCCCCCAGTTCCTGCTCCAGGGAGTTGATACGATCCACAGCCTCCACGCTCATGTCCAGGGACTGGGTTTCGTTGTCGCTCCCCTCCGGGATCACGGCATCCTGGGATTCGAAGGACAGCAACAGGAAGGTACTGCTGCGCTCATCCCCGTCCAGACGGCGCACATTCAGGCGCAGGCGCTCGGTGCTGCCATCGGGCATCTTGAAGGTGCTGGCCTCGGAGCGGATCACCTCGCCGCTCTTGGATGCCCGACGCAGCAGGGCCTGGGCCACGGGAACGATTCCCGAGGGCAGTAGCTTGGAGATCTCCAGGGTGATGCTACCGGAGGGGAAATGCAGGAATTGCTGAGCCTCCCCAAACACATGGATGAGTTCCAGCGACTCCGACAGCAGGATGCTGGGCGGGGCGTGCTCCTGCAGCAAGACCTGCTGCGCGGACTCAATGGCCGAGGCATCCCGGGAGCGAAACGCCTTGCTTTGGCGCCCCACGGGCGCATGCGTGCCCCTCTTGATCGGCGGGATGCTGGCATGGTGTGACTCCATGGGCAGCGGGGCGCTGCGCAGCATCTGAAACAGCTTGTACTTGCTGCTGACCGGCGTGAAATCCGGGCTGAGTTCGCCCAGGGATTCACTGCTGCCCAGAAACATGTAACCGCCTGGTGCGAGGGCATACTGCAACCGCCGCAGGGCCCGCTCCTGGGTGGCGGGCAGGAAGTAGATCAGCACGTTGCGGCAGGACACCATGTCCATGCGCGTGAAGGGGGGATCCTCCACCAGGTTATGGCGGGCAAAGACCAGGGTCTGACGCAGTTCCGGCTTGACCACGAAGTGGCTGCCCCGCTTGATGAAGAAGCGCTCCAGCCGCTCCGGGGACACCTCTGCCATGATGGCCTCGGAAAACGTGCCAGCACTGGCGGCATCCACGTTTTTTTGCTCCACGTCGGTGGCGAAGATCTTCAGGTCCGGCCAGCGGTGGGCCCGCTCGAAGGCCTCGGCAAACAGGATGGCAATGGAATAGGCCTCCTCGCCGGTGGACGTACCCGCCACCCACACACGGATGGAATGGTTGTTGCCGGACTGGCTGACAATATTCTCCACCGCTTTGCTGGCCAGGGTGTCGAAGGCCTCCGGGTCGCGGAAGAAATTGGTCACCGGGATGAGGATCTCCCGCCGCAATACCGACACCTCTCCCGAATCCCCCTCCAGCAATTCCAGGTAGTGTTCGAAATCCGGCACATGGCGTACCTGCATGCGCCGCTCTATCCGGCGCAGCACCGTGGCCGGCTTGTAGTCCCGGAAGTTGACCCCGCCGTGGTTGTGCAGCAAATGGAAGATTCCCTCCAGGGCCGAACCCGAATCCAGGTCGGAGGTGGTCTTGGGAGGCGGCGTCACCTGGGTGTCGGGCTTTTGCTCGATATGATCGCGGATCCGTTCGCCCAGGGTGTCCGGGGGCAGCACCTCGTCCACCAGACCCGTGGCGATGATGCTGCGTGGCATGCCGTCGAACTTGGCACTCTCCGGATCCTGGGCCAGCAGCAGTCCACCGGCGTCGTTGATGGCCACGGAGCCCCGGGTACCGTCAGACCCGGTACCCGACAGGATGACACCGATGGAGCGGTGACCGAACTCCTTGGCCAGGGAGGAAAAGAACAGATCAATGGGCAGGGACAGGGCCCGGGGGTTCTTGGGGCTGAGGCGCAAGTGGCCCTCGGCAATGGTCATCAGATTGCCGGGCGGGATCAGGTAGATGGTCTCCGGTTCCAGTTCCATGGCATCACGAACCGTGATCACCGGCATGCTGGTATGGCGGGCCAGCAGGTTGGCCATCAGGCTCTTGTGGTCGGGGGAGAGGTGCTGAACCACCACAAAGGCCGCGCCCGTTCCGTCAGGCATGGACTCGAACAAACGCTCCAGAGCCTCGAGCCCTCCGGCAGAGGCACCAATACCCACCACATGGCCAGCGAAATCCTGCGTTGGCCCAGCGCCCTCAAGCACCTCCCCAGCATCCTCCTGGGGGGCATCCTGGGGCTCTTGGGTCTCGTGGGTCTCGTCTGGGGTCTGATCGGATGGCATGGTGGACTGACCCCATGGGCCGAAGTGGATGGACTCCCCCACTATAAGGCCATCACGGACTGACCGCCAGAAGCCCTCCCGACCCCGGGTTCCTGGCTCGTCAGTGATGGGGGATCTTTGCGTCGTCCGGCATCAGCGTTGCACGGCGCAGTATCTCCGGAATGGCCTTGGCGGCCACCGGGTGACTGAAGCGATACCCCTGCGCCCGGTGGCAGCCGAGGGCCAGCAGGGCCTCCTGCTGCTCCCGCGTTTCCACCCCCTCGGCCAGCACTTCCATGTTCAGGTGCCCACCCAACGTGGTGATGGCACTGGCAATGGCTGCATCGTGGGGGTTCAGGGAAATGCCGCAAATGAAGCTCTGATCGATTTTCAGGGCATCGAACGGCAGTGACTTGAGGTAGGACAATGAGGAATAGCCGGTGCCAAAGTCATCCACTGCCAGGAAGACGCCCAGGGACTTGAGTTGGCGCAATAACTCCTCGGAGCCCTGACGGCGGTCCATCACGAAGCTTTCCGTGATTTCCAGTTCCAGCAGCGCCGGGTCCACCCCGGTCTCCCGCAACACCGCACCCACGGTCTCCACGAAATCGCTGCGCTGCACCTGCACTCCCGACACGTTCACGGCCACGGTGCCAAAATCGAGCCCGGCCTCCCGCCAAGCCCTGGCCTGCACACAGGCCTGGCGCAGCACCCAGCGCCCAAGGGGCAGGATCAGGCCGGTATCCTCGGCCATGGGGATGAAGCGACCCGGCGAAATCATGCCCTGGGTCGGGTGCTCCCAGCGGACCAGGGCCTCAAGGCCCACCACCTCCCCGCTGATCAGATCCACCTGGGGCTGATAGTGCAATACCAGCTCGTTGCGCTCCAGCGCCTGACGCAGATCGGCTGCCAGAAGCACGCGATCCCGAGCGTAATCGGTGAAATCCCGACTGTATTGGGCATAGGTATTACCGCCCGCCTGCTTGGCATGATGCATGGCCGCATCGCTGTGCTGCAGCAGTTGATCCTGTTCGCGGCCGTCCCGAGGGAAGCTGGCGATACCAATGCTGGCAGTGATGAAGACATCGTTGTTGCGAATCTTCACGGGGCGCTGCACCGCCTGAATGATCGCCTCGGCCACCTGCTCCACCCGGGCTTCCTCATCCGCCCCCTGCTCCACCAGGATGGCGAATTCATCACTGCCCATGCGCGCCAGGGTCTCGCCACGCTGCAAAATAGCGGTGAAACGTTCGGCCAGGCTGGAGAGCAGTTGATCGCCCATGCGGATGCCCAGGCTATCATTGATGTGCTTGAAGCCATCCAGATCAAGCAGCAACACCGACACCTGCGAGGCATGGGAGCGGGCGCGGATAAGGGCCTGTTCCAGGCGGGTGCGGAACAACAGTCGATTGGGCAGGTTGGTCAGGGCATCCCGGTGGGCCAGCCGTTCGATCTGCTCCTGAGAGCTCTTGAGGTCGGAAATATCGGAAAAGACGCTCACGAAATGGGTCAACCGACCCTCGGCATCGCGAACGGCATTGATGGTGGACCATTGGGGATAAAGCTCGCCGTTCTTGCGACGATTCCACAACTCGCCCCGCCACCCGCCCGTCAGGCTGATGGTATCCCACATGCGACGGAAGAAAAGCCGGGTATGGCGACCGGAACTGAGCATGTTGGGATTGCGCCCCACCACCTCCTTGGGGCCATAACCGGTGATCCGGGTAAAGGAAGCGTTCACCATCAGGATGCGGGCGCGATCATCGGTGATGATCATGCCCTCGTCACTGGATTCGAACACCGTGGCCCATTGGCGCAGTTTCGCCTCATCGCGCTTGCGGGCGCTGATGTCCTGAAAGGCTCCTTGAACCCGAGTGATCCGCCCCTGCTCGTCGCGCACGGCCCGGCCAATGGTGCGCACCCAGACGGGCTTGCCCTCGCGGGTGAGGATCTGCATCTCCTCGTCGTAAGGGATGCCTTCCTCGGCGCATGCCCGGAATACCTGGCGAATCCTGTCCCGGTAGGCCGGGGCATAGAACGCGATACCGTCTTCCACTTTGACCCGGGTGCCAGGGGGCATATCGTGGATGCGGCAGACCTCCCGCGACCAGTGCACCACGCCGGTTTGCAGGTCCACCTGCCAGCCGCCCACATGGGCCAGGCCGGCGGCCATGTTCATGAGACGCTCGCTATCCTCAAGGCGATGGGCCCAGGAACGCAACAATCCATACAGCAGTACGGACGTGACCAGCACGAAGAGCAGGCCCTTGGCGATCTCCAGACGAACCTGCACTGTCCCGTCATCAAGGGCCAGATCCAGTAGCCAGCCTGAGGTGATGATCCATAGTCCCGCGATCAGGGCGTAAACCAGTACCACGTTGCCGGCGCTTGGGTGGAGTCTTTTACGCATCCCATCACTCTACGGCATCCAAGAATCCCCCGGAATACCATCGCCCGATATAATCGGGTTATCATGGGGGATACACTTCCCGGGAGATCCACCGGGGCGATGCGGGCCAGCGGCTCCCGCCAGCCATGGCCCATGATGTCCCACGGAGCCCCATGTCAGATACCCATCCCAGCGAGGAAAGGTACCGCACCACGCGCCGCGTGACCCTCGTGGGGGCCGCCACCAATGCCTCCCTGGCTACGGCTCAGGTGGTGGGCGGTTTTCTTGCACAGTCTCAGGCATTGATCGCCGATGGCGTACATACCCTGTCGGACCTGCTCAGTGACTTCATGGTACTGTTTGCCGCCCGCAAGGCCAATGCCCCGGCGGACGACAACCACCCCTACGGACATGCCCGCATCGAGACACTGGCCACCGTGATTGTGGGGTTGGCCCTCATCGGTGTCGCCCTGGGCATCGCCCTGGATGCCTTCCGGCGCCTGCAATCGCCGGAGGAGTTGCTCAGCCCGGCCCCTGCGGCCCTGGCCCTGGCGGCCCTGGCCATCATCTCCAAGGAGGGGCTTTACCATTACACCGTGCGGGCGGCGCGGCGCATCGACTCCAGCCTGCTCCATGCCAATGCCTGGCACCACCGCTCCGACGTGGTCTCGTCACTGGTGGTGCTGGTGGGCATTGGGGCCACCCTGGCAGGCTTCGCCTTCATGGATGCCGTGGCCGCCGTGCTGGTGGCCCTGCTGATCAGCTTGATGGGCGCCAAGCTGATCTGGAACAGCGTGAGCGAGTTGATCGACACCGGCGTCGGGCCGGAAGAACAACAACAGATGCTGGATTCGGTCAGGCACCTGGACGGTATCCATGGCGTTCATGAACTGCGAACCCGGCGTATGGGCAGTGCGCTACTGGCCGATGTGCACATCATGGTGGGCCCAAGGATCAGCGTCTCCGAGGGCCATCGCATCAGCGAATCCGTGGCCAAGACCCTGCGGCAGTCACGTCCCGAATTGCGCGAGGTGCTGGTGCATGTGGACCCGGAGGATGACCGGACACACGCCCCCAGCAGCCACCTGCCCTGCCGATCCGAATTGATGCGACAGCTGAACCTGCAGTGGCAATCCGTCCCCGGCGCACTGCCCATGGAAAACGTGGTGCTGCACTATCTGGATGGTCGCATCCATCTGGAACTGCACCTCTCCCCCGAGAACTTCGAAACCCTGGAAGGGGCGCGGGCCCTAGCGCGACAGCTGACGCGGGTCACCCGGGAGGTAAAGGGAGTGGGCGAGGTCATCGTGTACTTCCGGTGATGGAAAGCAAAAAGCCCCTGGGACAGGGGCTTGGGCACAACTTATGGCGGAGAGGGAGGGATTCGAACCCTCGGTACGCTCGCGCGTACAACGGTTTTCGAGACCGCCCCGTTCGACCGCTCCGGCACCTCTCCTGACGGTCTTGGCGAAGTCAGGCATTATAGCCCATCCGCCCATGTCTTTTTAAGCCCTTGAGACGCCGACGCCCCGCATTGACCCTGGCACAGCGCATGGAGATTGTCGCCTTCCTGCTGCTGGTGACCCTCACCCTGCTGTTTGTCCTGGCGCGGCCCGTGACCGAGCTGGACCGTGTGCTGGCCAGGGGCGAACTGGTGGTGGCCACGCGCCTGGGCAATACCACCTATCAACCCTGGGCCAACGGCACCAGCGGCTTCGAATATGACCTGGCCTCGGCGTTTGCCGAGCATCTGGGGGTGGAGCTGCGCATCCTGGTGCCGGATCGCTTCGAGTCCATCCTGCCCATGGTGAACGCCGGGCGCGCCGACATGGCCGCGGCCGGGATCACCATCACCCGCCCGCGCCTGAGCCAGGTACGCTTCGGGCCCAGCTACATGCAGGTGACAGAACAGCTGATCTACCGCAGCGGCACCGATCGCCCCCAATCCCTGGCCGATCTGGAAGGGCGAACCATCCTGGTGGTGGCCGGCAGCAGTCACGTAACCACGCTGGCGCAGTTGCAGCAGTCCTACCCGTGGCTTGAGTGGGAAGAGGTGGCGGACACCACTCCGGAAGATCTCCTGCGCCAGGTGTGGGAGGGCGAGGCTGAGCTCACGGTGGTGGACTCCATGGAACTGGCGGCCACATTACGCTTCTTCCCGGAACTGAGGGTAGCGCTGGAACTGTCGGAACCCAGGCCACTGGCCTGGGCCTTCAAGCGCGACGCGGACTCCACACTGCTCAGGGAGGCCGAGGTCTTCTTCGAACAGATCACGGAGGATGGGCGCCTGGAGCAGATACTGGAACGGTATTTCGGGCACGTGGAGATGCTGGATTATGCCGGCGTGCTGACCTTCATGCGTCGCATCCGGAATCGACTGGAGCGTTTCGAGCCTCTCTTCCGTGAGGCCGCCGAGGTCCATGATATGGACTGGCGGCTGCTGGCCGCCATCAGTTACCAGGAATCCCACTGGGACCCACGGGCAGTTTCCTACACCGGCGTGCGCGGTCTGATGATGCTGACGCGTGCCACCGCCGGTCAGCTGGGGATACAGGACCGCACCGACCCCCGCGACTCGGTCTTCGGGGGCGCGGAGTATTTCACCAGCCTGCGCGGGCGCCTGCCCGATGACATTCATGAACCGGATCGCACCTGGATGGCCCTGGCTGCCTATAACGTGGGCCTGGGACATCTGCACGATGCCCGACGGATCACCCGCTCCCAGGGGCGGGACCCGAATCGCTGGATGGACGTGATGGAGCACCTGCCTCTGCTCAGTCAGCCCGATTGGTACCGGCAGACCCGCTACGGGTATGCCCGTGGCTGGGAGCCGGTGCAGTACGTGCAGAATGTGCGCAGCTTCTACGACATCCTCACCTGGCTGGACACCCGGGATGACGCGCCGGGGGAGCCGGCACCACTGCCACCGCGCCGGGGCGTTGCACCTCTGGAGATCCTGCCCCCGGCGCTATAGGCGCCGCCCGCGTCGCGAGCGAAAGAAATCCCGCAACAGGTCGCCGCAGGCCTGGGAGAGCACACCGCCGGTCACCTGCAAACGATGATTGTGCATGGGCAGGTTGACCAGATCGGCAGCACTGCCGGCAGCCCCGGTCTTGGGGTCATGGGCCCCGAAGACCACCCGCTCCACACGGGCATGGATCATGGCACCAATGCACATGCCGCAGGGTTCCAGGGTGACATAGAGCGTGCTACCGGGCAGGCGATAGTTCCCTTCCCGCCGGGCGGCCTCGCGCAGGGCCAGGATCTCCGCATGGGCTGTGGGATCGGCCAGGCCGATGGGCTGGTTGCCACCACGACCGAGGCATTCGCCGCCACGAACCACCAGGGCCCCCACCGGCACCTCGCCGTTGTCGGCCGCCCGCCGTGCCAGTTCCAGGGCCTGATGCATCCAGTGGGCATCATCGGGATCCATGCCTGCGCTCCTTAGTCTCGGTCTGATATGTCATACTGCATCCACTCACTCACTCGTCCACACGCCCCGTGAAAAGAAATCTCGATTCCAAAGAGATCGTCGACGAATTCGTGGCGGATCTTCGCGCAGATCTCCAGGGAAATGGTATCCAGATTCCCACCCTGCCGGATGTATCCATCCAGGCGCTGTTCACGATCAACCGCGACGACAGTTCCATTGACGACGTCACCTCGGTGGTGGCCCGGGATACCGCCATGGCGGCGCGCCTGATCCGCTATGCCAACAGCCCCCTTTACCGGGGGCTGACCCGCTGCGCCACCATCAAGTCTTCCATCACCCGGCTGGGGCTGGAGAAGACCAAGAACGTACTGTTGTCACTGGCCATGCGGGATGTGTTCAGCACCGGTCACCGGGGTATTCGTCAGCGCATGGAAACCCTCTGGGAGCATAGCGTGGAAGTGGCCGTGGTCAGTACCCTGCTGGCTCGTCGCTACCGGCACCTGGACCAGGAAGAGGCCATGCTGGCCGGCCTGATCCACGACGTGGGCGTGATCCCCATCCTGAACAAGGCCAAGAATGTGGATGTGATCGTGGAGAACGAGAAGCATCTAAACCTGATCATCGCCTCGCTGCACATGGCGGTAGGCAAGGCGGTGCTCAAGGCCTGGAACTTCGAGCAGGAACTGATCGACGTGGCCGCAGAGCACGACAACCTGGGGCGTGACCCGGGGGATGACAAACCCATCGACTACGTGGATATCGTCCAGGCCGCCAACATCGAGAGCTACCAGTCCACCCGCCACCGGCTGGCCTCGGTGGACCGCATGAAGGTGGCCTCCCTGCGCCGCCTGGGCGCCACCCCGGAAGACCCCACCCTACCCTGGGACGAAGACCCGACCGCCATGCAGCAGATCAGCCGGATCTTCGTGTGATCATCGTCGGGTGCCGGATTGCCTCCTTGGTGATGTTCACTTCCAACGCCACTCGCGCAACTTCCAGTATGCCAGTATCAATCTGGTAGCCCCCTCGCGCCTTCAGCCAATTCAGCACCTCCGCCAGATGCCAGATTGAGGCGCTACCTTCGTGAACCGGTATGGGGAACGCCCCCCGGTGGGCAACCATGAGCTTGCGCATCGCCTGCCGGGAAACTCCCACAATATCGGCCACATCCGTCAAACCGACAAGGTCCGGGGAAGCCTCAATCAGACGCGCGGAAGGAACGGCGTTTTTGACATCGGCCAGGGCAGTGCGCACCGCCTCCTCGGCGCTATCTGCCTCGCGGGAGAATTCCAGCGCCAAGCGGCCAGGCTGCCCCACACCGACGAGGGCATCATCACAACCAGCAGCGCCCAACCGTTCGACGAGTGCGTCCAAATCGCTGTCGTGGTCAGCCAATTGGTATTTCAGCGTAAAAATATATTCCATAGCTCACTCCTCCGACTCCATATCACCCCGGCGCTGGTGAGTGGAGCACTTGTCCACCACCCTGCGCAGCGCCCGTGCGTGACTGCCGGTATTTCTCGGCGTACTCCACACACTGGTGATACAGAACTCACCACAGCGGCATTCATCGTCATTGTAGGGGCAGTAGATCTTGCCCCAAGCATGACTACCACCCACCTCGACTCGCCAGCCCTCCTCTTCTGCATACTTGAGCGCGGCTTCAATTTCCTTCTTCGGATGTGATGAGCGAGGCATTCCTTGTCTCCAATATGGGGATGACACCCAAGGTTGTCAAGTGACAACCTTGGGTTACAGAAAACGCTCCCCTGACCATCCCGCAACTTTTCCAAACAGCCGATAGGGACACATTCTTCCGATTGCTACCGATAGTCCCTGAAAGACGTATTTTCCCCACTCGATTATCGATAATAATAAAAACACATTCCATATCAGAACATTGCGAGCGATCGAACCTGCGATACCATGAAAACTACCACGATCTACTTAAGGCACTTCATTCGCAAAGGTCGCCCACTCAGCTAACGGAAAGGCAATGCCGGACGCGCCAATAGCACTGTACGACGGGCGCGAGTCAGGCCCGTGCCTGGCCGAGGCGGACCCGCAACGCCTGCTCGACTTCCTGATGGATGTCGAACTGGATTTCGGCTTCTACCTGAAGGGTCACTACTATCGCGAACATGATGTCCTCATCTTGACTCAACCCGCCACCGGATGCATCACGACACTGCACACGGATCGGGATATCAACGTCTTCGTCGAACTCCGGGATAGTCTGGATTCTGTTTTTCAGCCGCCTGGACCACACAGACCCACGTTTGATTATGTTTGCATCAAGACCATCGGAGGTCATATCGAAGCCCCATCTGCCGTCGTCTTCATCGGCCTCGTTGAACGCTGCGGCTTCCAACGCAGCAAGCCGGTACTGAGCGCGCGAAGGATTGACCGGTGAGAACCAAGCTAAGGTAACGCGCATGGAGCGTGGAAGCCTCTCTCCCGACAACGATGGCGGTACGGGCATCCTGAAGATCTGTGCACGATCCTTGCGGATCAATCCCAAGCCGACCATCGTCACGCCAGTTTCCGGCGATCCCCACATCATGGCATTGTCGAGATAGCCATGACCGAAGTGGCGACAAACCTCCTCTTTTGCCCGGGCGTGTTGGCCATTGCCAAGCCGGGCCCTCTCCTCGTTATAGAGATCGTGCGCATCCTGAGGCCATTTGGCCGCATTGACAGCCAACGCACGGGTCAGCAGTGCGTTCTGGCGGCGAGTCAGTTCTAACCCCTGATAGGGGCCACCTTCTCCCGTGAGGGCCTCGGCGGCACGCAAAAGGGAACGGGTAACCAAGGCAGCAGCAGGGCTCGTGCCGCGCGACTTCTGCGTGGCATTTTGCCCTGGCGGTGATGCTGCGACTAACCCGGTGCGCCGAGATCGCTCTACCGCCCGCAAGCTGACATCGGCCCCTTGAGGCATGGCGCGCAACTCCAGGCAGCCACCCGCCTCTAAGAGATCGGGTTTTATAGACCGCAGGGAACCCAGCCCGAGTGCGCTGGTCATCTGCGGCACGAACTCACCGTCCTCCTCCAGCTTCAAAATGCCGGCTTGCTGCGGCGGCACGTCATTGGCGAAATCAAGCGACAATGCGCCGACTGTAAGAGCGTTCAGGGATTCTGCCGGGGCCAGAAGGGTGCGATCGAAAATGCCGTCGCGCATTGCGCCTCGGGCTGCTGCGCGCCGGACGGCAACGGCAGCATTTTCGACGTCCATCATCCTAGTTCCTGGAAGGGTAAGGTGACCGACATTACCCGCCGAAATCACAAACAAGAGCCCTTCTTTAGCGGCCCACCAGTCCATCAGCCGCGCGAGCGCGCTGATGCGACCGGAGAAGTGACTGTCACAGACACCGATGGAGAAATTGACGACAAAAACGTCAGGGGCAGCGGGCTCGTCGGTGCCAATCAACCGCATCAGTGTCGTGTGTACCACATCAACAAAGAGGCGATTGCTCGCAGTCTCGGCGCCCTTCTGCTGATCGATCAATACGGGTACGCTGATCAGCCGCGTATCTGTCAGAGGCGCACCATCTGCTTGAAGATCCCCGCGCAAGATCAGCGAAGCCATCGCAGTAGCGTGGTAGCGCTGCGCCACCGGCGAGAGCCTGACCAATTCGTGCATGTCTTCAATGACAACGCCGCCGTCTAGTGCGCGATGAGCAGCCACGGGCGTACCGTCCAAAAGCGCTGCGCGTATTGGCGCATCTGGATCGAAAGCGCCCTGGATGACGCGGTCCTCTCCTACAGTGTCTGAGCCGTCCGGTAGCGCTTGGCCGATCGTCTGCGGCAGGATGAACTGGACGCCTTCAAGGGTCGCCAGCCCGTTGAAATCAGCAGGATTGGCCAGCATTTCCCGCACTACGTGACAGGGCAATTCGACAAGAAGCGCCTCATAGACGAAGCCGTCTTCGGCAATGGAACTGCGATCCAGGATCGATCCTGCCCGCGCGGTGACGCGCTGTTCCAATTCTCCGCGCCAGCTGGCTCGTTTTGCGTTGCTCGCAGTTGGCCAGATTTCAAACTCGATCGAGATCAGATCGTCGTCCGGTCTGAAGGCAAGACGATCTTCGATGATGGCCCTTGAGTCGCCGCCAAGTCGGTCTTGCGGCCCCCAGGGGCGCAATTCGAGGAGCAAGTTGAACACATTCCACCAAGGCGCTGCGCCGTAGGGTGCATCTTCCCCACGCTGATGGGCTCTCCACAACGACAACATCTGCTGGAATGACTCAACGGTCGGGATGGTCGCATACAATGTGCGCGCAAGCGTTGTCGAATCGCCTGCCGGATGGAAGCCTTCCGGGTAATCTTCAATGTCCTCTAACTTTTCCTCGGAGAAGACTTCCAGCCCGGCCTCCCGTGCCACCTTGGCGAAATTTGAGACGCTGCCAGCCGTCACGAAAACGAGCGCACGCTCGGGAGCAATGCCAGCGGGGTCTTGTCGCAGGGCAACAAGAGGGTCGTCGCTTCTGAGCGCGACGCTTAACCTGTCAAACGTGGCCTGAAATCGCTCCCCTTGCCGCACCCTGCCGGGGCCGGCCGGCTTCGGCAGGGTGCGGGGGCTCCCTGTAGGGCGAACGGCATTGACCGGATCAGGAAACCGAAGGATCGGTCTTTCCGCCATCTATGGCCCCTTCAATTCTTGCCCTGGAGTGGGATCGAAATGCTTTGACACGATCGTCCAAGATCGATCGAAGCTCCCGCGCCCCCTGCGCTAAGGCTATTCTTCGCCTGACATCCAGGAAAAACGCCTCAGCTTCTGAAAAACTGACAGGAGCAACAGACTCGCACAAGCGCTTGGCTGTATATCCGGGCTGCCCTTCAAACTCATTGAGCTGATCATGGAAATATTTGATCATTTGCTTGGATGAGGGGGCGTTCAGGCTCAGGCGGAGTTCAAATCGACGCCATGTGGCGCGGTCCAAAAGTTCTGGGTGGTTCGTTGCGCCCACAAGCACGCAATACGATGGCAGATCATCGATTTGAAGCAGGAGTGTCGTGATAACCCGCTTGATCTCGCCAGTCTCATGAATATCGCCACGTTCCTTGCCGATGGCGTCAAACTCATCGAAGAAGAGCACGCACGGCTCCGTTCGCACGAAGTCAAACAGTCGTCGCAAGCGCTGTGCCGTTTCGCCTAGATAGCTCGTAACAACCGCGTCATAGCGAACCGTAAAAAGCGGCAGAGCCAACTCGTAAGCTATCGCCTCAGCCAGCGATGTCTTGCCGTTTCCGGGCGGCCCCGCCAGAAGCAGTCGATGCCGGGGCTCAAGACCGTATGCCCGTAATACATCTGCCCGGCGCTGCTCTTCGATCAGTTCGTCACAAGCCTTATAGATGGACTCGTCCAAATAGAGGGAGGACAAGGGCCGGCGAGGTTCGCTGCGCTGGACGCCACCGGAACCGTCACGGACCCGGATGCCGGGCGTATGAGCCTGGCCATTTCGCTGGGGAGGCTGAGGCGTGTCGAGCGCACGTGAAATGCGATCCGCTACGCCGGAATGCTTCTTGGACCGCTCGTCAGCTGCAATCGCCTCCGCGACAGCGCGTGCATCGGCGACGTCACCTCGTACGCTCGCCTTAACAAGATTGATGATCAGGTCGCTACGCGCCATCTAAACTCGTGCCTCTCCGACAAACGGCAGCCAATAGATTCGCACCGTATTCGTCAATTTTGACACGGATTGAGGGTCAAAACCACCCGGAAATCCAAATCCCACCCCGGGAAACCCCGTTGGCAACAGGTCTCGTGGTTCAAGACAAACACAGGCCTATAGCGTCGAGGATGGGTGGATCTGCCGCTGCCACCAGGACCCATCAGGCAGTTCACGCTTGGCTGAGGCTACCAGCGTAGTCCCTTGAGCCTCGATTGAAAACAAGCACATAAACTCCTTTATCTACAAATTTTTACTAAAACAATCAGAACCAATACCACGAAAACTGCCATGGCCATGAGGTTGAACACGGCTTGCGTCGTCGGCGTTCACGCTCCTGGTCGGCGATCTCGCCCGGCTGCAATGCTAGCTCGGCATCGGTCATGCGCTCCAGCACGTCCCGTAGGCGGATGGTGCAAGGAATGGCGGGTGATCACTCCCACTCGATGGTCGCCGGCGGCTTGCCGGAGATGTCGTAGGTGACCCGGGAGATGCCCTTGATCTCGTTGATGATGCGGCGCGAGACCTTGTCCAGGAAATCGTAGGGCAGATGGGCCCAGCGGGCGGTCATGAAATCGATGGTCTCCACGGCACGCAGGGCCACCACGTAGTCGTAGCGGCGACCGTCGCCCATCACGCCCACCGACTTCACCGGCAGGAACACGGCAAAGGCCTGGGACACCTTGTCGTACAGGCCGGCGGCGCGCAGTTCCTCGATGAAGATGTGATCGGCCCGGCGCAGCAGGTCGGCATATTCCTTTTTCACCTGCCCCAGGATACGTACCCCAAGCCCAGGCCCCGGGAAGGGGTGACGGTAGACCATCTCCGTGGGCAGACCCAGTTCCACGCCGATGCGACGCACCTCGTCCTTGAACAGTTCGCGCAGGGGCTCCACCAGCCCCATCTTCATGGTCTCGGGCAGTCCGCCCACATTGTGGTGGGACTTGATCACATGGGCCTTGCCGGTCTTGGAGCCGGCAGACTCGATCACATCCGGGTAGATGGTGCCCTGGGCCAGCCAGCGGGCGTTGGTGAGCTTGCTGGCCTCCTCGTCGAAGACCTCCACAAACAGGCGGCCGATGATGCGGCGCTTTTCTTCCGGATCCGCCTCGCCTTCCAGGGCGGAGAGGAATCGATCTTCTGCATCGACGCGGATCACACGCACGCCCATGTGCCGGGCGAAGGTGGCCATCACCTGGTCACCCTCCTGATGACGGAGCAGGCCCGTATCCACGAATACGCAGGTGAGCTGATCGCCAATGGCCTTGTGCAACAGGGCCCCCACCACCGAGGAGTCCACGCCGCCGGAGAGACCCAGCACCACATGATCATCGCCCACCTGCTCACGCACGCGGGCGGTCATGTCCTCGATGATGTTGCCGGCAGTCCAGAGGTTCTCGCAGCCGCAGATGTCGTGCACGAAGCGCGACAGGATGCGCGGCCCTTGGGTGGTATGGGTGACCTCCGGGTGGAACTGCACGCCATAGAAGCCCCGGACCTCATCGGCCATGCCGGCAATGGGAGCCGCCTCGGTGGAGGCCATGAGCTTGAAGCCCTCGGGCATCTGCGTGACCCGGTCGCCATGGGACATCCACACATCCAGCATCCCGAAGCCTTCCGGGGTGGTGTGATCCTCGATATCGGTGAGCAGGGGGGTATGGCCGTGGGCGCGCACCTGGGCATAACCAAACTCCCGGTGGTCCGACCCTTCCACGCATCCGCCCAGCTGGGCGGCCATGGTCTGCATGCCATAGCAGATGCCCAGCACCGGCACCCCCAGCTCGAACACGCATTGAGGCACCCCGGGCGGATCGCTCTCGTGCACCGACTCGGGGCCGCCGGAGAGGATGATGCCCGTGGGGGCGAAGTCCCGGATGGCCGCCTCGTCCATGTCCCAGGGGTGGATCTCGGAATACACCCCAGCCTCGCGAATGCGTCGCGCGATGAGCTGGGTGTACTGGGAACCAAAATCAATAATGAGAATGCGGTAGGCGTGGATATCGGCAGCGGTCATGAATCAATCCATCCGGTAGTTGGGGGCTTCCTTGGTGATCGCCACGTCGTGCACATGGCTCTCACGCATCCCCGCAGCAGTCACCCGCACAAAGCCGGGGCGCGTGCGCATCTCGTCGATGCTGGTGCAACCCACATAGCCCATGGAAGAACGCAACCCACCCACCAGTTGATGAATGATGGCCACAATGCTGCCCTTGTAGGGCACCCGGCCCTCGATCCCCTCCGGCACCAGCTTGTCCACGTTGGCGTTGCCCTCGTTGTCCTGGAAATAACGATCCGAGGACCCCTGCTGCATGGCACCCAGAGACCCCATGCCCCGGTAAGACTTGTAGGAACGGCCCTGGTAGAGCTCCACTTCGCCAGGGGCCTCCTCCGTGCCGGCAAACAGGCTGCCCAGCATCACCGAGTGGGCGCCGGCGGCCATGGCCTTGGCAAAGTCGCCGGAGAAGCGCACGCCGCCGTCGGCAATGAGCGGCACATCCGTATCCTTGAGGGCCTGGCGAACGTTGTCGATGGCCGTAACCTGGGGCACCCCCACACCCGCAACGATACGCGTGGTGCAGATGGAGCCGGGGCCAATGCCCACCTTGACGGCATCGGCACCCGCATCCACCAGCGCCAGGGCAGCCTCACCGGTGGCGATGTTGCCGCCCACCACCTGCACATGCGGGAAGTGCTTCTTGACCCAGGCCACACGATCCAGCACACCCTGAGAATGGCCGTGAGCCGTGTCCACGATCACCACGTCCACGCCCGCATCCACCAGCGCCTCGCAGCGCTCCTCGGTGCCGGCCCCCACGCCCAGGGCAGCCCCCACCCGCAGACGCCCCTGTTCGTCCTTGCAGGCAATGGGGAAGTCGGTGGATTTCTGGATATCCTTCACGGTGATCATGCCGCGCAGGTGGAAGTCGTCGTTCACCACCAGTACCTTCTCGATACGGTGCTCGTGCAGCAGATGCTGGACTTCCTCCCGATCGGCACCCTCGCGCACGGTGACCAGGCGTTCCTTGGGGGTCATGATCTGGGAGACGGGGGCATCCATGCGGGTTTCAAAACGCAGGTCGCGGCTGGTGACAATGCCCACCAGGTCCTTGCCACTGACCACCGGCACACCGGAGATGTCATTGGCACGGGTAATGGCCAGCACGTCGCGGATGCTGGTATCCGGCGCCACGATAATGGGATCGACGATCACGCCACTCTCGTATTTCTTGACGATGCGCACCTGATGCGCCTGGGCCTGGATGCTCATGTTCTTGTGAACGATGCCGATGCCGCCTTCCTGGGCAATGGCGATGGCCAGTCGGGCCTCGGTGACCGTGTCCATGGCGGCCGATACCAGGGGAATGTTCAGGGTGATGCCGCGGGTTAACCGCGTGCTGAGATCGACTTCCTTGGGCAATACCCTTGAGTGAGCGGGTAGCAGAAGGACGTCGTCGAAGGTGAGGGCTTCCTGGACGATGCGCATGATGATTCTCGGGAGGGGACGCGGTGGTTAATCTTCCCATTATAAGGACGCGGCCAGGGGTGGTAAACCTGAGCACCACTCTTGTATCTTTCCCGCCATGCCTGAAATCCTCACCGTCTCGGATCTGAACGAAGCCGTCCGCCAGCAACTGGAGAGCGGCTTTCCGCTGGTCTGGGTGGAAGGGGAACTCTCCAACCTGGCCCGCCCCGCCTCGGGGCACCTTTACTTCTCGCTGAAGGACAGTGGCGCCCAGGTCCGCTGCGCCCTGTTTCGCAATCGCGCCCGTCTGCTGGGGTTTCGTCCCGCCGATGGCACCCAGGTGCTGGCCCGGGCACGGGTGAGCCTGTACGCACCCCGGGGGGACTACCAGCTCATCGTCGAGCACATGGAGGAATCCGGGGATGGCGCCCTGCGCCGCGCCTTCGAGGCACTGCGCCGGAAACTCGAGGCCGAAGGCCTGTTCGACCCGGCCACCCGCCGGCCCATCCCCACCTTTCCCCGGCGCGTGGGCGTGATCACCTCCCCTTCCGGCGCCGCCATCCGCGACATCCTCTCGGTGCTCAGGCGCCGCTTCCCGGCCCTGCCTGTGCTGGTGTTCCCCGTGCCGGTGCAGGGCACCGAGGCCGCGCCGGCCATCGTCCGGGCCCTGGAACAGGCGGCTTGCCAGGGAGATTGCGATGTACTCATCCTGGCCCGGGGCGGCGGCTCCCTGGAGGACCTGTGGGCCTTCAACGAGGAATCGGTGGCCCGCGCCATCCGCGCCTGCCCCCTGCCGGTGGTCAGCGGCGTGGGGCACGAGACCGACGTGACCATTGCCGATTTTGCCGCCGACCTGCGGGCGGCCACCCCCTCGGCGGCCGCCGAACTGGTCAGCCCCAATGGCGATGATCTGCTGCGACGGGTGGCCCATGCCCGGGCCCTGCTGCAGGAGCGCATGGGGCGTCGACTCCATGCACTGCGCCTGCAACTGCAGGGCCTGGATCGCCACCTGCGCCAGCAGCATCCGGAGCGCCGCCTGCAGGATCGCAGCCAGCGCCTGGATGAGCTGGAACAGCGGCTGCACCACGCCATGGTGCGCCGGCAGCGGGATCATCGAACCCGGCTGCGTGTGCTCTGGTCGCGCCTGCAACGCACCTCGCCGGCGGCCCGCGTGCTGGCCGGACAGGAGCGCTGCGCGCAGCTCTCGCAGCGCCTGCACCGTGCCATGGACCTGCGCCTGGAACGCCTGAACACCCGCCTGACCGGCAACGCCCGCACCCTGCACACCGTCAGCCCCCTGGCCACCCTGGCCCGGGGCTACAGCATCCTGACGGATGAATCCGGCCAGGTGATCCGGTCGTCCACCCAGGTCCAGCCCGACCAGCGCCTGCGGGCCCGGCTGAGCCAAGGCGAAATCCAGTGCCGTGTGGAGACAGTCCAGGAAACATAGTCTCCGTGGGAGCGACCCTCGGCCGCGAAGGGCTTCGCCGAGCGGCACCCTCCCGGGGTTTGGCATCGTGGTGGACCTCGGTGAGGCCGTACTCCTGTCCGCGGGACGTCGTGAATACCTCCCTGTAGACTTGAGCGCCGCTTCCCTGCGGCGCACACCCGCCGACAGGAGCACGGCCCCACCGAGGTCCGGATGCATTGGTGGCGTCTGTTTTGGGGCGCCCTTCGCGGCCGAGGGCCGCTCCCACAGGGAGTGTGAGTTACTCAGGTTTTTTTTCGAAAAGAACGCCGCTGTGTCCGGACCTCGGGGGGAGCGGGTTCCTGTAAGCGGGCTTCAGCCGCAGGAAGCGGCTGCAGAGCCTACATGGACGTATTCACGGCGTCCCGCTGTAAGGAATCCGCTCCCCCCGAGGTCCACTCCGGTCTCTGGCCTGGACGCATGGCCGGTGACCCCGCCCTTCGCAGCCGAGGGCCGCCCCCACGGGCACTACGACAGGGAACAGCCGACCTCACCCCTGGCCTGCTCCCCGCGCATGCAGGGCCTGGAGCCAGGCCAGGGTGACCGTGCCCTGATCAGGGCCCTCCCCCCGCAACACCCGACACGGCTGCCCTGGCTCGCCCAGATGATCCAGCACCGCCAGCGCGCCGGTAAAATCCTCATCGGCCGTATACCCATTGACCGTCACCACCGTCCCGATACCGGCCCCCCGGGCAGCGGCGATGCCATGCCCCGAATCCTCGATGGCCAGGCATTCGGCAGGCGACAGATCCAGCCCCTCCAGCACATGATGATAGATATCCGGGGCCGGCTTCTTGTCCGGCACCACATCCCCGGCGCCGATCACCTGAAACCAGCCAATGGCGGCCTCACCGAGATTGGCCCGCAACAAGCCCTCCACATTGGCCGGCGAAGTGGTCGTGGCAATGGCCAGCCTCACCCCCGATGAACGCGCCTCCTGGAGCAACCGCTCCACACCCGGACGCAACGGGATGCGGCCCTCGGCCAGCATGGCCGCGAACCGGGCCGTCTTGCGGGCATGCAGATCCGCCACGAAGGCATCCATGTCCTCGGGTGGCTCGAATGTGGGGGCATCCTGTTGCAGGAAATACCGGATACGCTCCTTGCCACCGGTCACGGCCAGCAGCCCCGCGTAGCGTTCTTCCGACCAGTGCCAGTCCAGGCCGGCCTCGGCGAAGGCCTCGTTGAAGGCGACGCGATGCCCGTCGCGCTCCGTATCCGCCAGCGTTCCATCCACGTCCCAGATCAATGCGTTGAGTGATTGGGTCAAGGTGATCCCCCCTGGTCGACTAAAGATGCCCGGAAGATTACTATGTAAATCTGCGGGCCGATACCGGGGGCGCCCGCGTCCATCCATGCCCGCCCGGCTTCGCTCAGCCGGCATTTCGCTTGCACCCCTGGGGATTCTCTGGTATCTACATTCGCCTTTTGGACAGTCAGGAGTGTGCGCAGCGATGGCCTCCAGCAGCAATCAGCCCAACCAACCCGGCAAGATGTCCCGACCGGATGATGGAATTGCCCCTTACCAGCCCACGGAGGGCGAGGAGTACATGAATCGGGACCAGAAGGAGCACTTTCGCAATATCCTTCTGGCCTGGCGCCAGCAACTCATGGAGGAAGTGGACCGCACCGTAGGTCACATGAAAGAAGACGCCGCCAATTTCGCCGACCCCGCCGACCGCGCCACCCAGGAAGAGGAATTCAGCCTGGAACTGCGCACCCGTGACCGGGAGCGCAAGCTGATCCGCAAGATCGAGGAAGCGCTCACCGATCTGGACAACGGCGACTACGGTTACTGCGAGGCCTGTGGCGTGGAGATCGGCATCCGTCGTCTGGAAGCCCGCCCCACCGCCACCTTGTGCATCGACTGCAAGACCCTTCAGGAAATCAAGGAAAAGCAGATGGCCTGATGCCCCCTGGCGTCCCGCCTGCCGGCGGGACGCAAAAATGCCGCACACCGAGGCCCCCCGTATCGGGGCTCCCCATGGCTGAACCCTTGAAACCCGCCTACACAGGTCGTTTCGCCCCCTCCCCCACCGGTCCGCTGCATTTTGGCTCCCTGGTCGCCGCCGTGATCTCCTGGCTGGATGCCCGTGCCCATGACGGAACATGGCGGGTTCGCATGGAGGACCTGGACCCGCCTCGGGAGGAACCCGGCGCCGCTGACCGCATCCTGCGTACACTCGAAACCCATGGCCTTTACTGGGACGGCCCGGTGCTCTATCAAAGCACCCGGCTGAAGGCCTATGCCGATGCCATGCAGCACCTGCGGGAGCGGGGGTGGGCCTATGACTGCGGATGTACCCGCCGGGAGATCGCCGCATTGGCCCGGCAGGGGCTGGAAGGTCCCGTCTATCCGGGCACCTGTCGCCAGGGTCTGACCGCCGGCAAATCGCCCCGCGCCCTGCGGGTACGCACTCATGATGATCCCATCTGCTTCAACGATCGTGCCCAGGGAGAGGTGTGCCATCAGCTGGCCAGCCAGATCGGTGATTTCGTGATCCGAAGGGCCGACGGGCTCACCGCCTATCAACTGGCCGTGGTGGTGGACGATGCCTTTCAGGGGGTCACCCATGTGGTCCGTGGCATTGACCTGCTGGCCTCGACGCCTCGGCAGATATACCTGCAATCCCTGCTGGGGTATTCCAGACCCATCTACCTGCATCATCCGGTGGTGATGGATCAACAGGGCGCCAAACTTTCCAAGCAAACCCATGCCCCGGCGGTGGATGATGAAACGCCGGTGGAGAACCTGCTGAAGGTCATGGACTTTCTGGGGTTGGATGGGGGCGAACCCGGGGCAGGCGTGGAGGAGGTACTGGCGCGTGCCCTGGCAGGGTACACCCCACCCGACTCACCCCTCCCCTCGAGGGAAAGAAGCCGGGGATGAGGGGACGGCGGGCACTTGGCCAAAACCGCCCGCATCCGGCATGCTTACGCCCTGCCACCCGTCACCATTGGTAACACCATGTCGGCCCTGGACAAGACCCTCATCCTGTTTTTGCTGGGCGTGCTGCTGTTCGCCTCGCCGCTGGTGGACTGGTGGTCGCGACCGGGGATGCCCTGGTATCTGCCGTATGCCCTCTGGGGCGGGCTCATCGGAGTGGGTATTCTGATCCAGTGGGGGCGCGGGCGCCATGATCTCTGAGATCGGCGTTCTTTATGCCGTCGGTGTGGCCTATCTGGCCCTGCTGTTCTTCATCGCCCATGCCACCGAACGGGGCTGGCTCCCCTCTGCCCTGGTACGCCATCCCATGGTCTACGTGCTCTCTTTGGGCGTGTATGCCACCACCTGGACCTATTACGGCAGCGTGGGCTTTGCCCAGAGCGAGGGTTACAACTATCTCACCATCTACCTGGGGGTGACCCTGGCCTTCATGCTGGCCCCCCTGCTGCTCGCCCCCATTCTCAGGCTGGTGCGCGACTATCAACTCACCTCCCTGGCGGACCTGTTCGCCTTTCGTTATCGCAGCCAGTGGACCGGCCTGCTGGTCACCCTGTTCATGCTGGCGGGAATCCTTCCCTACATTGCCCTGCAGATCAAGGCGGTGACCGACTCGGTCTCGGTGCTCACCCAGGAGGCGCCGCCCCACCTGTTGGCCCTGGGTTTTTGCGCCACGCTGGGCCTGTTCGCCATCCTGTTTGGCGCCCGCCACATCACCCCGCGTGAGAAACACGAGGGCCTGGTGGTGGCCATTGCCTTTGAATCCGCCGTGAAGCTGGTGGCCCTGCTCATGGTGGGCGCCTTCGCCCTGTTCGGCATCTTTGGTGGCTGGAGCGGCCTCAATACCTGGCTGATGGAGCACCCCGAGGCCCTGGAGGCGCTCTATGAACCGGTGAGTGAAGGCCCCTGGTTCACCCTCATGCTGCTGGCCTTTGCCGCCGCCTTCCTGCTGCCCCGACAGTTCCACATGCTGTTCGTGGAAAATATGGATCCACGCGCCCTGCGGGTGGCCACCTGGGGCTTGCCCCTGTTCCTGCTGCTGCTCAATCTTCCCATTCCGCTCATCCTGTGGGCCGGTCAGGCTGCCGCCCTGGAAACCCCCGCGGATTACTTTGCGCTGGCACTGCCGGTGGATGGAGGTGCCAGCTGGCTGGCCCTGTTCACCTTCATTGGGGGGGTCTCCGCCGCCAGCGCCATGATGATCATCACCACCCTGGCCCTGGCCGCCATGTGCCTGAATCATCTCATCCTGCCCGCCCACGTGAATCAGCAGAGTCTGCCCCAGAGCAACCTGTACGGATGGCTGCTGTGGGGCCGGCGGTTGCTGATCCTGCTGATCATTGCCATGGGCTACGGCTTTTACTGGCTGCTGGAGTTCAACCAGGGCCTGGTGCAGGTGGGGCTGATCTCCTTCGTGGCCGTGGCCCAGTTCCTGCCTGGATACCTGGCCCTGTTGTTCTGGCCACGTGCCACCCGCATCGGCTTCATCGCCGGACTGCTGGGGGGCATCGCCGTCTGGATACTGGCGCTGATCATCCCGGTGATTCATGAGTCCGGCCTGCCCATGATCGATTTCAACCTGGCCGTGGTCATGGGGGCCGAGGACGAAAACCGCTGGGCCTTTGCCACCTTCTGGTCCCTGGCCCTCAACAGCCTGCTGTTCGTGATCGGCTCCCTGCTGACCCGTCCCACCCGGGAAGAGACCGAGGCAGCCCAGGCCTGTCGTCGGGAACAGCTATCACCGGCCGGCGTGACTGCCGATGCCCGTAACGTGGCGCAACTGGAATCCCACCTGGCCCAGGTGATCGGCCCCCAGACCGCGGGCCTGGAGATCCAGCGGGCTCTGCAGGACCTGGGCATGCAGCCCTCGGAGAAGCGACCCGGCGAGTTGCGCCGGCTGCGTACGCGCCTGGAGCGCAATCTGTCCGGGCTGATGGGTCCTTTGCTGGCGCGGATGATCGTGGACAATCAATTGAACGTGGCCCCCCAGGCCCAGGTGGCCCTGGCCGACAGCCTGCGGTTCGTGGAGGAGCAGCTGGAGCATTCCACCGTGCGCCTGCGGGGCCTGGCGGCGGAACTGGACACCCTGCGTCGCTACCACCGCCAGGTGCTGCATGAACTGCCCCTGGGGGTCTGCTCCATCGACCCGGGCGGGGACATCCTCATCTGGAACAACACCATGGCCATGATCTCCGGGATCGACGCAGGACACGCCGTGGGCCAGCCCCTGAGTGCTCTCAAGGACCCTTGGGAGGGGGTGCTTCGCACCTTCATCAGTGGTGACGACAAACACCTCTACAAGCTGCAGATCTCCGTGGAGGGCCGCTACCGCTGGCTCAACCTGCACAAGGCAGCCATCGAGTCCCCGGCCGCGGACCGCTCGGCCGCCCATGGACTGGGTGGCATGGTGGTGCTGGTGGAGGACCTCACCGAACTGCACAACCTGGAGAGCGAGGTGGCCCATAATGACCGTCTGGCCTCCATTGGCCGCCTGGCCGCCGGGGTGGCCCACGAGATCGGCAACCCGCTCACCGGCATCACCTCCCTGGCCCAGAACCTGCGCTATGAGCAGGACCCCGCCGAGGTGGATCTCACCGTGAAACAGATCCTGGAACAGACCCGGCGCATCAATGATATCGTGCAGTCACTGATCACCTTCAGCCACGCGGGCGAGGCGCCCCGGCCCCTGCCGGTGACCGTGAACCTGAGGGACTGCGTGGAGGAGGCCCTGCAGTTGATCAAGCTCAGCGACGTGGGCCGCGAAGTCACCTGCGTCAATGAGGTGCCCAATGACCTGAAGGCCCGCGGCAACCATCAGCGGCTGCTGCAGGTCTTCGTCAACCTGGTGAATAATGCCCTGCAGGCCTCGATCCCCGGCGACCGCGTCGCCATCCGCGGCACCCGACTGCCTGGGGGCGTGGAGATCCACGTGGACGATGAAGGCGCCGGCATCCCCTCGGGCTTGCTGGACCAGATCTTCGAACCCTTTTTCACCACCAAGCCACCCGGGGAAGGCACGGGCCTGGGGCTCTCGGTGGTTTACAGCATCATTCAGGACCATGGCGGTCTGGTATATGCCGACAGCCGTGCCCAGGGGGGCACGCGCTTCAGCATCCGGCTGCCGGCCATCGAAGAAGAGGAGACCATGGCTTGAACCGCATACTCATCGTCGAGGACGAGGCGGTGATCCGCCGCGCCCTGGGGCGCCTGCTGGAGCACGAGGGCTACCGGGTGGCCGAGGCCGACAGCCTCGCCAGGGCGCAGGAGCAATGCCAGCAGACCTGTTTCGACCTGGTCATCAGCGACCTGCGCCTGCCCGATGGTGAGGGCATCATCATGGTGGATCACTGCCCCGACACGCCCGTGCTGATCATGACCAGCTACGCCAGCGTGCGCTCGGCGGTGGAGGCCATGAAACACGGGGCCGCCGACTATATCGCCAAGCCCTTCGATCACGACGAGATGCTGCTGTGTGTGGCCCGCATCCTCAAGCAGCACCAGCTGGAACGTGAGAATGCCCAGTTGCACTCCCAGATCGGACAGGCCTATCCGGTGGAAGGCATGGTCGGGGAGTCGCAGGCCATGCAGCAGATCTGCAAGACCCTGGAAAAAGTGGCCCCCACCGACACCACCGTGCTGATTCGCGGCGAGTCGGGCACAGGCAAGGAACTGGTGGCCCGGGCCATCCACAAGAAGAGCCATCGCGCCAAGGCACCGCTGATCTCGGTGAACTGTGCCGCCATCCCCGAAGGACTCCTGGAATCGGAACTCTTCGGTCACGAAAAAGGCGCCTTCACCGGGGCCGGCCAGACCCGTCAGGGGCTGGCCGAGGCGGCCGATGGCGGCACCCTGTTCCTGGACGAGATCGGCGAACTGACCCCGGCCGCCCAGTCACGCCTGCTGCGGGTGCTCCAGGATGGCGAGATCCGACGGGTGGGCGCCACCGGCAGCCGCAAGGTGGACCTGCGCCTGCTGGCCGCCACCCATCGGGACCTGGAAACCATGGTGCGTGAGGGTGGTTTCCGGGAAGACCTGTACTACCGGCTGAAGGTCATGGAGGTGACCCTGCCAGCCCTGCGCGAGCGCCGCGAGGACATCTCAAGGCTGGCCGAATTCCTGCTGGACAAGGCCTGCCGACGACTCAAGCGGGGCACGATCAGGCTGGATCCATCGGCGCTGGAAGCCATGCAGGCCCATGCCTGGCCTGGCAACGTGCGCGAACTGGAGAACGCCATCGAACGTGCGGTCATCCTGGCCGACGGGGATTGCATCAAGCCCGAGCACCTCGCCCTCACGCCTCCCGTGGACAAGACCGACACCGCCAACAGCAGCCTGGAGGATTATTTCCGCCAGTTCGTGCTGGACAATCAGGCCCACATGACCGAGACCGAACTGGCCCGTCGTCTGGGCATCAGCCGCAAGGCCCTGTGGGAGCGTCGCACGCGCATGGGGATGCCCCGACCCAAGGGATGATCCGGCGGCGACCGCCAGCTGCTACCGAAGGTAACACCTGTTACCCGAGGTAACATCCCGAAACACACCATCCATTGCCAACCTACTGTTTCCACAGGGAACACATACCAGGCACGATCCCTGCATTACCGGTTGTACAGCCACGGTTCATCCGGTTACGCATGCACACAGACCACAACAACGGCAGAGAGCGCCCCCAGGGTGTATTGATCCCGGTGATGGAATTCCTGGGGCGTCATTCGCCGTTCGACCAGATGGATCTGGTGCATCTGGAGTTCCTTGCCAAGCGCCTGAAGCTGGTCTTTTACGCCCGCGATGAGCAGGTGACTTCCCCCCAGATGGGGCCGGCCAATCGCTTCTACATCATCAAGCAGGGCCGGGTGCTGGGCGAGCCGGTGGACGAAGACGGCAACGTGATCAACACCGCCTGGGAACTGAGCCCCGGGGAATGCTTCCCGGTGGGCGCCCTGGTGGGGCGGCGCGCCGTGCGCACACGCTACCGGGCAGCGGAAGACACCTTCTGTTTCGAACTGGACCGGGAAGACTTCAACAAGCTGTTCAAGATGTCCTCGGAGTTCCAGGACTTCTGCACCCGGCGTCTGGCCAACCTGCTGGACAAGGTGCGGCGTCAGGTTCAGTCCAGTGCCGCCGCCGGACTGGGTGGCGACACCTCGCTGAACATCACCCTGGGGGAGCGCGTGCGCCGCGAGCCGGTGGTCTGCCGGCCCGAGACCCGCATCCGCGAGGCCCTGCAGACCATGGATGATGAGCGCGTGGGCAGCGTGGTCATCACCGACGATGATCGACGCCCCCTGGGCGTGTTCACCCTGCATGATCTTCTCAACCGCGTGTCGCTGCCCGAGGTGGGGCTGGATCAGCCCATCAGCGCCGTGATGACACGGGATCCGATCACCCTGCCCCCCAAGTCCTTCGCCTTCGAGGCGGCCATGCTCATGGCCAGCCACGGCTTCCACCACCTGTGCATTGTGGAGCGGGGACGGCTCACCGGCGTGATCTCCGAGCGGGACCTGTTCTCCCTGCAGCGGGTGGGCCTGGTGAATCTGAGCCGGTCGGTGAGTGGCGCCGAGGATGTGGCCACGCTGACCCGCCTGGGTCGGGACGTGCACCTGCTGGTGGGGCAGATGATCGCCCAGGGGGTGCGCGTGGATCAGATCACCCAGATCATCACCCTGCTCAACGACCAGATCACCCGCCGGGTGATCCAGATCTGCCGGCGGGACGAGGGTACGGATATCCCCGAATTCGACTGGCTGGCCTTTGGCAGCGAGGCCCGGCAGGAACAGACCCTGAAGACGGACCAGGACAATGGCATCGTCTTCCTGCCTCCGGATGGCATGACTGCCGATGAGGCCCGCAAGCGCCTGCTGCCCCTGGCCCAGCGCATCAATCAGGCCCTGGACCAATGCGGCTACCCCCTGTGCCGCGGCAATGTGATGGCCTCCAACCCGGAATGCTGTCTCACCCCCGAGGAATGGCGTCAACGCTTCACCCAGTGGGTGGATCAGGGCACCCCCAAGCATCTGCTCAATGCCAATATCTATTTCGATTTCCGGGTCATCCTCGGCAGCGAGGGCCCCGCCGAGGAACTGCGCCAGTGGTTCCTGGAAAAGACATCCAAAAACAGTCGCTTCCGACGCCAGATGGCGGAAAACGCGCTGCGCCTGAGGCCCCCCCTGGGGCTGTTCGGAGACTTCAAGGTCACCTCCCGGGGCGATTACCCACGCAGCCTGGACATGAAGGTGAATGGTGCCACCCCCATCGTTGATGTGGCCCGGATCTATGCCCTGGCCCACGGCATCCCGGAGGTGAACACCAGCCGGCGCCTGGAAGCCTGTGTGGAGGCCGGCGTGCTCAAGCGCGAGGATGTGGCCGCCTGGCTCAACGCCTACCACTACATCCAACTCCTGCGCATGCGCACCCATCAGGACCAGGCGCAGGCTGGGCAGACCCTGAGCAATTTCGTCAACCCGGAGCGACTCGACGAACTGGAGCGGCGCATTCTCAAGGAAGCCTTCCGGCAAGTGCGCAAGCTTCAGTCACGGCTGGCACTGGATTACCAGCTTTGACACCCATGGGCCATATCACAAGAGCCCGAACACCCGCTGACAATGGTTGAACAAAAAGTGAACGATGGAGGATTTACCGAGTGATGCAATACAAGCAAGTGGTAAAAAACCAAGCCTTTGATAGGAGGAGTGCCGAATGAACACAAAACTGCAGGAACAAAGAACGGCCTACTGGAAGGCCAACGTTCGCATCCTGGTGGGCTGCATGACCGTATGGTTCATTGCGGGATACATCCTGCCCATCTTCCTGGCACCGGTGCTGAACATGGTGTCGTTGGGTGGTTACCCGCTGGGCTTCTGGATGGCACAACAGGGAGCGATCTACGTCTTCCTGATGCTGATCTTCTTCTATGCCTGGCGCATGAACAAGCTGGACCGTCAGTTCGACGTCCACGAAGAATAAGACTGGGGGACCAAGATTATGGATTTGAAACTCATGATATGGCTGGTGGTCGGCGCGACATTCGCGCTGTACATCGGCATTGCCATCTGGGCCCGCGCGGGTAGCACGGGCGAATTCTACGTGGCCGGCAAGGGGGTGAACCCGGTCGCCAACGGTATGGCTACTGCGGCGGACTGGATGTCGGCGGCCTCCTTCATCTCCATGGCGGGCCTGATCGCCTTCCTGGGGTACAGCGGTTCGGTCTACCTCATGGGTTGGACCGGCGGTTACGTGCTCATGGCGCTGCTGCTCGCTCCGTACCTGCGCAAGTTCGGCAAGTTCACGGTGCCCCAGTTCGTGGGTGACCGGTTCTACTCGAACACGGCACGTATCGTGGCGGTGATCTGCCTGCTGGTGATCTCCATCACCTACGTGATCGGGCAGATGCGTGGCGTGGGTATCGCCTTCTCGCGCTTCCTGGAGGTGGACCTGCTCTGGGGCCTGATCGCCGGCATGACCGTGGTGTTCATCTACGCCGTGCTTGGCGGCATGAAGGGCATCACCTACACCCAGATCGCCCAGTACGTGGTGATGATCTTCGCCTACACCGTGCCCGCCGTGTTCATCTCCCTGCAGCTGACCGGGCACTTCCTGCCGCAGACCGGCCTGGGCGGTACGCTCAGCGGCCAGGACGGCGTTTACCTGCTCACCGCCCTGGACAACGTCCTGGTGGACCTGGGCTTCACGCAATACACCACCAGTGAAGCATTCAGCACGCTGAACATGTTCCTGCTGACCATGGCGCTGATGATCGGTACCGCGGGCCTGCCCCACGTGATCATCCGCTTCTTCACCGTGCCCCGCGTACGTGACGCCCGCAAGTCCGCTGGCTGGGCCCTGGTGTTCATTGCCATCCTGTACACCACCGCCCCCGCCGTGGGTGCGATGGCCATGTACAACATCATCAATACCCTGCACCCGGGAGGCGTGGGCAACACCGCCGAGGCCATGGCCTATGAGGACCGTCCCGACTGGATGCGCACCTGGGAAGACACCGGCCTGATGGAATTCCAGCAGCAAGGTGAAGGTGAGCGGGTTCACTACTACAATCCAGCCAACCCGCCGGCCTGGACCGACGATGTGGAAGGTCAGGGCTACCGTCTGGAACGCTTTGACCGGGATATCCTGGTGCTCGCCAACCCTGAAATCGCTGGCCTGCCCAACTGGGTGATCGCACTGGTGGCGGCAGGGGGTATCGCCGCAGCGCTGTCCACGGCAGCGGGTCTGTTGCTGGCCATATCATCGGCCATCTCTCATGACCTGTTGAAGGGTGTATTCATGCCCAACATATCGGAGAAACGGGAGCTCCTGGCCGGGCGTCTGGCCATGGTGGGTGCCATCCTGCTGGCCGGTTACCTGGGGCTTAATCCACCAGGCTTCGCGGCCGAGGTGGTGGCACTGGCCTTCGGTCTGGCGGCCGCCACGCTGTTCCCCGTGCTGATGATGGGCATCTTCTACAAGCGGATGAACAAGCAGGGCGCCATCACCGGCATGCTGGTGGGCCTGTTCGCCACCCTGACGTACATCTTCTTGTTCAAGGGCTTCCTGTTCCTGCCGGGTACGGCCCTGCTGCCGGACAACCCGGACGGCTGGATCTTCGGCATCTCGCCCCAGGGCTTTGGCACCATCGGCGCCATCCTGAACGTGACCGCCGCACTGATCGTGTCCAAGCTGACGGCCCCGCCGCCGAAGGAGATCCAGGACCTGGTGGAAAGCGTGCGCGTGCCGCGTGCCGACGCCGCCTCTTCCTGATCGAAAGCCCGCGTTGCCCTGCAACGTTGAAAGGAAGTGACATCGCAAGGACCGGGGCCCCGTTCGCGGGGCCCCTCGCTTTTGCTGCAACGCAGCGGTAGGATCTTGCCTTCAGGTCATGACATCCGTGCCCTGAAGGCAGGGTCTTCCGTCCCCAGTTAACCGGAGGAGTCGACCCATCGATACACTCAGCCCCACCCTCGTAACGCATGCACGACCTGGCGCTGCCCACCGAGCCCATGCTGACGCAGATCCTGCAAGCACCGGATCATGCGACGCTGCGCACCCTGGCCGCGGGCATGCCGAGGCTGCAGATGCAATGGGTGGACCAGGGCGCCACAGGGGATCAGGTGGGACAGCGCATCTCCGCCTTCAGCGACGCCCTCACCCGTCGCGCCATCGAACTGGCCGAGACGGAACTGGGCCCCGCGCCCATGGGGTTTGCCTGGGTGGCCTGCGGCTCCCAGGGGCGATGCGAACAGACGGTACACACCGATCAGGACAATGCCCTGATCCTGGCACGCCCCCCCACGGCGGCCGAACGGGACCACTTTCATCGGTTGGCGGAGCGGGTCACCGGGGATCTGGACAGCTGCGGTCTGCACCTGTGCATCGGAGGCGTCATGGCCCGCAACGAGGACTGGCAGCAGCCCGTGGCCGTCTGGCAGCGGTATTTTCTGGACTGGATACGCAGCCCGGCCCTCAAGTCGGTGATGCTGGCGCAGAATTTCCTGGATCTGCGCACGATCCACGGAGACCCCTCGCTGCTACGCGCGGTGCGGGAACGGGTGACCCCCGAGGCACGCAACAGCACCTGGTTCATCTCCACCATGGCCCGCGAGGCACTCAAGGACAGCCCCCCACGCAGCCCGCTGTGGCGCCTGGGGCTGAGATGCCCGGCCTTTTGGTTCACGCGGGCCAGGCCACTGGATCTCAAACGCAGGGGCATCATGCCCATCGTCAGCCTGGCGCGACTGCTGGCGGTGGCCCATGGCCTGGCCGAACTGCATACGCGCGAACGCCTGGAAGCCACCATCAGGCTGGGCACCATCAGCCCATCTGCAGGGGAGGAACTGATACGGGCCTGGGATCTGATCACCACACTCCGGGTCCGTCAGCACGCCCGCCTCATTCGTGCGAAGAGGCCGCTGGACAACCGGGTCGAAAGCGGGGAGTTTTCCGCCGACGAACGCAAGCGGCTATGCCGGGCCTTTGCCCAAGTGCGCTTCATGCAGCGCAGCATCGGCCGGCATTATCTGGGGGGGCTGCCCACCTGACTCTAATGCATCACGGCGGTGAGTCTCCCCCGATGATGAAAGATACGATCCAAGCCCCTCTCCCCTGCGGGGAGAGGGGTTGGGGTGAGGGGCAAGAGCCGGCCCGGACCCCTGCCCACCCGGAATCGTCGACACTTGCCCTATGCAGCAAGTCGGGATAGTCAGCACCGGGCTGGCGCGTTATGCTTGACCGCCAAGAAGTTATAATGACGAATTAGCCGATTCATCGGCCCGATTTCATTCAATTCCATGCATTAGCAGGAGGAGATCTCATGTCGGAAGTGAAGGTTCACGAAGTACCCAAGGACTTTGCCGCCAAGGCCAATGTGAACGCCGAGCAGTACGAGGCCATGTATCGGCAATCCGTCGACAACCCGGACACCTTCTGGGCCGAGCAGGCCGAGAAATACCTCACCTGGTTCAAGAAATGGGACACGGTTCGCTCGGGCTCCTTCGAGGACGAGGCGCGGGTCACCTGGTTCCAGGGTGGCAAGCTCAACGTGGCGTACAACTGCCTGGATCGGCACCTGGACACCCGGGGTGATCAGGCCGCCATCATCTGGGAAGGCGACGACCCCTCCGACGACCGCACCATCACCTATCGTGAACTGCACGAAGAGGTGTGCAAGTTCGCCAATGTGCTCAAATCCAAGGGCGTGAAAAAGGGTGACCGGGTTTCCATCTACCTGCCCATGATCCCCGAGGCCGCCGTGGCCATGCTGGCCTGTGCCCGCATTGGTGCCGTGCACTCCATTGTCTTCGGCGGCTTCTCCCCCGACGCCCTGCGCGACCGCATCCAGGACGCCGAAGCCAAGGTACTGATCACCTCCGACCAGAGCCTGCGTGGTGGCCGCAAGGTGCCCTTGAAGGGCAACGCCGACAAGGCTGCCGCCCAATGCCCCAGCATTTCCACCATGGTCGTGGTCAAGCGCGGTGGCGAGCCGGTGGAATGGAAGGAAGGTCGGGATGTCTGGTATCACGAGGAACTGGCCAATGCCAGCGCCGATTGCCCCGCCGAGGAAGTGGACGCCGAAGATCCGCTGTTCATCCTTTACACCTCCGGCTCCACCGGCAAGCCCAAGGGCGTGATGCACACCACCGGCGGCTACCTGCTGCAGGCGGCCATGACCCACAAGATGGTGTTCGACTACAAGGACGGCGAAGTCTACTGGTGCACCGCCGACGTGGGCTGGGTGACCGGCCACACCTATATCCTGTACGGCCCGCTGGCCAATGGTGCCAAGAGCCTGATGTTCGAAGGTGTACCCAACTACCCGGACAACGGCCGCTTCTGGCAGGTGTGCGACAAGCACAACGTGAACATCTTCTACACCGCCCCCACCGCCATCCGCATGCTGATGGGTGCCGGTGATGACTTCGTGACCAAGCACAAGCGCTCCAGCCTGCGCCTGCTGGGCACCGTGGGCGAGCCCATCAACCCGGAAGCCTGGGAGTGGTATCACCGGGTGGTCGGCGATGGCCGTTGCCCCATCGTGGATACCTGGTGGCAGACTGAAACCGGCGCTCACATGATCGCCAACCTGCCCGGCGCCGTGGACATGAAGCCGGGTTCGGCCACCAAGCCCTTCTTCGGCGTGGAGCCTCTGCTGGTGGACGACAAGGGCAACGAAATCACCGAAAGCCCGGCCGAGGGCAACCTGTGCATCCGCCATTCCTGGCCTGCCCAGATGCGCACCCTCTGGGGCGACCACAAGCGCTTCGTGGAAACCTACTTCAGCATCTACCCGGGCCTGTACTTCACCGGTGATGGCGCTCGCCGGGATGCCGATGGCTACTACTGGATCACCGGGCGCGTGGATGACGTGCTGAATGTCTCCGGTCACCGCCTGGGTACCGCCGAGATCGAATCTGCCCTGGTGCTGCATCCCAAGGTGGCCGAGGCGGCCGTGGTGGGTTACCCCCACGACATCACCGGTCAGGGCATCTATGCCTACGTGACCCTGATGTCCGGCGAGCAGGGCGACGATGCCCTGGTGAAGGAGTTGATCAAGCTGGTGAGGGACGAGATCGGCCCCATCGCCAAGATCAACCTGCTGCAGTTCGCCCCCGGCCTGCCCAAGACCCGCTCCGGCAAGATCATGCGCCGCATCCTGCGCAAGATCGCCGCCAATGAGCTGGAAAACCTGGGTGACACCTCCACCCTGGCCGATCCGGACGTGGTGAACGTGCTGATCGACAACCGTCTGAACTCCTAACCGTCTGAACTCCTAAGACGACAAGAGGGGCCGACCCATGGGGGTCGACCCCTCTTCTTTACGGCAGCCATCGTAACCGCCGGACTGGCGGCATGCCGATCCTCGAGTTAGCCGCTCCCCCATCTCTCCTGCAACATCTCCCGATTCAGCCGCAACCACTGCAGTGCAATGATCGGGAAAGCCGTGTCCACCTGCTGGCGATCCAGCCAATCGAAGGCCTCGTCCGCCGGCAGCACATGGGTGCGGATCTCTTCGCCCTCCTCCACCAGGCCATGAATGCCGCTCCTGGCGGCCGATAGATCTGCCTGGCCCACATAGACCGAGATACGCTCATCGGAACTGCCCGGGGTGGAGAAATACTCGTGCGCAAGCACCAGCTCGCCCAGGGAGCAATCGGCTTCCTCCAGGGCCTCACGGCGGGCCACGTCCTCGGCGCGCTCCCCCGGTTCGATCAGGCCGGCGATGGTCTCCATGAGCCAGGGGCCGTGAGGTGACTCGATGGCCCCCACCCGGAACTGTTCCACCAGCAGCACCCGATCCGTATCCGGGTCATAGGGCAGCACGGCCGCTGCCGGGCCACGGCGAATCAATTCCCGCTCCACCACCAGCGGCTCCCCGCCGGCAAAGCGTCCATGACTCAGGCGCAGCCGACACAACTTGAAGAAGCCCTGGTAGAGGTCTTCCACCTTGAGGATGTCCCATTTCATGTGATTCGGGTACCTTGGTTTTTCTTCTTTGATTATGGGGCACAGCGGGCACCATGGCATCCCCGGGCAGCATCGGTATACTTATACCCATGGACAGACTCATGAAACTGCTCAGCCCCCTCATTGGCCAGCAAGCCGTGGTGGATGGCATCCGCTGTCAGGTGATCGAGATCCTCGACACCGACCCCGAACCTCGACTGGTGGTGGGCGAGGTGGCGGGCCATCATGTGATCCAGCCCGACCAGCACGGTGAACCACACCGACGTGTGGAACGCACCTTCACCCTGCCCCTGCTCAATGATGATCACAGCGACATCCACCCCGTGATCCAGACCCTGGCCGGTGACGACCGGGTGGCCGAACTGCGGCGCGTCCTGAAGGGGTGACGCCCCGGTGATGGATCAATCGAGCCCCTCTCCCTGCGGGGAGAGGGAGTGTCCACGGCTTGACCTGGATGCTTTCACGAGAGGCTTTTCGAAAAAGACTCCAATGTGTCCGGACCTCGGGGTGCCCGGATTCCTGTAAGCGGGCTTCAGCCGCAGGAAGCGGCTGCAGAGCCTACATGGATGTATTCACGGCGTCCCGCTGGAAGGAATCCGGGCACCCCGAGGTCCACTCCGACCCATGATCCTGCATGGGCAGCGGGGGCTCCGCCCTTCGCGGCCGAGGGCCGCTCCCACGGGGGGCTCCGCCAACCACTCCTCGTTCCAACCACTCCTCGTTCAGCGTGTGGACGATCGGCCGAGGCCCGCTCCCACAGGGGGCCCCCACGGTCAACGGGGCTGGGCGTGGGCCAGCATCATCTCCACCCGCTCCACATCCTCCTGGGTATCCACACCAGCGCCCGGAGCCTGCAGGGCCACATCCACATGGATGCGGGCACCGTGGTACATGGCCCGCAGTTGTTCCAGGCACTCGATGCGCTCCAGGGCGCAGCTCTCCATGCGGGTGAAGCGCTTCAGGTAACCCACCCGGTAGGCATACAGACCGATGTGCCGCTGACACACCTGCAAGGCCGGTGAGACCTCCATATCCAGGGCATCACGCTCCCAGGGAATGGGGGCGCGACTGAAATACAGGGCAAAATCCCGGGCATCGCGCACCACCTTTACCGTATGTGGATCATACAACTGCGCCGCTCGCGTGATCGGCGTGCACAGGGTGGCGATCACCGCCTCCGGGTGATCGGCCAGATTATCCGCCACTTGCCGCACAATCGCCGATGGGGTGAGTGGCTCATCTCCCTGCAGGTTCACCAGGATGTCCTCATCGCCCCACTCCATGCGGGCCGCCACCTCGGCAATGCGGTCACTGCCCGAGGCATGGTGCACCGATGTCATGCACACCCTGGCGCCGAAGGCCTTGACCGCCTCCTCAATGCGGGTATCGTCCGTGGCCACCACCACCTCATCGGCGCCACTGGCCAGGGCGCGCTCGTACACATGCTGCACCATGGACTTGTCGCCCAGAACCACCAGGGGCTTGCCCGGCAGCCGGGTGGACGCGTAGCGAGCCGGTATGACCACCTTGAAGCCCATCAGGCCAACTCCCCTTTCCTCGGGCCCGACTTCACTTCTTGTCCTTCCACTTCTCCACCTCTTCCTCGCTGAGGGTGCGGGCCTCCTCCTCCAGCATCACCGGGATGCCCTCCCGGATGGGATAGGCCAGACGAGCCGCCCGGGAGATCAACTCACCCTTATCCTTGTCGAAGATGAGCGGACCCTTGGTGACAGGGCATACCAGAATATCGAGCAAACGTTTGTCCATGTCCTTTACCTCATACTGTGAATACGGTCCACGGCCTGGACCGAGCGAAGAATGGCCAAAGCCAGTGCCTGATCAGGCACGGCACTCACAGGCACGAACCAGTGCTCGGGGCCTGCGATACCCCGACATTTTACGGCATCTTTCTCGGTCATCAGCACCGGACTGCCGTCCCCGAAACGGATATCGCAGTTGCCGTACACATGATGATCGGGAAAGGCATGTCCCACCACCTCCAGCCCCCGCTCGCGCAACATGGCGAAGAACCGGGGCGGATGTCCGATACCGGCCATGGCATGCACACGCTGGCCGGCAAAATCACTCAAAGGGCGAGTGCGGCCCGGGTCCCGCACGCTCATCGCCACCTGGGACACCAGCCGCATGGCGTATTCCCCGGATTGGGCCTCTCCACCGGTGACCACCACGTAATCCGCCTCGCGTACGCGCTCCAGAGGTTCACGCAGCGGCCCGGCGGGCAGGCAAAAGCCATTACCAAAACGCCGCTCACCGTCCACCATGACGATCTCCAGGTCCCGACGCAAGGCATAATGCTGCAAACCGTCGTCAGTGACGATCACATCGCAGTCATGCTGGGCCAGCAACAGGTGAGCGGCCCGGTTGCGATCCGGCCCCACGCAGACCGGACATCCACCACGGGTGGCAATCAATACCGGCTCATCCCCCACCTGGGCCGGATCACTGCGGGGCGTGACCTCCCGTGGCCAGGTACGTGAGCGTCCGCCATACCCCCGACTGACCACCCCGGGCCGATAGCCATGTTCGCGCAGCCAGTTGCAAAGCCAGACCACCATGGGCGTCTTGCCGGTGCCTCCCACGGTGACATTGCCCACCACCACCACAGCCCGCACGGGCAATCGGGGCCGCATGCGTGCCCGCCACTCCAGACGCAGGCGATTAAGCAGTGCCAGACCGCAGTAAAGCAGCGACAGCGGATACAGGGTGAGCGCCACCGGGTTGCGGTCCGCCCAATAATCCTCAAGCCTTTTCACCAGTCGAATACCCGCTGCAAGAAGGCATCCATCACACCCTGAACCCGCCGACGCTCCTCCCAGAAGCGCCGCCGGCCCGTGTCTGCCCGTTGGCGGCTACCGATGGGGTCGGCAGCCTCGGCCCGCCAATGGTCGATCACCTGCGCGGGCCTGGACAACTCGGGGGCCATGGGATGCAACCAGGGAAACGCCGCCCTCAGGGAATCATCGCTACTTAACGAAACGGAACCGGCCAGGACCTGCCACAACAGGTCCCGATCCGCACCACACAGATGCACACCCAGGGCGGCGCTGGCCACTGCCGGCCACCAGGCCGAATCATCCACCCATAGCAGGGTGCCCGCAGCCAACGAGGTGCGCGTCCACTGACTCAGGGCCAGCCCCTCTCCTTCTGGCAAGGCGTCCGAAGGTTCCACGGAAACGCACAGCAGGGCCGAGTCACTCAGCGGCGAAGCCTGCCAGGCATCGCGCATGGCCGGCCACGCCCGGGCTGGACCATGCCACCAGAAGATGGGCGTCCCGTCGGGCACCATGGACAGCAGGGTGGCCTGATTCTGGGACTCTGCCAGCAGGCTGGCCGGATCCGCCGGCTCCGCCAGGGTCCCGGCCCGTCCCGCGTCGCGCCACTGGGCGGCGGCGATCTCGTCCCGGGGATAGGCGGCCTCCACGGGCACGGGGGTGGGCCCGGTGTTGAAGGCCAGCACGTGAACCCCCTGCTCCACCGCCCGCTCCACCAGATGCCGACGCGGTGGGGTATCCACCAGGATCAGCCCCAGGGGCTTGAGTCTGTCCAGCACGCGGGACACTGCCCGCGGGCGGTCACAGGGGCCAAAGCCCAGGCCGAAGCGGTTCATGCCACGCAGGCGCCTGAGCACCTCGTCCCGGTACTCTCGCTCGAAGGTGAGCACCAGCCGGGCATCCAGGCGCTTGCGCCGGATGGCCCCCATGAGTTCAGCCCCCAGGCGCACCGAGGCCCGGGTGTCGCCCGTCTTGAGCCAGATCAGCGGCCCCTTGGCCTCCGGGGCGCGCAGCCGACCCATGCGACCATAAGCCTGCCCGGACCGCCCCTGAAGGTGATCCCGGAGATTGGCCTGCAGCACCGGCCAAAGGGCTGCGCCGTAGGGATCACGGGGCATCGGCTTCATGGAACTGAAGCTGGTGCAGGCGGGCATACACACCTTCCCGGCGGATCAATTCCTCATGGCTGCCCACTTCCTGGATGCGACCCGACTGCATCACCACGATGCGATCAGCGTTCTCGATGGTGGACAGGCGATGGGCGATGACCAGGGTGGTGCGGTTGCGCACCAGGTTTTCCAGGGCCGATTGAATGTGGCGCTCGGACTCCGTATCCAGGGCGGAGGTGGCCTCGTCCAGAATCAGGATCGGGGCATCCTTGAGCAGGGCACGAGCGATGGCGATGCGCTGGCGTTGGCCGCCGGAGAGCAGCACGCCGTTGTCGCCCACCTGGGTGTGGATCCCCTGGGGCAGTCGCTGGATGAATTCCATGGCATGGGCCGCTTCGGCCGCAGCGATGATCTTCTCCTCGTCCGAGGGGTCCACCGCGCTGCCATAGGCAATATTGTGGGCGATGCTGTCGTTGAACAGGGTCACCTGCTGACCCACGTGGGCAATCTGGTTGCGCAGATCCGCCAGCCGCAGTTCACGGATGTCCAGGCCGTCCAGCAGGATGGCCCCCTGCTGGGGCTCGTAGAACCGGGGCAGCAGGTTCACCAGGGTGGTCTTGCCGCTACCGGAGCGACCCACCAGGGCCACCGTCTCGCCGGGCCGCACCTGCAGATTGATGTCCTCAAGGACATTGCCCTTGGTCTCGTCATAGCTGAAGGACAGGTCACGGATCTCGATGTCGCCCCGGGCCCGTTCCAGCGTGCGCGTTCCGTTATCCGCCTCCAGGGGTTCATCCAGCAGGCCGAAGATGTTCTGGCCGGCGGCGATGCCCTGCTGCAGGGTGGCGTTCACCGTCACCAGGCGCTGTATGGGCTGCATCAGCAGCAGCATGGCGGTGATGAAGGAGACGAAGGTCCCCACGGTCACGTCCTGCATCATGGTCTCATGGGTGGCCAACCAGACGATCAGGGCGAGAGCGATGGCCACGAAGAACTGGATGATGGGCATGTTGCTGGCCTGCAGGGCCACCTTTTTCATGTGCAGGCGCCGGTTCTTCTCGTTGATCTCGTCAAAACGCTCCTGCTCGTAGGCCTCGCCACCGAAGATCTTCACCTCACGGGAGCCATCCATGACTTCCCCCGCCACATGGGTGACATCCCCCATGGAGCCCTGGATGCGGCGGCTCAGCTTGCGGAACCGCCGGGTGACCCGGTCAATGGCGAAAGCGATGGCCGGCGCAACGATCAGCACCGTGAGGGTCAGTTTCCAGTTGAGATACAGCATCCAGCCCAGCAACCCCAGCACCGTGAACGAATCGCGGATCAGGATGGTGATGCTGTCGGTGGATGCCTTGGCCACCTGTTCCACGTTGTAGGTGAGGCGGGAGATGAGTTGTCCGGTGGTATTGCGGTCGTAATAGGCCACGGGCATCTGCAGCAGATGCCGGAACATCTGGCTGCGCAGTTCCTTGATGACCTGCCGGCCCACCCACTTCATGGTGTACTTGGAGAGGAACTCGCCGATCCCGCGAATGAAGAAGATCGCCAGGATGATCACGGGGATCCAGCGGATCAGGGTTTCGTCCTGCTCCACGAAACTGCCATCCATCAGCGGCCGCATCAATGCAGCAAAACCCGTTTCGGTGGCCGCCGTGACGATCATGGCCAGCACGGCAATGGACAGGTAGCGCCAGTATTTAAGGGAATGGCTGAGCAGGCGCTTGTACACCTGGAAGCCGGAGGTCTCATAGGCGGCTTGCGAGGGTGGGAGAGGCTTTTTCATTCCGACTCACCACCCAGGGTGGCGATGGACAGGCGGGACAGGCCCAGACGCTGGGCCACGTTCATGGCCGTGACCACCGACTGATGGGGTGTGCGGGCATCGGCGCGGATCACCAGTGGGGTCTCCTGGTCATCGCCGATGACCTCGCCCAGGGCCGCGCGCAGGGTCTCCGGCCGGGTATTCACCAGTTCGGCACCATCCAGAAAGAAGCGCCCCTCGGCATTGATGACCAGTTCCACGGTGCGGGGCAGCGCCTGCTCCTCCGTGGCATCGGCCCGGGGCAGTTCCAACTGCAGCACGGAGTGCCGATCGAAGGTGGTGGACACCATGAAGAAGATCAGCAGCAGGAACACCACGTCGATCAGTGGCGTGAGGTTGACCCCCACCTCCTCGGTCTGGCGGCGCCGGAAATTCAACTGCCCCGCACCCCGGGTGTGGGCGCCCGTTCACCCTTGACCACTTCCACCAGCTTGATGGCCTCCTGTTCCATGTCCAGCACCAGCTCGTCCACCCGCCCCCGGAAGTAGCGGTGGAAGATCAGGGCCGGCACGGCCACGGAGATGCCGGTGGCGGTGGTGATCAGCGCCTGGGAGATTCCTCCGGCCAGTTCACCCGGGCTGCCCACGCCCACGGCGGTAATCACCGAAAACACCTGAATCATGCCCACCACGGTGCCCAGCAGCCCCAGCAGGGGCGTGATGGCGGCAATGGTACCCAGGGTGTTGAGGAAACGTTCCAGTTCATGGGCCACCCGACGACCGGTCTCCTCGATGGACTCCTTCATCACCTCCCGGGAACTGCGCCGGTTGACCAGCCCGGCGGCCAGGACCCGGCCCAGCGGAGACCCCTCGCGCAGCGCGCGCAGTCGGGCGTCGTTCAGCTCACCGGCCTGAATCCACTGCCAGATCTGCACCACCAGTTGCGGGGGCAGCACCCGGCGGCGACGCAGGCTCCAGAGCCTTTCGATGACGATGGCCAGCGCGATCACGGAACAGGCGATGATGGGCAGCATGAGCCAGCCACCGGCCTTGACCAGTTCAAACACTTAGTGGCGTCCTAGGTTGGGAAGGGATTGATAAAGCGTGGGGCATGATACTGCACTCCCGCGATCGCGGGCAAAGGAAGTCAGGGGCGATGCCAGTGGCGTCGCCCCACATGACGATAACCCGGGTGGACCCGCACACCGGCGTCGGGATGCACATCCACCCGAAAGGCACCCTCCCCCGCGGTATCCATGAGCGGGATGCGACGACGCTCCAGTCGCTCCAGGGTCTGCTCATGGGGATGTCCGAAGCGATTCTCGAAGCCCGTGCTCACCAGTGCCAGCTGCGGCGACACCCGATCCAGAAAGGGCTCCGACAGGGAGGTGGCCGCGCCATGATGGGGCACCAGCAGTACGTCCGAGGCCAGACCCGGACCATGGCTGTGAACCAGTACGGCCTCCCCCAGGCCCTCCACATCGCCGGTGAGCAGCACACTGCCACCCGACCCCTGGATACGGAGCACACAGGAGGATTCGTTGTCATCCCCCCAGAAGGGCGGCGGATGCAGGACACGAAAGACCACCCCATCCCACGCCCACTCCTGGCCCTCGAGGCATTCCATGCTATCGGGGTGATCCAGGCGCCCAGGGTCCCGGCTGAGTACCGCGTTCACCGAAAGCCGCGATAGCACGGAGGCGGCGCCGCCAATGTGATCATTGTCCCCATGGCTGATCATGAGGGCGTCGACCCGGTCGCGCCCCTGATGTCGCAGGTAGGGCACCACCGCCGCCTCGCCCGCATCAAAGCGGGGACTGAAGCGCGGCCCGGTGTCGTACACCAGGGTGTGTCCGGCTGTCTTGACCACCACCGCCAGACCCTGCCCCACATCCAGCATCGCCACCCGAAAGGCCCCCGGCTCCAGATCTGCCCGGGGCGGCCAGAGCATGGGCAACAGCAGCAGCAGGCCGAGCCACCGGGCAGGCCAGGCGCGCGGGGCCATGAACCAGGCCAGGCCCAGCAAGGCGGGTATCAGGGTCCAGGCAGGCGGTGCGGCTCGCCACTGGGCGCCCGGCCAGTCCGCCAGATGCTCCAGCACCGGCCAAAGCGCCCAGACCGCCAGATGGGCCAGTCCCCACAGGGCCTCCGCGGCCCAGGGAACCCATGGCGAAAGACCCACGCCCACCAGCACCAGGGGCACCACCACGAAACTCACCCAGGGCACGGCGAACAGATTGGCCAGGGGTGAGATCAGCGAACCATGCTGGAACATGACCAGGGTGAGGGGCAGCAGGCCCACCCCGGCCACCCACTGCACCCGCAGCAGGGCATCGGTCTTGCCCATGGGGCCCACCCGGGCCGCCACGGCGTAAAGGATCACCGCCACCGCAGCGAAGGACAGCCAGAATCCCGGTGCCAGCACGGCACGGGGGTCCAGCACCAGGACCGCCATCAGTGCCAGGGCCAGCGTGTGGGAGGGCCGCGCCGTGCGGCCCAGCCAGACAGCACCCAGCGCCACTGCCAGCATCACCAGGGCCCGCTGCGTGGGGACGGCAAACCCGGCCAGGGCGGCATAACCGGTGGCACAGATCAGGGCGGCGATGACGGCGGCCCGCTGGGCCGGCAGGCGCAGGGCCAGCGCCGGGACACGCCGCCACCCCCAGAGCATGATGGCGTACCCCATGCCGGCCACCAGTCCCACGTGCAGGCCGGAGATGGCCATCAGGTGGTTGGTGCCGGTGTCGATGAGGGTGGCCCATTGCGCCTGGGAGATGGCGGAACGGTCCCCCACGGCCAGGGCCCGGAGGATGCCGCCGTAACCGGCTTCGCCGAGTGCCGCGTCCATCCGGCCGGCTACGGCGGCGCGCAGGCGATCCACGTGTCGAGCCGGAGAATGCGCCGTCCCCAGCCGCCGCGCCGTGTGCCCGTCGCGCACATAGCCCGTGGCCCGGAAGCCCTGCTGAAAGAGCCAGCCCTCATAATCGAATCCGCCCGGGTTGCGCAGGCCATTGGGCTGACGCAGGCGCAGGGTGAGTGCCCAGCGCTCTCCGGGCGCGAGATCTGGCGCCTGGCCATACCAACCCACCCGAACCCGCCCGGGCAATGCTGCAGTGGAGTCGTCGTCACTGGCGGACTCGATGCGAAACCCGAAACGCACACCGCGCTCCATGGGTTCGGGCAGGCTGTCGACGATGCCCACTACGCGCACATCCTGGCCGGATAGTGAGGGATCCAGGGACGGTCCCACCACCCAGTGGGCATGGATCAGGGCCCATAGAAAACCGGCCATGGCCCACAGGGGCCATCGCGTCGAGGGGGCAAATCGGTAAAATATGGGCAAAGCCAGCAGCAGCCAGGCCCAGCCCGGGGCGGGCAACTCACCCAGGCTGTGCAGCAGCATCACGCCCGCAAGAAAGACCAAAGCCCGGCCCTGCATCTTCCACTCCCTGGAAAAGCATCCATAATAGGCACCCCCGCAACGCCGGCCGGGGGCCGCGACTCACGACTTCAAGCACTCCATGCCGAGAAAGCTCATCAAGAGCCTGTTCCCAAGTTACCACACGGTGCGGGATTTCGAGATCCTGAAGCTGTTCGGCGCCGTGCTCAACGACCCGAACCTGTGGCATCTGAACCGCAGATCGGTGGCGGGCGCCTTTGCGGTGGGCCTGTTCGTGGCCTTCTGGCCCATCCCCATGCAGATGCTGGTGGCCGCCGCGGTGGCCGTGATGGTGCGCGTGAACCTGCCCATCGCGGTGCTGCTGGTGTGGATCACGAACCCGCTCACCATGGCACCCATCTTTCTCACCGCATACACCATCGGTCGCTACCTGATGGGCGAGCCACCACGGGGGTTTTCCTTCGAGTTCAGCCTGTCGTGGTTCAGCGGAGAATTGCTGATGATCTGGCAGCCCCTGCTGCTGGGCAGTCTGCTGATGTCCACGGTGGCGGGGCTGGCCGGCTATGTGAGCATTCGGCTGCTATGGCGCCTGCACATCCTCAGACGCCTGGCGGACAAGCGCCGCCGCCTGCCGACCCTGCGTCGCCCCCGCTAACTCGCATGCATCACGGTGGTGAGGCACCCCAGATGATGAAAGATACATTACGAGCCCCTCTCCCCTCAGGGGAGAGGGGCTTCTATAGCTGAACCTTGCTCAGGCGGTCTCGGCGCTGTCTTCCCAGACCCGCAGATTGCCACCCTCCAGCACCATGATCCGGTCCATGCGCTGGGCCAGTTCCAGGTCGTGGGTGACGATGACGAAGGCGGTTCGCAATTGCTTGTTGAGTCGCAGCATGAGCTGGAGGATCTCCTCGGCCCGGCCACGATCCAGGTTGCCGGTGGGCTCGTCGGCCAGCACGGCCTTGGGATCGGTGATCAGGGCCCGGGCGATGGCAGCGCGCTGACGTTCCCCGCCGGAGAGTTCACCGGGCTTGTGGGCCATGCGATTGCTCAGGCCCACCCGTTCCAGCAGGGATCTGGCCTGATCCGCCGCGGCACTGGGGTTGGTGCCGCGGATCAGCAGAGGCATGGCCACGTTCTCCAGGGCCGTGAATTCAGGCAGCAGATGGTGGAACTGATAGATGAACCCCAGATGCTGATTGCGCACCTGCCCTCGCCAGGCGTCGGAGAGCCGGGCCATGTCCTGCCCCCAGACCTGCACGCTGCCCGCCGTGGGCAGGTCCAGGCCGCCCATCAGGTGCAGCAGGGTGCTCTTGCCGCTGCCGGAGGTGCCGACGATGGCCACCTTCTCGCCGGGTTGCACGTCCAGATCCACGCCGCGCAGGACCTCTACCGTGAGGCCGCCCTCGTCGAAGGTGCGCGACAGGCCCTGGCAACGTATCACCGGGCCGGAATCAAAATCGAAATCCACCATACGATCTCTCGTCACTCGTAGCGAAGGGCTTCTGCCGGTTGGGTGCGGGAGGCACGCCACGCCGGGTACAGGGTGGCCAGCACGGTCAGGGCGAAAGCCAGCGAGCCGATGCGGCCCACATCCTGGAGATTGAGTTCCGAAGGGAGGTCGGAGATGTAGTACACGTCCGGCGACAGGAACTGCTGCCCCAGGAGGGACTCGATGGCCGGGACGATGGTCTCCACATTGAGGGCCAGGGTGATGCCGCCGGCCACACCCAGCAGGGTGCCCACCACGCCGATCACGGTGCCCTGCACCATGAACACGGCCATCACGGAGCGTGGCGAGAGGCCCAGGGTGCGCAGGATGGCAATATCGGCCTGCTTGTCGATGACCACCATCACCAGGGTGGAGACGATATTGAAGGCGGCCACGGCCACGATCAGGGACAGGATGATGAACATGACGGTCTTTTCCGTCTGCACGGCACGGAAGAAGTTGGCGTGCTGGCGGGTCCAGTCGTTCACCCAGAAGCGACCGTCCAGTTCCGCCGCCACCTGGCGGGCGATGATGGGGGCGCGCATCATGTCGTCCAGCTTGAGGCGCAGGCCCGACACGGCATCGTCGGTCTGATAGATCTGCCGGGCATCGTCGAGATGGATGAAGGCGGTGCTGCGGTCGTATTCGAACATGCCCACCTCGAAGATGCCCACCACGTTCAGGCGCCGCATTCGGGGCAGCACGCCCACGGGGGTGACGGCGGCCTGGGGGGTGATGAGGGTGACCCGATCGCCCATCCCCACGCCCAGGGCCAGGGCCAGTTCCTTGCCCAGGACGACGCCAAAGCCGCGTGCCTGCAGGTCGTCCATGCTGCCGAAGATGATGTGTTCGCCCACCCGGGAGACGCGGGCCTCCAGGTCGGGGATGACACCGCGCACCATGGCGCCGCTGACCTGGCGGCCACTGGAGAACATGCCTTCGCCTTCCACGTAGGGGGCCACGCCCACCACCCGGTCGGCCCCTTCTGCCTGGGCCATGACGGCTTCCCAGTTGCGTAACTGGCCGCCGAATTCGGCGATGGTGGCATGGGAGGCCATGCCCAGGATGCGTTCGCGCAGTTCCTTCTCGAAGCCGTTCATCACGGAGAGCACGGTGATCAGTGCCGTCACGCCCAGGGCGATCCCCAGCATGGAGATCAGGGAGATGAAGGAAATGAAGTGGTTACGGCGCTTGGCGCGGGTGTAGCGCAGGCCGATGAAGATTTCCAGGGGTCGGAACATGGCGGGATTAAATCACAGGTTGGGTGGGATGGATACGGGGGTTCGGGGTTGACGCTTCCGGGTCGGGGACGTCGACCGCCCCTGAGGTGTCCGGGGGGCCGCCAGCGGGACGCCGTGAATACGTCCCTGTAGGCTCGGCCACCGCATCCATGCGGTGAACGCCCGCCCGCGGCCCCCCGGACACCTCAGGGGCTGCCTAAGTGCCAGACGATTATTCCAGATCCACCGGCAGGGTCCGATGCAGTGTGATATCCCGGGTCGACACCCGGGCACCCAGGGCCAGGATCTCGACGCCGGACTCGGCGGCGCGGCGCAGCCAGTGGCCGTAGTCGGGGTCGATCTCGTCGGCGGGGCGCACGCGGGTGACATCCTCACGCTGCACGCAGAAGACCAGGGCGGCCCGATGCCCCTCTTCCACCATGGCCATGAGTTCCTGCAGGTGGCGGGTGCCCCGGGTGGAGACGGCGTCGGGAAACAGGGCGACTCCGTTGTCCACGGCTGCAGTCACATTCTTCACTTCCACATAACAGGGTGTGTCGTCCAGGGTGAGCAAGAGATCGATGCGGCTGCGGTTTCGGCCGTAGCGCACTTCCCGGCGCAGCTCGGTGGGGTTGGCCAGTGTGGGCAGGTGGCCGCTGCGAATGGCCTCTTCCACCAGGGCATTGCTGCGACCGGTGTGGATGCCCACCAGGACGCCTTCCCGTGCCTGGACCAGTTCCCAGGTGTGGGGGCACTTGCGTTTGGGATCATCGCTGCGGCTGAGCCAGACCCGGGCGCCGGGTTCCATGCAGCCCATCATGGAGCCGGTGTTGGGACAATGAGCGGTGATTTCCTGGCCATCGTCGAGGGTGACGTCGGCCAGGAAGCGCTTGTAGCGTCTTTGCAGGGTGCCAGGAATGAGGGGGGCGGGCAGGATCATGTTTTCTCCCCGGGGGGCCGGTGATATATTGAGGTCATGTTTCTTTCGCTGGAGTCCATGATGTCCAGATTGTCCGCCTCATGCGCAAGCCTGGTGATTGCCTTGTGCCTGGCTCCTGCGGCGTCGGCGGATATCCTGATGCTGCCCAGCGGGCAACCCCAGGTGCTGGAAAAGCCCGAGCAGCCGGTGCGTGGCATGCACCAGCGCACGGTGGTGCAACGCTTCGGCGAGCCCCTCACCCGCCACCCGACGGTGGGCCAGCCGCCCATCACCCGCTGGGATTATGATGGCTTCTCGGTGGTGTTCGAGGGCCATCACGTCATTCATACCGTGGTGGATGCCGACCGCGTCGATCTGCCGCGACACTGACAGCTTCCCACTCGAGTCCCCCCATGAGACGAATCCTTCCCCCTGAGTGGGCGCCGCAGGATGGCGTGATGCTCACCTGGCCCCATGAGGATTCCGACTGGGCCCCCATTCTGCCCGAGGGAGAGGATGTGTTTGCACGCATCGCCCGGGAGGTGACCCGCCGGGAATCCCTTATCGTGGCCTGCCGGGACGAGGACCACGAGATTCACGTCTGTCGCGAGTTGGCCCAGTCCCAGGTGGACATGCGGCGGGTGACCACGGCCCTGGCACCAGGGAATGATACCTGGGCCCGGGACCATGGCCCACTGACCATCCTGGAAGACGACACCCCGGTCATGCTGGATTTCACCTTCAACGGCTGGGGGGGCAAGTATCCCGCCGACGCGGACAATCGCATCACCGCCCGTCTGCATGATCAGGGGGTCTTCGGCGAGCGTGCACTGCGACCGGTGGATTTTGTCCTGGAGGGAGGGTCCATCGAATCCGATGGCCTGGGGACGATACTGACCACCCGCTGCTGCCTGATGACACCCTCGCGCAATGCGGGTCTGGACGCCGCGGCTGTGGAGGCGATGCTCGAACGTGAACTGGGTGCACAACGGGTGCTGTGGCTGGAACATGGCCATCTGGAGGGGGACGACACCGACGGCCATGTGGATACCCTGGCCCGCCTGTGCAGCCCGGATACCATTGCCCATGTGGTGTGCGAAGACCCGGAGGACCCGCATCACGGCCCGTTGCTGGCCATGACCCGCGAGTTGGCGGCCCTGCGCACGCCCCAGGGGCACCCTTACCGTCTGATCCCCCTGCCCCTGCCGGCCCCCATCCACAACCAGGAGGGGCAGCGCCTGCCCGCCACGCATGCCAATTTCCTGATCATCAACGGGGCCGTGCTGGTACCCACCTACAACGACCCCAACGACGAGGTGGCACTGGAGGCGCTGGCGGGTGTGTTTCCGGAGCGGGAGGTTATCGGCATCGACTGCCGGGCGCTGATCCGCCAGTTCGGGAGTCTGCATTGTGTGACGATGCAGATTCCATCATCGCCTTAACAGTGAGCCCAAACCCTCACTGTCCCCCTCCAAACAACCACCGGGGTTGAGACGCCTCCTGCGGTGGCGTTTGCACCCCGCACTCCGAGCGCTGCATGGGTGCAGAGCCGTCGATGAAGGGCATCCACTGGGCGGTTTCGCAATCTTCCTCGGCCAGCAGGCCGGTTTCTGCGTCAATCAGACGCCAGGCCACCCCTTCCGGGACCGAGGGCATCAGGCCGCGGCGGGAGACGGCCTGCATCACATCACTCCACACCGGCAGCGCCCCGCTGGAACCCGTCAGCCCCATGGGCTGATTGTCATCCCGGCCCACCCAGACCACGGCCAGGGCGTCGCCGCTGTAGCCGGCGAACCAGGCATCCCGCATCTCCCCGGTGGTGCCGGTCTTGCCGGCCACGGCCAGCCCCTCGGGCAGACTGGATTGCAGCCTGCGGCCGGTGCCGCTGCGGGTGACCTCGTGCAGGGCCGCAGTCACCAGATAGACGGCCTTCTCGTCCGCCGCCTGGCGCAGCGACAGGGAGTAACGCTGCAGCAATTGCCCTTCACGGTCCATGACCTCGCGGATGGCACGCAGGGGCACGTGGTACCCCCCGGAGGCCAGGCCCTGATACAGGCCGGTGACCTCCAGCGGACTCATGTCCACGGCACCCAGCAACAGCGAAGGATAGGCGGGCAGGTCCTGCCTGATGCCCAGACGCCGGATCTGTTCCACCACCCGCCCCACGCCCAGGTCCATGCCCAGGCGGGTGGTGGCCACGTTGTAGGAGCGCACCAGGGATTCCTGAGCGGTCACCTGTCCATAAAATTCGCGACTGGCATTGCGCGGCGTCCAGGTGTCGCCATTATCCAGTTCCACGGTGAAGGCCTCGTCCTCCAGGAGTGTGGCCAGTGAATAGCGATGCGGATGGGACAGGGCCGCCAGGTAAACCATCGGCTTGATCACCGACCCCACGGGTCGGCGGGCCTGCAGCGCCCGGTTGAAACCAGCCTGGCGCACCTGGCGATCCCCCACCACGGCCAGCACTTCACCGTTGTCGGGGCGAGTCAAGACCACGGCGCCCTGCAGACTTCCCTCGGGCAGCCCCCGGCCCTGTTCCAGACGCGCCAGACGGCGCACCAGTGCCTGCTCCGTGGCCAATTGCTTGATGGGGTCCAGGGTGGTGAAGATCAGCAGGCCCTCTTCCTGAAGGTCCGCGTCCCGGTAATCCCGACGCAGCTGATCTCTGAGCAGTTGTACGAAGGCCGGGAACGGCGTCACTCCGGACGGCGGATTGGCGCTGACGTTCAGCGGGCGCTCCCGCGCTGCGCGAGCCTGATCGCTCTCCAGGTGGCCCTCCGACTTCAGCAGGGCCAGTACCAGATTGCGGCGTTCCATGGCCCGCTCGGGCCGGCGGCGTGGGTCATAGAAACTTGGGCCACGGATGATGCCCACCAGCAGAGCCATCTCGGCGGTGCCCAGTTCACTCAGCTGACGCTGAAAATAGAACTGACTGGCCATGCCCACCCCATGGATGGCCCGCATGCCGTCCTGCCCCAGAAAGACCTCATTGAGATAGGCCTCGAGGATCTCGTCCTTGTCGTAGCGCCACTCCAGCAACAGGGCCATGATGGCCTCGTTGAATTTGCGCCCCCAACTGCGATCATGGGTGAGGAAGTAGTTTTTCACCAACTGCTGGGTCAGGGTGCTGCCACCCTGTACGGTGCGCCCCGCCCGCAGGTTGGCCAGGGCCGCCCGGGCGATGCCCGCCGGGTCCACGCCCCGGTGTTCGTAGAACTTGCGGTCCTCCACCGTGAGCAGGGTGCGAATCAGTTCCTCGGGGACGTCGTCCAGTTGCACCAGCAGGCGATCCTCGCCGTGGCTGGGATAGATGTTGGCGATCAGCGCCGGTTCCAGGCGCAGCAGGGGTAGCGAGTTGCCTTGCTCCAGGTCCTCAAGCCCGCTCACGCGGCCATCACTGAAGGACACGCGCACGCTGCGCGCCGGCTCGTAGCCATCGGCAAAGGGAAATCCACGGGTATTGAGGACCAGGCTGTCACCCCGGCGGGCATAACGTCCGCCGCCCTCTTGCCCAGGATGGTAATGCAACAACTGCAGTTCCTGCTCCAGGGTCTCGCGGTCCAGATCCAGGCCCACATAGATCTCCAGCGGACGGGCGAACACCCGGGCCGGCAGTGACCAGCGTTTGCCCTCGAACTGGGAGCGAATCTGTTGATCCAGATGCAGGGTATAGCCCCCCAACCCCACCAGGGTCCCCAGCCCCAGCAGGGCAGTGAACGCCAGCGCGATGCCCAGCCGGGAACGGCGGCGACTGCGGCGCTTGCTGCGGGACGACCGGTTTCCCGATCGGCGCCGGGAAGTGGACTTGCCTTCCTTGCTGCTGTCCTTGCTGTCCTTCCTGGGCGCCGCGCGCCGGGTGGTTCGTTTTGCCATGGTCGTGGGATCGGGTAGGATTCTTGAGGTTCCACTACACTATACCCACTCAGGCCCCCTTGCGGTCGAAGCCCCATCACACAATCATGACCGATCAACAGACCCTACAGCGGCGACTGATCCGCACCCTTGAGCAGCCCGATGCGTATCCCCATCCCGTGGATGAGGTGGAACGCATCGAGACTCACATCTCCACGGTGCTGCTGGCCGGCGATTTCGCCTACAAGATCAAGAAACCTCTGGACCTGGGCTTTCTGAACTTCACGCAACTGGAGCGTCGTCGGTTCTATTGTGAAGAGGAACTGCGCCTGAACCGACGCCTCGCCCCCCGGATCTACGACGACCTGGTGGCCTTCTCCGGCAGCCCGGAGGCACCGGTATTCAATGGCCCGGATGCACCCTTCGAGTATGCCGTGCGCATGAAACGCTTCGACACCTCGCTGATGCTGGACCATCTGCAGTCCGAGGGCCACCTTTCCATCGAGCTCATGGAAAACATGGCCCGTCGGGTGGCCACCTTCCATGAACGGATCGCCGTGGCCCCGCCGGAGAGCGACTACGGGGAACCGGAGAAGGTCCTCCAACCCATGCAGCAGAACTTCGAGCAGATCCGCAAGCTGCTCAACGATACCGAGCGGCTGGCGCAACTGGAACGTGTGGAAACCTGGACCCTGGCGCGCTTTGAGGAACTCCGGCCTTTGCTGATGGAGCGCAAGCAGCGCGGCTTCATCCGCGAATGCCATGGGGACATGCATCTGGGCAACATGGCCATGGTGGATGATGAGCCCACGCTGTTCGACGGGATCGAGTTCAACCCCTTCATGCGCTGGATCGACATCGTCAGCGAAGTGGCCTTCCTCACCATGGACCTCAAGGATCGAGGCGCCCCGGCCCATGCCAATCGTTTTCTGAATATCTGGCTGGAACACACGGGAGACTACCGGGGCATGCGCCTCCTGGATTTTTATCAGGCCTACCGAGCCATGGTGCGGGCCAAGGTGGCAGTGATCCGGCTGGGGCAGAACGAACTACCTGAGGGCGATCGGGAGAGGCTTACCGGGGAATGCCACGCCTACCTGGACCTGGCAGAGGGTTTCACAAAACCCCGTGGCAAGGCCCTGTTTATCAATCATGGCTTTTCCGGCAGTGGCAAGACCACCATGAGTCAGCCGCTGATGGAAGCGGTTGATGCCATCCGTGTGCGCTCTGATGTGGAACGCAAGCGCATGTCCGGCATCCGTCCCACCGAGCGGCGCAGCAACGGGACGAACCAGGGCCTGTATTCACCGGACCTGACGGAACGAACCTATGGGCGACTGAGTGAGCTGGCCGTGGAGGTGCTGGAGGCCGGCTATCCGGTGATCGTGGATGCCACCTTCCTCAAGACGGCCCAGCGGGCGCGCTTTGCCGAGCTGGCCCGAACCCGTGGAATGCCCTTCCGGGTACTGGACTACCGGGCCGACCCAGAACAGTTACGGACCCATATTGCCGAGCGCGCCCGCGCCGGAGATGATGCCTCCGATGCCGACATGAGCGTGGTCAACCATCAACTGGACAGCCACGAGCCGCTGCTGCCCGCCGAACCGGTGATCACCATCGACACCACTGCCCCGCTCCCGCTTCAGCAGGTGCAGGAAGCCCTGGCACCGACCGCAAACGACGCGGGCGGGCCCGCCGGTCCGGGCAGATGACCCTGCGGGCCACAGGGCGCGGCCGGATCTCCGTCAGCAGGGCCCGCTCCCTCCAGGGAGCGATCGTCCTGACACTCGGCATGGCCCTGATGGCCTGTGGCGCGACGCCGGAGCGCCCGGAGGCTTCACTGGCGCCCAGCCACTCCGAGTCGCTGTCCGAACAACGTGCAGGGGTGGTGTTCTCCGCGCTCAACCAGGTGGGCACCCCCTACCAGTATGGTGGCCAATCCCCCCGCGAGGGCTTCGATTGCAGCGGTCTGGTCTGGTACACCCATCGACACATCGGCCTTTCCGTGCCCCGCACCGCCCGCGAGCAAAGTGGCCAGATCCAGAGGGTATCGCCGCGCTCACTGGAGCCCGGTGACCTGCTGTTCTTCCGCACCAAGGGCTCAGGCCCAAGCCATGTGAGCATCTACATCGGCGACGGTCAGTTCGTCCACGCCCCCTCCAGCGGACGCCCGGTGAGCACGGAGCGCCTGGATAACCCCTACTGGAGCCGCCGCTTCCTGCATGCCGGTCATTACTATGAGCACGAATGAACTGACCGAAGTTGCAAGTCAAACCGATCTGATCCGATCAAGGAGCCGACCACCATGCCACGCCCCCTCATTGTCCTGGCCACCCTCATGGCCCTCATCCTCGCCGCCCCCATTCACGCCGCGGAACCGCATCGGGACACCGAGCACATGCGCGTCTACAGTATCGAAGGGGATTTCGAATGGTATCGGGAGGCCCTGGAGATGGCCATCGTCGACCGAGGCATCGTCATCAACAATGTGGCCCATATCGGTGCCATGCTCGCGCGTACGGGGGCGGATGTGGGGGGAGAAGCCCTGTTCAAGCACGCCCAGGCCCTGGAATTCTGCAGTGCCGGGCTGTCGCGGCAGATGATGGAGACCGACCCCCACAACATCGTCTTCTGTCCCTACGTGGTGGCCGTGTATGAGACCGTGGACGAACCCGGCGTGATCCACCTGGGTTATCGGCGACCGGCGCTGCTGGAGGACGCGGACGCCCGCCAGGCCCTGCAGGCCGTGGAAGATCTGCTCGATGAGATCGTGCGCGAGGCCCTGACGTTCTGACCTGACGCTCCAGGATGCAGCCACCGGCCCCGCCGGAGGCGGGGCCGGTTCAGGCCGTGATACGGCGCTTCACGAACCGGATGGCTGCCGACAGGACAGGGATCTGTTCATAAAGATATTCGGCCGCATCCCAGTAATCCACATGACTGATGGCGAGACCGGAATCATTGAAGAGCACCCGACTCATGCCATCCACATCCAGACGCATGCCGCTCACGCCGTTGTCTTCCCGGTCGGTGAAACGCCAGTGAAAATAGGCGGTGTTGTCTTTCACCGCCCAGGCGTGGATGTAAAAGCGCGGCTCCGGACAGTTGCGGAACATGTGGCGGAACACCATCTCGATCCCGTCCAGCCCGCTCACGTCGTTGAAGGGATCCTTGAAACGGGCGTCGGGCGTGAAGACCTCGCCCAGCCGATCCAGATCCGTTTCCTTGAGATGAGTGAAGAAACCGGCATAGCGGCGTGCCGAGGCCTCCATGACATCCTTCATGTTTTCACCATCCTCCCGGTGAGTCGCAGGAATACAGCATAGGGTAGCAGGCGCAGGGTCTTCATGATGATGGCAAAGGGCCTGGGGAAGCTGATCTCGAACCCCTTGCGGTCCAGCCCCTTCATGATGGCATCCACCGCTGCGTCGGTCTCGATGAGAAACGGCATCTTGAACTGGTTCTTGTCGGTCATGGGCGTTTTCACGAAACCGGGATTGATCAGCCTCAGGCTCACCCCCTTTTGTGCCAGCTCCGGGTGCAGGGACTCGGCCAGATTGATCACTGCCGCCTTGGAGGCGGAATACGGGGCAGCCCGAGGCAGGCCCCGGTATCCGGCCAGACTGGCGGTGACCAGGATCTGGCCACGGCCGCGCTGGATCATGGGCGGCATGATCGCAGCCAGCCCATTCACCACGCCCAGGTAATTGATGTCCGCGATGCGTTTGAACAGGGCGGGATCGAACTCCTCCAGCCCCATGGGCTGGTAGTCCCCCTGATTGAGGATGGCCATATCCACCGGCCCCGCATGGGCCTCGATCTCCTCCACCAGGGTCTTGAGCCCGGCATCGTCGGTGACATCTCCGGGAAAGGCCTGGATGCGCCCGGGCCCGGAGGCCTCGGCGGCCAGCGCCTCCAGCTTGTCCCGACTACGGGAGGTGACCGCCACACACCAGCCAGCGGCGGCCAGGCGCAAGGCCAGGGCACGGCCGATGCCGGTACTGGCCCCCACCAGCCACACGACCCCGGCAGTGTTCGTGGCCGCACCGTTCATTTGCGTCTGCTCTGCCATGACCCGATACCCTCCCGCCTCGCTCGAGGCTACACAAAAATTATACAACGGTTGTACAATCACGACATGACGCCGACACCCCCAGCCAAGGTCTCGCCGCCCGAGACTGACGGGCTGTTCCCCATCCGCACGGTCACCTCCATGACCGGAGTGCACCCGGTCACCCTGCGTGCCTGGGAACGGCGTCACGGGCTGATCCGTCCGCAACGCACACCCAAGGGACATCGACTCTACAGCACCGGCGACATTGATCGCATCCGCCAGGTGCTCGAACTGCTGGATCAGGGCATTTCCATCGGCCAGGTGGGTAAGCTGCTGGATGCCCCCGACCCATCAACGCCCACGCAAGGCACCCCGGGCCATGGCCCCTCCTCTGCCTGGGCCGACTATCAGGCACGACTGACGGCTGCAGCCCTGCAATTCGACAGCCACGCCCTGGAGCGGGTTTACGCCGACGCCATGTCGATCTTCCCGGTGCAACAGGTCATCCCCCAGTTGCTCTGGCCCGCCCATACGGCGCTGCGGGATCGGGTCGGGGATACGCCTCTGTCAGCCGCCGCCCGGGCCTTCTTCCAGGGCTGGGCCCGCTACACCCTGGCGTCCCGATTTCGTCACGAACTGAGTCATGCCCAGGGGCCGGTCCTGGTCCTTGCGCCCTTCCCGGAGCAGGGCGAAGCCCTGGACCTGGACATGCTGGCCCTGCTGGCCGCCACCCAGGGCCTGCGGGTGCTGTGGCTGGCCGGCCCCGTCACCCTGGACACCCTGGAGGCCACCATGAATCAGGTTCCGGCCCGGGGCCTGATCCTGGCAGGAGAGGACCGTCTGTCCCGCGACCTGCTCACCCGGGGACTGCCGTCCTGGTCGGGCAGGATCAACAGCCCGGTGCTGGCCGCCGGCCCCAGCGCCCATCAACACCGCCGTGCCCTGACGGGGGCCGGCCTGATTCCCCTGGAGCGCGACCCCTGGCAGGCCACGCGTCAACTGGAAGCCCATCTGCGCTCGGCTCACGCGGATTGACGCAGGGTCTCCCAGGCCGCCAGGGCCTCGCGGCGACTGACCGCCAGATCCACGATGGGTCGCGGATAATCCCGTCCAGGTCGGACGCCAGCGCCACGCAACACGGATTCCGGGGCCTGCCAGGGCTTGTGCAGGTACTTGTCCGGCAGATTCTTGAGTTCCGGCACCCAGCGACGCACGTAGTCGCCTTTGGGGTCAAACCGCTCTCCCTGGAGCACCGGGTTGAACACGCGAAAATAGGGGGCAGCATCCGCCCCGCAGCCGGCCGTCCATTGCCAGCCCAGGGTGTTGCTGGCCAGGTCCGCGTCCACCAGGGTATCCCAGAACCAGCGGGCGCCTTCGCGCCAGTGGATGAGCAGATTCTTGGTGAGCAGCGAGGCGGTGATCATGCGAACCCGATTGTGCATCCAGCCGGTGGTCCATAACTCGCGCATCCCGGCATCCACGATGGGCAGGCCGGTACGGCCCTGTTGCCAGGCCTGCAGGGCGTCGTCATCTTGAGGTGGCCAGGGGAAATCCTCGAAACGGGTGTCCAGGGGATTCAAGGGCGTGTGGGGGAAGTGAAACAGCAGATGATGCCCGAACTCGCGCCAGCCCACCTCACCGAGAAAGGCCTTCACCGAGGCATCTGCTCCCCGGTGCCGACCCTGAGCCACCGCCCGCTGACAGGCGTGAACCACCTGCCGGGGGCTGATCTCCCCAAAGTGCAGATGCGGTGAAAGGCGGGACGTACCGACCCGATCAGGCAGGTTACGGGCTTCCCCATAATCGGCCAGGGCGTGATCCAGGAAACCCTCCAGGGCCGTGTGAGCCCCCTCCTCCCCCGGCGTCCAGGCCTCGGCCAGTCCCGCATCCCACGAAATGGTGGGCAACAGCCCCAGGCTTTCCAGGGCCTCGCCGCGGCAGTCTTCCGACGCCGACATCAGCCGCCCGGGCCGGGGCTGCAGACTGACTTCCAGGGCCCCCTGGGCCTGACAGGCTTTCCAGTAGGGAGTGAACACCCGGTAGGGGTCGCCCGAGCGGTTCTGCACCGCCCATGGCTCCAGGAGCAGTGCCCCATTGAAACTGCGCGCCTGCACACCCTGCGCCTGCAGGGCCTGCTTGATGCGGGTGTCCCGGTGGATGATGTCCGGCTCATAGAGCCGATTCCAGTGCACATGAGACGCGCCGGTCTCGCGGATCAGATCCTGGAGGGTTTCCAGGCTGGGGCCGGTGCGAATCACCAGTGGTGCCCCGAGTTCGGCCAGATCCTGGCCCAGTCGAGCCAGGCCATGATGCAGCCACCAGCGCGACGCCCCACCCGGCGCCCAGCCCCCTTCCTCCTCCGGGGCATGGATGTACACGGGCACGATACGCTCGGCCGAGTCCAGGGCCGCCATGAGCGCGGGGTTATCCGCCAGGCGCAGATCCCGCCTGAACCAGATCAGTGCAGTGGTCATAGCCCTCACCCCTTGTGGCCGAATACCCGAGGCAAACCCGAAACCTCCTCAATGGCTGCGGCGGATCAGTTCCAGGAACTCCGAGCGGGTGCGGGCGTCGTCCCGGAAATTACCCAGCATCACCGAGGTGAGCATGGCGGAATTCTGCTTTTCCACCCCACGCATCATCATGCACATGTGCCTGGCCTCGGCCACCACGCCCACGCCCCGCGCGCCGGTGACGTCCATCACTGCCTGGGCGATCTCCCGGGTCAGGCTCTCCTGGATCTGCAGGCGCCGGGCGAACATGTCCACGATGCGGGCAATCTTTGACAGGCCGATCACCTTGCCATCGGGGATATAGGCCACATGGCACTTGCCGATGATGGGCAGCAAATGATGCTCGCAGAGCGAATACAGTTCGATGTCCTTGACCAGCACCATTTCATCGCTGTCGGAGGCGAACAGCGCCCCGTTCACCAATTCTTCAAGGGACTGATGATAGCCACTGGTGAGGTATTGCATGGCCTTGGCGGCCCTGAGTGGCGTGCCCTGGAGCCCCTCGCGACCCGGGTCCTCCCCCAGCCCTTCGAGCATCAGCCGATAGTGTTCGGCAAGTTCATCAGCCGACATGGGCTCATGAGCCTCCACCGGCTCCTTGCCCCCGGCAATCTTCGTGACCGTCTTTGTCATGGCCTTTTCTCCGTGCAGGTGACAGCATGTATGTTGGACCGTTCCATCCTCTCATGACCGCGGCGGCGCAACCCTGTCCCGCAGCGCTCTTGTCCCGGGTCTTGCCACCATCGTATGGTCACAATCTTGAGCACTCGATTGAAAAGCAGCGCTCTCAAAAACCTTGTACAATAAAAATCAAAGCTTGTACAGTTAATGTATAAGTATCCTTTTCAGGACTAGGGGAATCACATGGCTCGCGAACGCATCGCCGTCATCGGCGCAGGGATCTCGGGACTGGCCAGCGCCTGGCTGCTGTCACGACACTATGATGTGACAGTATTCGAGAAGAATGATTACATCGGCGGCCACACCAACACCGTCGATGTCCCCGGGGATCAGGGCCCGCGCGGGGTGGATACCGGATTCATGGTCTTCAATCACCGCAACTATCCCCACCTCAAGGCCCTGTTCGCCCATCTGGGCATTGAGTCGCAACCCACCGATATGTCCTTCTCGGCCTCCGTGGGCGGCGGTCGGCTGGAGTACGCGGGTTCGGACCTGAATACCCTGTTCGCCCAGCGTCGCAATCTGTTCAACCCCCGGTTCCTGCGCATGCTGCGGGACATCCTCCGGTTCAACCGCACCGGCAAGGCCCTGCTCCAGAGTGGCGACGTGCCCCAGGTGACGCTGGGCGGGTACCTGATTCAGGAACGTTACGGCCCAGGTTTTCGCGATGATTACCTGCTGCCCATGGCGGCTGCGATCTGGTCCTGCCCCACCCACCGCATGCTGGATTTCCCCCTGGAGTCCTTCCTCAACTTCTTCTCCAACCATGGGCTCCTGGACCTGGCCGACCGCCCCCAGTGGCACACGGTCAAGGGGGGCAGTCGCGAGTACGTCCGGCAAATGCTCAAGGCCCTGCCCGAAGGCGTGCATGCGAATCGTCGGGTCGTGGCCGTCCAGCGTCAGGAGGGGCAGATACGGGTGATCACCGATGACCAGGGAGAACACGCGTTCGACCAGGTGGTGTTCGGCTGCCACGCCGATGAAGTGCTGGGCATGCTGGAGGATCCCACCGAGGCCGAATCCCGGATTTTGCAGTGCTTCACCTACCAGCCCAACCGCACCCTGCTGCATACCGACGTGCGCCTGATGCCGCGCATGAAGCGGGTATGGTCATCATGGAACTACATGGCCCGACAGCGTACCGCCGATTCCCCGGCCAATGCCGTCTCGGTCACCTACTGGATGAACCGGCTACAGGCCCTGGATGAATCCAGGGACTACCTGGTGAGCCTCAACCCGCTGATCGAGCCGCGGGAGGAGACCATCATCCGGGAGATCCGCTACCATCACCCGGTGTTCGACCAGCGCGCCATGGAGGCCCAGAAGCAGCTCCCGGAGTTGCAAGGTGCCGACCGCATCTGGTTCTGTGGCGCCTGGACGGGATACGGCTTCCACGAGGACGGCCTGCGCTCGGCCATTCAGATCGCCGGACGCCTGGGCGTCTCACCGCCCTGGAGCATCCCCCGCGAGGCCACCGGTGACGAGGCGGCGCAACCAGCTGGCGCGGTCGGAACGGAGGCGTCATGAGCCTTCCCGAAGGAGACCCCGGAGCCCCCATGGGCCTGGCGGACATGGAGGATGGACGCCTTTACCGCACCCGGGTCATGCACCGGCGGCTGTTTCCCGTGGATTACCGCTTCGTCTACCGGGTCTTCAGCCTGGTGGTGGACGTGGACCGGCTAAACGCCCTGGATCGACGACTCCGGCTGTTGTCGGTGAACCGCTTCAATCTCCTGAGCCTGGATGATCGCGACCATGGCGCCCGCGACGGCACCCCGCTGCGCCCCTGGGCAGAAACGCAACTGGCCCAGGCGGGCGTGGACCTGGAGGGTGGTCGCATTTTCCTGCTGGCATTCCCACGGGTGTTGGGCTACGTCTTCAATCCCCTGAGCCTTTTCTACTGCCTGCACCGGGACGGCAGCCTGCGGGCCATCATCTGCGAAGTGAGCAATACCCTCGGGGATTGTCATCACTATGTCCTCCACAACGGGGATCAACCCCTGGACTGGCCGGTGCGTGCCAGCCAGGACAAGCACTTCTACGTCTCCCCCTTCATCGAGATGGATGCACGCTATCAGTTCCGGCTGTCGGAACCGGGACAGGGTCTGAGTGTTCTCATCCATGAATATCAGCGGTCCAAACTCATGCTGGCCGCCAGCCAGACAGGTCATGCACGTCCACTCAGTGACCGCGAGCTGCTCAAGGCCGTGGCCACCATGCCCCTGATGACCTTCAAGGTGATCTTCGGCATTCACTGGCAGGCCCTGAAGATCTGGTGGAAAGGCGGCAAGTACTACAGCAAGCCCAGCTCATCCTCAGAGGAGATGAACTGATGTCCGTGGAACAGACACCCACCCAGCCCCGTACCCTGGGCGCCCGCACCGGCGGCTTTGCCATGCGTTTTCTGCTACGGCGGCTGCGGGGCCTGCACTCGGGGGAGTTGCGGGTGATCGGCCCCGATGGCAGCGAACATCGGGTTCAGGGCACGCACCCCGGTGGCTGTGGCACCATCCGGATCCACCGCCCGGGCGTCCTGCTGCGGCGCCTGCTGTCCCGGGGCCTGGTGGGCCTGGGTGAGGGCTATATGGTGGGAGACTGGGACACGCCGGACCTGCAGGCCCTGCTGGCCATGGGGTCGGTCAATCAGGAATATATCCGCAGTCTGGTCTACAGCGCCTTCTGGTCACGGGTGGCAGATTTCCTTCGCCACCAGTTCCGCGCCAACAGCCGCGATGGCAGCCGCCGCAACATCTCGTTCCACTACGACCTGGGCAACGATTTCTACCGCCTGTGGCTGGACGAGACCATGACCTACTCCTGCGCCCTGCTGGAGAAGGAAGATGAACCCCTGGAGGCCGCCCAGCAACGCAAGTACGCCCGCCTGCTGGAACACCTGGACGCGGCTCCCGGTTCACACATCCTGGAAATCGGCTGTGGCTGGGGCGGCTTTGCCGAATACGCCGCCCGCCAGGGCCACCGGGTGACCGGTGTCACCCTCTCCCGGGAGCAGCTGGACTATGCCCAGGCACGGCTGGAGGCGGCGGGCCTGGCCGACCGCGTGGATCTGCGCCTGCAGGACTACCGGGATGTGAGCGAACAATTTGACCACGTGGTGTCCATCGAGATGTTCGAGGCGGTGGGCGAGCGCTGGTGGCCCACCTGGTTCGAGACGGTACGCAAGAGCCTCAAGCCCGGAGGCCGTGCCGCCGTGCAGGTGATCACCATTGACGAGGGTGCCTTCGGCTATTACCGCCGCGCCGCAGATTTCATTCAACTGTATATCTTCCCCGGCGGCATGCTGCCCACGGTGGATATCTTCAGCGAATGCGCGGACAAGGCCGGGCTGGCCCTTCGTCACCGAGAATTTCATGGAGAGCATTATGCCCGCACCCTGGACCGCTGGTACCAGCGTGTTCAGGAACAATCCAGCGCGATTCTCTCCCTGGGCTCCTATGACGAGCGCTTTTTGCGCACCTGGGAGTTCTACCTGGCCTATTGCGAGGCGGGCTTCCGCTCCCGCAACACGGATCTGATGCACGCCGTGCTGGAAGCGCCCGCCTGATGATTCAGTCGCCGTCACCCTGGAGGTGAGCCATGAAGATCGAGGCATTCAAAGACCGCAAGCCCACCCTTGACCTGGAGGCCTATTTCGATGGTCAGGTGAAGGCCTGGGGCCTGTTTCAGGATCGATTTGGCACGGTGCATCGCCAGTTCACCGTGGACATCCTGGGACATGTGGAGGGAGATGAGTTGGTGCTGGAAGAGGATTTCGTCTACGACGATGGCGAGAAGGATCGACGCGTCTGGCGTCTCAAGCGCCTGGATGCCCAGCACTACGAGGGTCGCGCCGACGATGTGGAGGGGACAGCCAAGGGCAAGCTCTGCGGACAGGCCTTCAATTTCACCTATGTCCTGCGCCTGCCCATCAGCGGTCGTATCTGGCGGGTGAATTTCGACGACTGGATGTTCATGCACGAGGACGGCGTGCTGGTGAACCGCGCGGTGATGAGCAAGTTCGGCATCCGCCTGGGTGAGGTGACACTGTTCTTTCGTCGGAGTGACGACAACACGAGTTGACGAATCCCTCTCCAGAGGGGCCGCCATCCGGGTAACGATTTTCCCGTCAAGACTAGCCCTCAGGCGCCGTTTATTGGATACTTACCAGAATAAAGATAAGGCCATCGGGAATGATTTTTATCAGTGACCGAAGGCTGACAGCAAGACGGGCCCAGCCCGCTTAATCGGGATCACCGGATGATCAGGGCAGAGAACCCCGCGCCGGCCCCCGTTGATATCATCGCGAGACGCTAGGAGTAAAAGAGAATGAAGAAGCAAGACCTTAGCCGTAGAAGCTTCCTGAAGTTCGGTGTCGCCGGCCTGGTGGCCGTGCCCGTCGCCGGCTTGGGCTGGACCACCACTGCCGCAGCCGCCGAGCGCCTGGATCCCGAATCTGCCGAGGCCCAGGCCCTGCAGTACGTGCACCAGTCCGAAGTTGAAGGTCAGTACTGCTCCAACTGCCTGCTGTACAACGATCCCAGCCAGGAAGAGTGGGGCCCCTGCGCCGTATTCCCCGGCAAGGTCGTGGCCGCCGACGGCTGGTGCACCGCCTGGGTTGCCCGCGGCTGATCCAGTCCCGGATGATCGATCCGCAGCAGCGCCCACTTTCGGTGGGCCTGTTGCTCAAGACCCGCCCCGTGCGGGTCTTATCGTTTGGAGGCCTCCATCATGTACACCACCTCCGCTCAACCCCTGATGGAACACCCGGAACGCTATCTGCTCGGCCGCACCGACGGCGATATCACACTGGAGACGCCCGATCAGCTGTGCCTGGCCGTGCAACGCATGGCGGAACAGGGCCGGCGCAGCCTCTGGGTCACCAGCCGGCACCTGGATCCGGCGATCTTCGACACCCCGGCGGTGGTGGAACCCATCTCCCGGCTGGCTCGTAGCAGTCGCCACGCGGACATCCGCATCCTGATCCAGGACAGCGACCCGCTGCGAGGTACAACCCACCGCCTCATCGCCCTGGCCCAGCGCCTGAGTAGCCGCATTCAGGTCCGCCGCATGAGTGAAAAGGATCGGCGCTCCGTCGCTGAAGCCTTTCTCGTTGCCGACCGCCAGGGCCTCATTCATCAACCCCAGGCCCTGCGCTATCAGGCAGTGGTGAATTTCCACGCCCCCCGGCGGTGCAAGCTCATGGGTGAGCAATTCATCACCTACTGGGATGCGAGCGAACCGGATCCCCATTTGCGGCGGCTGCACCTGTGATTAAGCCCCTTGGCATTGACGCCCGGTGCAACCCCCTCCTACTATGCCTTACCGCCGCTCAGGAACCACATCCCTCAATGACCTATTGCCTTGCCATCACCATGGACGCCGGGCTGGTGTTTGCCTCGGACTCACGCACCAACGCCGGTGCCGATCAGGTGAGCACCTACAGCAAGATGCACACCTTCGAAGTGGAGGAGGATCGTGTCTTCGTTTTACTCGCCGCCGGAAACCTGGCCACCACCCAGGCGGTACTGGCGCGCCTCAAGCGCGACATCGAGGACAGCGCGGAGGAGAGCCTGCACACCGTGCGGGGCATGTCCGACGCGGCGGAATACCTGGGCCGGGTGAACCGTGAAGAGCAGGAAAAACACGGGGAGGCCCTCACCAAGGCCGGATTCCGGGCCGATGCCTCTTTCATCATCGGCGGGCAGTTTGCCGGACAGGAACCGGAGATCTACCTGGTCTACCCCCAGGGCAATTTCATCACGGCCTCGTCCCATACGCGCTTCCTGCAGATCGGCGAGAGCAAGTACGGCAAACCCATTCTGGATCGCATCATCAGCCCCGAAGGCAGCCTGGGTGACGCGGCGCGCTGCGCCCTGGTATCCATAGACTCCACCATGCGTTCCAATGTGACCGTGGGCCCTCCCATCGAGGTGATTGTCTACGAACGCGACAGCCTGACCTTCGAGCATTATCTGTGCCTGGAGGCGGATGATGACTATCTCACCGATCTGAAGCGGTCCTGGGACGACAACATCAAGGCCGCCTTCCGGGACCTGCCCCGCTTTGACTGGGAGGCTGCTCGCGGACGCAAACGCCGCGGCACGGAAGTCACCGTCAACCGCCGCAGTACGCGCAAACCTTCCAAAAAAACCGGCTAAGCACGCCGGCTTGAGGGTGCCAGACCCGGATGCCGGGTCTCAGGCCGCCTTGTCCAGGCGGAACCAGGTCTCCGCCACCAGGCCATGCAGTTCCGCCATCTCCTTTTGCAGGTCATCGATGAACCGATGCAACTCCTTGGGCTCCAGCAGCTTGTCCACCTGGGAGTCCACGGCATGGCGCTTCACCTGCATGGCCATGCGCAGGGGGATGTCATTACGGGGCAGGTTGGCCAGACTGTGTTCCACCTCCGCCAGGGCATGACTGATGGAACGGGGAAATTCCGGATCCTGCACCAGGAAGCGCAGCACATCGGTCGCGTTGACCCGCCGGCGCACATGCTGACGGTACATCTGGAAGGCGCTCAACGACTTGAGGATGTTGATCCACAGCAGTCCCTCGAAGGGCGAGGCGTCCTCGTCCGCATCTTTCCCACGCGAGAGCAACCCCACGGCGCCCACATCCAGCAGACGTGACGTCATGTCCGCCCGTTCCAGATTGCGCCCAGCCTTGATCAGATCATAGGCGTGGTCGTGGCTCATGGTGCCCGCCAGCATCCCGGTGATCTGCTGACAGCGGCTGCGAATCTGGGACAGGTAGCGATAGCGCCCCCGCTTGCCCTCCCCCGCATCCAGATTGAAGCGGGCGTAGAGATGCAGTTCGTTCACCGTTTCCCACACCTCGGTGGGCACCCGATCCCGCGTGGTACGCACATTCTCCCGGGCGCTGGTCAGGGCATTGAGGATCGATCCCGGGTTGGCGGGGTCACCCAGGAGGAACTTGACCACATTGGCCTCGTTGTACTCGGAGTAGCGCTCCTCGAATATCGCATCACTGCCCGTGATGGACACCAGCCCGGCCCAGGACACCCGGGTTTGATAGGGCATGTCCAGGGCCAGATGGTTGAAGGCGGTGACCATACGGGCCGTGTTTTCGGTCCGCTCGATATAGCGGGCCATCCAGTAAAGCCGTTCTGCGACGCGTGAAAGCATGTATTCAGTCCCGGGTATCCGTGTCAACGATCCAGGTGTCCTTGCTGCCACCCCCTTGAGAGGAGTTCACCACCAGGGAACCCTTGCGCAGGGCAACCCGTGTGAGCCCCCCTGCGGTCACATCCGTGCGCACCCCCTGGAGCACGAAGGGGCGAAGATCCAGATGCCGGGGCTCCAGGTGCCCGTCACACAGCGTGGGTGACGTGGACAGCTTGAGGGTGGGCTGGGCGATGTAATTACGCGGATCGCGCTTGATGAGTTCGGCAAACTCCTCCAGCTGGGTGGGCGTGGCGTGGGGGCCGATGATCATCCCGTACCCTCCCGACTCGTTGGCCGGTTTGACCACCAGTTGGTCCAGATTGGCCAGCACGTGTTCCCGCTCCTTGTCGTCCATGCACAGGTAGGTGGGCACGTTGGGCAGGATGGGGTCTTCGTCCAGATAGTAACGGATCATCTTGGGCACGAAGGCGTACACCACCTTGTCGTCGGCCACACCGGCACCCGGTGCATTCACCAGGGCCACGTTACCGGCACGCCAGGCCCGCATCACTCCGGGCACGCCCAGCATGGATTCGGGGCTGAAGGCCTCCGGATCCAGGAACAGGTCGTCAATGCGACGATAGATCACGTCCACTCGTTCCAGACCATCGATGGTGCGCATGTACACGCAGTCATCATCGCAGACCACCAGGTCTGCCCCCTCCACCAGCTCTGCGCCCATGCGCTGGGCCAGATAGGCGTGCTCGAAGTACGCGGAGTTGTAGATACCCGGCGTCAGTACCACCACCTCGGGATAATCCAGGGGGCGGGGCGAAAGGCTGGCCAGCATGTCAAAGAGCTGGGAGGGGTATTCATCCACGGGCTGGATGCTGTAGTTCTCGAACAGCTCCGGAAACACCCGCTTGGTGACCTGACGATTCTCCAGCATATACGACACGCCCGAGGGCACCCGCAGGTTGTCCTCCAGCACATAGAAGCTGCCATCGGCATCGCGCACCAGGTCGGAACCACAGATATGCGCCCATACCCCATGGGTGGGCTGGATACCCCGGCATTGCTCGCGGAAGTTGCGGGACTGGGCCAGGACCTCGGCCGGGAAAATCTTGTCCTTGACGATGCGCTGCTCGTTGTAGATGTCGTTGATGAACATGTTCAACGCTGTGAGGCGCTGGCGCAGCCCGGCTTCCACGCGGCTCCATTCGGTCCGCGGGATGATCCGGGGGATGATGTCGAAGGGCCAGGCCCGATCAATGTTGCCACCTTCCGTATACACCGTGAAGCTGATGCCCATCTCCATGATGGCATGCTCGGCGGCCTGCTTGCGCTCGTGTATCTCGGCGTCACCGAGGGATCGCAGATAATCGGTCAGGGTCTGGGCGGCCGGGCGTGAGATGCCCGGGGCACTGATGAGTTCATCGTAAAATCCATTGGGGTCGTACGCCTTCCAGTCGATGCTCATAAGGGACTCTTGAGTGGGTGGGTCCGTCGTCCCCAGCGGGGACGGCGAGCAGATAGCAATCGGGATCAGCCGGGCTGGTCCGCCGCGCGAGGCGTCAATGGCTGCTCCGGCTCCGCCAGGGGCGCCTCGCCATTTCGGTAATGCACCAGCTTCCAGTAACCGAACAGGTTGGTCTTGTGCACGCCCACGCGGTTGAGCCCGGGAAGTTCGGGCAGGCTATCCAGCTCCATGTCGGGCCTGAAACCCACCAGGCGCGACAGGGGCCGCAGGGCCCGCTCCACCCGGCGCACCACGGGGTGACTGGAGGCGAAGTGGTTGATCACCAGCACATCCCCACCAGGGACACACACACGCTGCATCTCCCGCATGAGCTTGTCGGGATTGGGCACCACGGAGGCTACATACATGGCCACGACACAGTCAAAACTGTCGTCGGCGAACGCCAGGCATTCGGCGTCCATCTCCAGGAGCGCCTCCACCTGTTTGAGCTGCCCCTCCTCGGCACGTTCCTTGGCGATCTGCAGCATGTCGGGGCTCACATCGATCCCCACCACCCGGGCATCCTCCCGGTAATCGGGCAGGGACAGCCCGGTGCCGACTCCCACCTCCAGGACGCGTGGCGCCGGTTCCGCGTTCACCATTTCCATCGCCAGGCGTCGGCCACCCGCGAAGATCGGGCCGAACACGGCGTCGTAATATCTCGCATAGCGCCGATAGGCGCTCTTGATCGAGGAGAGATCCATGAGATGCTTCCAATATGGGAGTATGCACCTGTTTTAACGACTAGTGTCGTCACTTTCAAGTGACCCGCTCGATAAAACGACCATTCACCGGGGGGCAACGACCGCCCCCCGAGCCCGACCGAGAAACCAACGACCATGATCACGCAGGCCGATTTTCATCCGGCATTCTGGTTGCGGGGCAGTCATGTGCAAACCATCCTGCCCAACCTTTTGCGCCCTCGTCATTCGATCCCGTTGCGCCGTGAGCGCATGGAACTGCCTGATGGCGATTTTCTTGATCTGGACTGGGCGCCCAACGTGGACGGCCCGTTGGTGATCCTGTTTCACGGCCTGGAGGGATCCAGTCGCTCCCCCTATGCTGCGGGGCTGATGCACCGGCTGCACGACCAGGGCTTTCAGGCCCTGACCATGCACTTTCGTGGCTGCGGCGGCGAACCCAACCGTTTGCCCCGCAGCTATTTTGCCGGCGACACCGGTGACATGGCCTGGGTGGTGGAACAACTGACCCGGCGGTTTCCCGAACGGCCGGTGGCGGCCATCGGCGTCTCCCTCGGCGGCAATGCCCTGCTGAAATGGCTGGGCGAAACGGGCAACGCCAGTCCCCTGACGGCGGCGGTGGCCATCTCCGTGCCCTTCGACCTGGACAAGGCCGCACGGCGTATGGAAAAAGGCCTGTCTCGCGTGTACCAGGGCTACCTGGTGGGGCGACTGAAGCGCTCCACCCAGGCCAAATGCAGCCGCATGGTCCTTCCCATCGACTGCGACAGTCTGTCAGGCTTGCGCACCTTTCGGGAGTTCGACGACGCCGTCACCGCCCGGCTGCACGGCTTCAAGGATGTGGACGACTACTACGGGCACTGCAGTTGCCGGCAGTACCTGCGTGGCATCCAGGTCCCCACACTGATCCTGCATGCGATGGATGACCCCTTCATGACCCCGGATGTCATCCCCACCGAAGCGGAGCTGTCGTCTTCCGTAAACCTGGAACTGGCTCGCCACGGGGGGCATGTGGGTTTCGTGGAGGGCCGGGGCAGCTACTGGCTGGAGCGCCGCGTGCCTCATTGGTTGCAAGGCAGCCTGGCTGCGGGTGCTTGAGAGTTCATGAGCAACCGTTAAACTGTCGTTGAGGTTGGTCAAGAAAAGCAAACGCAATCACCACCCGCCCGACAGGGGAGACACACCATGATGCAGGGACTTCTTGCGGTCAACGATTGGGTCAACAACATTGTCTGGGGCCCTCCCTTCATGATCCTGCTGGTGGGCACGGGGCTTTACCTCACCATCCGGCTTGGCTTCTTTCAGTTCACCCATCTCTTCTTCGCCTGGCGACGCACGTTCGGCACCCTCTTCCGCCGCGACCAGAAGGTGGAGAAGGGTGCCATCACACCCTTCCAGGCAGTCACCTCTGCCATGGCGGCCACCATCGGTGTGGGCAACATCGCCGGGGTGGCCACAGCCATCGCCCTTGGCGGGCCGGGGGCGGTGTTCTGGATGTGGATCGTCGCCCTGGTGGGCATGGCCACCAAGCTGGCCGAGGCCACCCTGGGTCTCAAATACCGCCAGGTGGAATCGGACGGTCGGGTCTCGGGCGGGGTCTTCTATTACATAGAGTACGGCCTGGGCAAGAAATGGAAATGGCTGGCCCTGCTCTATGCCTTCCTGGCGGGCCTGGCGGCCTTTGGCATCGGCAACATGGTGCAGGCCAACACCATGGCTCACGCCCTGGAGACCAGCATGGGCGTGCCCAACTGGGTGACGGGTCTGGTGGTCATGTTCTTCGTCGGCCTGGTCACCCTGGGGGGCATCAAGCGCATCGCCGTGACCGCCGAGCGCATCGTGCCCACGATGGCCCTGATCTATGTCATCGGCGCCATCGGCATCCTGGTGAGCTTTTACGACCAGATCCCCGGGGCATTTGCGCAGATCTTCGCGGGCGCCTTCACACCCGCCTCTGCCATCGGCGGTTTTGCCGGTGCCACCGTGGCGGGCGCCATCCGCTATGGCATTGCACGGGGCATCTTCTCCAACGAGGCGGGCCTGGGCTCAGCCTCCATCGTCCACGCCCAGGCCCGCAACAAGCCCTATGCGCAGGGTCTTTGGGGGATGTGGGAGGTCTTCATCGACACCCTGGTGGTGTGCACCATGACGGCCCTGGTGATCCTGGTCACCGGCGTCATACAGACCGGGCAGACCGGTGCGGAACTCACCAGCAGCGCCTTCGCCAGCGGCCTGCCGGGCCTGGGTGGCTGGATCGTCCTGATGGCCATCGTGCTGTTCTCCTACACCACCATGCTCACCTGGAACTTCTACGGCGAGAAGAGTTGGGAGTACGCCTTCGGCAAGCGGGTGATCCTGCCCTACCGGATCATCTTCGTGGGCTTTCTGTTCCTTGGGGCCATCGGCGGGCTGACCACCGTATGGGATGTTTCCGACACCCTCAACGGCCTGATGGCAGCGCCCAACCTGATCGCCCTGGTGCTGCTGGCCGGCGTGCTGGCCAAGGAGAAGGTTCAGTACATGAAGGAAGAACGCGAGAAAGCCATGGCGGCCCGCAAGGGGTCGGATGGCGGCAAGGGTGGCGGGTAAGGCAAACCTGACCCCTGCCTGCTCCCCACGGGCCTTCCATCAAGGCCTTGCAGGGAGCAGGCAGGGTGGCTTGCGCGTTCGCCTCAGTCGCTGGAGGTCTCGGCCTCACTGCCCGGACCCCAGGCAAAGATCCCCAGACCCACCACAATCACCAGCAGGGCAGGACTCAGGTAACCGATGACCCCCAGGCCACTCATCTCCAGCGGGATATTGCCCGCTCGCATCAACAGCCAGATCAGACCCACCAGAAATACACCGATACCGATACCGATTCGCACGTGTGCAACCTCATTGCCGGGGCAGCGCCCTCGGCGCCGCCGTTCAGGACGGATGTCATCTGACCCAGGATGCTAGCTGAGAACATCGGCGTGCGCGAATCAAGCCCGCTTCGTGATTGTCCGGGATCATTGAATCACCCCTTCCAGCGAGGCCGGTTTCTATTCACTTGCGGGTCCGATCCCTTATGTTATGGGGGTGGCGCACCGCGTCGTGGTGACGCCCGCTGCTCCCATCGCCCGACACTCTTCCGCCCAAAGGATGATTCCATGCCCTCGACCCGCTTCGTCCCGCTCCTCTCTCCACGTCAATGGGGGCTGGCTGCGTTCCTCGGGACGGCACTGCTCGCCTCCCCTCTTGCATCGATGGCCGATGAGGCGGACGAGACACTGCCGGTGATCACTCAGGAGGAACTGGCGCGACATGATCAACCGGAGGATTGCTGGAAAGCGATTCACGGGAAGGTATACGACATCAGCGAGTACCTGCCGCGTCACCCGGGACCGCCCGCGCTGGTACTGCACTGGTGCGGCCAGGAGGCCACGGAGGCCTGGGAAACCAAGGGTTACGGCATGCCCCACAGCGACGCAGCGGGGATCCTGCTGGAGGGGTATCTGATCGGTATTCTTGAGGGGGAGGCGTCGGCAGATCGCGAGCAGGACTGAACTTCGGGGGCGCCACGCCCCTCATCCCCGGCCCTTCTCCCCGGAGCGGAGAAGGGAGATGCCAGTGCATCTACTGCGGAGGGAAAATCATGGGGACAGGAGGGGCGTCCTGAGCCCCTCTCACGCCGGCGGGAGAACCTACTCGCCCTGACCGACAGCCTTCATGCTCAGGCGGATACGGCCCTGCTTGTCCACTTCCAGCACCTTCACCTTGACCGTCTCCCCTTCCTTCACCTTGTCCGACACACTCTCCACACGTTCTTCCGAGATCTGGGAGATATGCACCAGGCCGTCACGGCCGGGCAGGATGGTGACAAAGGCGCCGAAGTCCATGATCTTGGCGACACGACCCTCGTAGACCCGGCCCACTTCCACATCGGCGGTGATCTCCTCGATGCGGCGCTTGGCCTCCTCGCCGGCTTCCTTGTCCACCGAGGCGATCTTGATCACACCGGAATCGTCGATATCGATGGTGGCACCGGTTTCCTCGGTGAGGGCACGGATGGTGGCGCCACCCTTGCCGATCACGTCCCGGATCTTCTCCGGATTGATGCGCAGGGTGATGAAACGCGGCGCATAGGCGGACATTTCACCGCGCGGCGTGGTAATGACCTTGCCCATCTCCTTGAGGATATGCAGTCGGCCTTCGCGGGCCTGACCCAGGGCCTTTTCCATGATCTCGCGGGTGATACCGTCGATCTTGATGTCCATCTGCAGCGCAGTGACGCCGTCTTCCGTACCGGCCACCTTGAAGTCCATGTCGCCCAGGTGATCCTCGTCCCCGAGGATGTCGGACAGCACCGCAAAGCGGTCCTGTTCCTTGATCAGGCCCATGGCGATACCGGCCACTGGCGCCTTCAGGGGCACGCCAGCATCCATCAGCGCCAGGCTGGTGCCGCAGACCGAAGCCATGGAACTGGATCCATTGGATTCTGTGATCTCCGAGACCACCCGCAGCACATAGGGGAAGTCCTCGTCTGCCGGCATCACACCCTGAACACCCCGCTTGGCCAGACGGCCATGCCCAATCTCGCGGCGCTTGGGCGTGCCCACCATGCCGGTCTCGCCGGTGCAGTAGGGAGGGAAGTTGTAATGCAGCATGAAGCGCTCGCGGCGCTCGCCCTCGATGGCATCGATGATCTGGGAATCCCGGTCCGTGCCCAGGGTCGCGGTGACGATGGCCTGGGTTTCACCCCGTGTGAACAGTGCCGAGCCGTGAGTGCGGGGCAACACACCCACGCGCACACCAATCGGGCGCACGGTGGTGGTGTCGCGACCGTCGATGCGTGGCTTACCGTCCAGAACCAGGTTGCGCACAATGCGCTTCTCGATGTCGTGGAAGACCTCCTTGATCTCTTCGGCTTCGGGGGAGCCCTCCTCGCCATCGGCGAGACGGGCCTTCACCTCATCGCGCAATTCCTTGATGCGCGCGGTCCGCTCCTGCTTTTCGGCGATCTGGTAGGCAGCGGTCAAATCCGACAGACAGGCCTCTTCCACGCGCGTGCGCAGGTCCTTGTCCTCTTCCGGCGGCTGCCAGTCCCAGGCAGGCTTGCCGGCTTCGGCGGCCAGTTCGCGAATGGCGTTGATGGCCACCTGCATCTGCTCGTGACCGTACATCACGGCGCCCAGCATGACCTCTTCAGAAAGCTCGGTCGCCTCAGACTCCACCATGATGACGGCATTTTGGGTACCGGCCACCACCAGATCCAGCTGGGAATCCTTCAGCGGGGTGATGTCGGGGTTCAGCAGGTATTCGCCATCCTGATAACCCACCCGGGCAGCGCCGATGGGGCCGGCGAACGGCATGCCCGACAGGGCCACCGCAGCGGAGGCTCCCAGCAGGGCCGGGATATCCGGGTCCACTTCCGGGTTCAGCGACATGACCGTCGCCACCACCTGCACCTCATTGGTGAAGCCCTTGGGAAACAGCGGCCGCAGGGGGCGGTCGATCAAGCGACAGGTCAAGGTTTCCTTTTCGGAGGGACGCCCCTCGCGCTTGAAGAAACCGCCGGGGATACGCCCTGCTGCGTAGGTCCGCTCCTGATAGTTGACCGTCAGGGGGAAGAAATCGCGCCCCGGGACGGCCTCCTTGCGGCCTACGGCCGTTACCAGCACCACGGTACCGGCCACATCCACCATGACGGCGCCCGTGGCCTGACGGGCGATCTCGCCGGTTTCGAGGGTGACGGTATGCTGACCGTACTGGAACGACTTGGTAATTGACGGCACGTTGTATCCCGGTTGGCTTGTTCTGAGTGGACTCGGCAAGGACGTTGCCGGGTACTTAGCGGCGCAGACCCAGGCTGCTGACCAGATCCTGATAGCGCTGCTGATCCTTGCTCTTGAGATAGTCGAGCAGCTTCCGGCGCTGGTTGACCATCTTCAACAGACCACGGCGGGAATGATGATCTTTCTTGTGCGTGGAGAAGTGCCCCATCAGGTGCTGGATACGCGCGGACAACAGGGCCACCTGGACTTCCGGGGAACCGGTGTCGGCGGCATCGCGCTTGTACTTCTCAACGATCTCGGACTTCACTTCACTGCTCAGGGACATTCTTGAAAACTCCTGGGATGGGATCCGGCCAAACGGGGCCGCTGCATTCTTTTCTGAAGGCTCGCGATTCTATCATGCCCCCCCTTTTCAGAACAGGGGCTTGTAGGCGCCAGCCATCGTGTCATACGCGTAGGGTCAGGTCGGCTGGACGATCAGCCGCTTGGGGGCCACCCGGCCATCATCCAGCAGGCGCCCCACCCCCAGGAAGCGATCCTTGGGGCCATATAGCCGCAAGTGACCCCGATGCATCAGGCCAGGCACGAACACCGCCTGCCCCTGCCCCAGGTAAAAGGCACTATCGGCGTCCAGTGTGACCGCCGGCCAGTGCACCAGCGCCTCATCCAGGGGCCTCAAGGCATCATCCAGTGCCTCGGGGCCCTGTTCTGCCAGGGCCTCGATTTGTTCGAGGGTGACCATCTGCGGATCTTCGAAAGGCGTCAGGCCGATGCGCCGCAGGGCGATGACGTGGGCCCCGCAACCCAGGGCCTCCCCGATATCCTCCACCAGGGTACGGATATAGGTCCCCTTGGAGCACACCACGTCCAGGGTCAGGGTATCGTCATCATGGGCCAGGCAGCGCAGGTCATGGATGGTCACCGGCCGGGGAGGACGCTCCACTTCCTGCCCCTTGCGGGCCAGATCGTACAGCCGCTGGCCCTGGTGCTTGAGCGCTGAATACATGGGCGGGATCTGCTCGATGGGCCCGCGAAACCGGTCCAGGACCGACTCGATCTGCGCCCCAACCAGGGCAGGGACGGCCCGGGTTTCGATCACTTCACCCTCGGCGTCGCCGGTCAGGGTTTTCTGCCCCAGACGGCACACGGCGTGGTAGCGCTTGTCGGCATCCAGCAAAAACCCGGAAACCTTGGTGGCCTCGCCAAAGCACAGGGGCAACAGGCCGGTGGCCAGGGGATCCAGGCTGCCGGTATGGCCGGCCTTGCGGGCCCGAAAGAGGTACTTCACCCGCTGCAGGGCCTGATTGGAGGTGTACCCCTGAGGCTTGTCCAGCAGGATCAGGCCGTGGACGTCACGGCGCTGGATTTTCGGTTTGCTCATTGAGGATCTTTGTCGTCGGAGGCATCCGGATGGCGCGCGCGGTCACTGGCCACCGCCTCATCAATGAGGGCCGACAGTCGGGCCCCCTTTTCCTGGGTATCATCATAGCGAAAATGCAGTTCCGGCACGGTGCGGATGCGCATCCGCCGACCCAGTTCTCGCCGCAGGAACCCGGCCGCCTGACGCAACCCCTGGGTGGTTCCCTCGATGGCGTCCTGATCCCCCAGCACGGTGAAGAAGACCTTGGCATGGGCCAGATCGCGACTCACCTCCACCCCCGAGAGGGTCAGCATGCCCACACGGGGATCCTTGACCTGCTCGCGGATCAGTTCGGCCAGCTCCCGCTGGATCTGGTCGCCCACGCGTTGTGAACGGGAAAAATCTTTGGGCATGTCAAAAACCCCGGGCGTTGGATGCCATGGCGTGACGTCGGTTCATGTGGCGTGTCCCCGACTTCAGAGGGACCGCGCCACCTCGACCCGATGGTAGACCTCGATCTGGTCGCCGGGCTTCACATCATTGTAGTTCTTCACGGCGATACCGCACTCGGTACCGGTCTTGACCTCGTTGACGTCATCCTTGAAGCGGCGCAGGGACTCCAGCTCACCCTCATAGACGACCACGTTGTCACGCAGCACGCGGATGGGATTGCCCCGGCGCACACTGCCTTCGATGACCAGGCAGCCGGCTACCGCGCCAAACTGGGAGGACTTGAACACATCCCGAACCTGGGCCAGACCGATGATCTCCTCGCGCATCTCCGGCGACAACAGTCCGGAGAGGGCCTGCTTCACATCGTCAATGGCTTCGTAGATCACGCTGTAGTAACGCAGGTCCACATCCATGTCGCTGGCGGCCTTGCGAGCCCCGGCATCGGCCCGCACGTTGAAGCCGATGATGATGGCACTGGAGGCCGTGGCCAGGTTCACGTCGGATTCGGTGATACCCCCCACGCCGGCGGACACGATCTTGACCTTCACCTCGTCGGTGGAGAGTTTCTCCAACGAGTCGCGCAAGGCTTCGGCAGAGCCCTGAACATCGGCCTTCAACAGAATGTTGACCACCGAGGCAGCACCTTCCTGCATCTGACTGAACAGGTTCTCCAGCTTGGCAGCCTGCTGGGTGGCCAGTTTGGATTCGCGGAACTTGCCCTGCCGGAACAGGGCCACTTCACGGGCCTTGCGCTCGTCCTGAACCACCAGCATGTCATCGCCAGCGTTGGGCACGCCCGACAGACCCAGCACCTCCACGGGCATGGAGGGTCCGGCAGATTTCACCGGCTTGCCGTTCTCGTCGAACATGGCCCGCACGCGACCGAACTCCTGGCCGGTGAGGATGACGTCGCCCTTCTCCAGGGTGCCGGACTGGATCAGCAGTGTCGCCACGGCGCCCCGGCCCTTGTCCAGCTTGGATTCCACCACCACGCCACGGGCCTGCCCATGTTGATGGGCCTTGAGTTCCATGAGTTCAGCCTGCAACTGGATGGCCTCCAGCAGGCGGTCGATCCCCTCGCCGGACTTGGCGGAGACGTGCACGAACTGAGTCTCGCCACCCCACTCTTCCGAGATGACGTTGTGCTGCGCCAGTTCGCTCTTCACCCGTTCCGGATCGGCTTCCGGCTTGTCGATCTTGTTGACCGCCACCACGATGGGCACCTCGCCCGCCTGGGCGTGCTGGATGGCTTCCAGGGTCTGCGGCATCACGCCGTCGTCCGCCGCCACCACCAGGACCACCACGTCGGTGACCTTGGCACCGCGGGCACGCATGGAGGTGAAGGCCGCGTGGCCCGGGGTGTCCAGGAAAGTGACACCTGCGCGGTTCTTGAAGGGCACATGATAGGCACCAATATGCTGGGTAATGCCTCCCGCCTCGCCTTCGGCCACCTGGGTCAGTCGGATGTAGTCCAGCAAAGAGGTCTTGCCGTGGTCCACATGCCCCATCACGGTGACCACCGGGGGACGGAGCACGGCTTCGCCAGCCTGCTCGACTTCCAGGGAGAGCTCCTCTTCCACCTCGGCTTCCTGCATGGGCTTGGCGATATGCCCCATCTCCTCCACCACGAGGGTGGCGGTGTCCTGATCAATGGACTGGTTGATGGTGGCCATCACGCCCATACCCATGAGCGTCTTGATCAGCTCAGGCGCCTTGATGGCCATCTTCTGGGCCAGTTCGCCAACGGTCATGGTCTCGGGGATGGCAACCTCACGCACCACGGGTGCCGTTGGCTTTTCAAAACCGTGTTTGCTGGGCGTGACGGCAGCCGCTGCGCGGCCACCCTTGCCCTTGCCACGACGCCCCCGCTTGTCGCTGGAGACGTGCAGTTCCTCGCGCTTGGATTTGCCCGCATCTTCCCGTTCCTTGCCGCGACGACGCTTGCCACGGGGCTGATCGCCAGCGGGCGGCGGGGTGGCGGGCGCGGCCGGAGCGGCAGCAGGAGGTGCGGCGGCCGCGGCGGCCGCAGCGCGCACTTCGGCCTCGCGACGAGCGAGTTCCTCGGCAGCCTGACGGGTTTGCTGCTCGGCCTGCTGACGGGTTTCCTGTTCTGCCGCCTTGAGGACTTCGGCTTCAATCGCCTTGCGCTGCTCTTCCGCCTGGCGCGCCGCCTCTTCGGCCTGACGCTGTTCCTCGGCGGCGCGCTCTGCGGCGCGCGCCTCGGCTTCGGCCTGTTCCTGCTCGGCCGTCTTGGCCTCCTCGACCACCGGGGCCTGTTCGGGCTCGGCCGGCTGTTCGGTGCGCGGTTTTGCGGGGGCCTCTGCCGTGGGCTCGACAGCCTGCGGCTGCGGAGATTCCGGTAGGGGCTCGGGCTTCCCTTCTGGCGGACCGGACTCGGCCACCGGAGCCGGGGCCTCAGGCTGTTCGGGCTCGGTGGCCCCGCCCTTGACGTAGGTGCGGCGCTTGCGCACTTCCACGCTGACGGTCTTGGCGCGCCCTTGGGCGCCGGCCACCTTCAACTCGGTCGTGCTGCGTCTACGTAGTGTGATACGTCGCCCCTGGCCATCCTCTTCGGACTTGCCATGGGCCTTTCGCAGGTGCTCGAGCAATTTGAACTTCTGCTCCTCGGTCACCATTTGATCGGGATCGGAGACGGACACACCCGCTTCGGAGAGCTGCTCAAGCAGCCGCTCCACGGGCGTTCCCACCATCTCTGACAACTGTTTCACCGTAACGTCGGTCATGTGCCGTTACCTCCGATCTGAATGCTTCCGCGGACCGGGCCCCGACCTTTGGCCTGGGGCGCGCGCACGGCAGGCGCGCTGGTCCTTCTTACTTACGCGTCTTTTGTCTGGTCCGCAAACCAGGGGGCACGAGCCGCCATGATCAGGCTGGCCGCCTGCTCCGGGTCGACCGATGCCTGTTCCACCAGGTCGTCCACCGATTGCTCGGCCAGGTCCTCCATGGTGCAGATTCCGCGAGCGGCCAGACGATGCGCCAACTCGGAGTCCATGCCCTCCATTTCCAGCAGGTCGGCCGCCGGCGCCCCACCCGTGTGCTGCTCCTCCGAGGCGATGGCCTTGGTCAGCAGGGCATCCCGGGCACGGCGACGCAGTTCCTCGACGATTTCCTCGTCGAACTCCTCGATCTGCATGATCTCGGCGGTGGGCACGTAGGCCACTTCATCAATGCTGGAAAAGCCTTCCTGCACCAGGATGGCAGCCACTTCCTCATCCACGTCCAGGCTGTCCATGAACATTTTCTGGAGTTCGGCCGTTTCGTGTTCGTTCTTCTCCACGGCCTGCTTTTCGCTCATCACGTTCAATTCCCACCCCGTGAGTTGCGATGCCAGACGAACGTTCTGACCGCCACGACCGATGGCCTGGGAAAGCTTCTCCTCGGCCACGGCGATGTCCATGCTGTTGCGGTCCTCGTCCACCACAATGGACAGCACCTCCGCCGGCGACATGGCGTTGATGACGAACTGGGCAGGGTTCTCGTTCCAGAGAATGATATCGATACGCTCACCGGCCAGTTCGTTGGACACGGACTGCACCCGGGAGCCACGCATACCCACGCAGGCACCCACCGGGTCCAGGCGAGGGTCGTGGGAGCGTACGGCGATCTTGGCGCGCATGCCCGGATCCCGGGCCGCCCCCATGATCTCGATCAAACCCTGCCCCACTTCCGGCACTTCCAGCTTGAACAGCTCCACCAGGAACTCGGGCACGGTGCGACTCACGAATAACTGCGGTCCCCGCTGCTCGGTACGCACCTCGCGCAGATAACCGCGCAGTCGGTCGTTGGGGCGCACCGTCTCCCGGGCGATCATCTCGTCACGGGGAATCAGGGCCTCGGCATTGCTCCCTAGGTCCAGAAACACGCCGTTGCGCTCGGAGCGCTTCACCGTGCCCATCACCAGTTCGCCCACGCGATCCTGAAACTCATCCACGACCTTGGCCCGCTCGGCCTCGCGCACTTTCTGCACAATGACCTGCTTGGCGGTCTGGGCAGCGATGCGACCGAACTCCACCGACTCGATGGGCTTTTCGATGTATTCGCCCACCTGAATGTCCGGGTGATCCTGAATCGCGTAGGAATAGAGGATTTGCCGCTCGGGGCTTTCGAACTCCGGGTCCTCGTCGTCCACCACGCACCAGCGACGGTAGGTCTCGTAGTCGCCGGTCTCCCGGTGAATACTGACGCGCACGTCGATCTCGCCGCCGTGCTTCTTGCGTGTGGCGGAGGCCAGAGCGGACTCAATGGCCTCAAAGATCACGCTCTTGTCGACGCCCTTCTCATTGGAGACGGCGTCCACCACCAGCAGGATTTCTTTGCTCATTCAAACGTCTCCACATGAATTGCCCCGGCGCGGCCTGCTCGGCGGCGTCCGGCTCACAGCGCCCGGTGATTGGCCACCATGACGACCTGGGGTGAATCCGACGCCGGACTCATCCGGCAAGATCCAGGCTTTCAGAAGCTGGGCACCAATCGTGCCCGGGAAACCGATTCCAGGGGGATGCGCACAGAGCCCTCGCCATCATCCAGGGCGAGCACCACCGTCTCATCCTCCACAGACTCGATCACGCCCTTGAAGTTGCGCTGGCCCTCCACGGGCCAGATGGTGCGGACCCGAACACGGGCACCCGGGTAACGCCGGTAATGGGCCGACTCGAAGAGCGGACGGTCCATGCCGGGCGAAGACACCTCCAGGCGATAGGGCACCGGTATGGGATCTTCCACGTCCAGCACGCCGCTCACCTGATCACTCACGGTGGCGCAGTCGTCCAGGGTGACGCCGTCCGGGCCGTCGATAAAGATCCTCAAAAAGGCACTGGTGCGCTGAACCCGATACTCCAGGCCCCACAACTCGTAACCGAGCCCCTCGACCACGGGACGAATCAGACGCGTCAATTCCAGGGAGTCCTGTCGCACATGCACCCCACAAACAAAAAATGGGCCCCAGGGCCCATTCGAGAACATCGCCGTAGCAGCAACCTTTCATCTGGCGCCCCCTGTCGGGTGCGCATGAAATAGACGCCAAGGACACTGCTGCGGCTAAGAAAAAGGCCCCAAGAGGGGCCTTTTACGGTACCTGGTAGCGGGGGCAGGATTCGAACCTGCGACCTTCGGGTTATGAGCCCGACGAGCTGCCAGACTGCTCCACCCCGCAACTGAGGCTGTGAATATTACGCATCTTTTCCAGGGACTGCAACCCCCGATTCACACTTTTCTTTAAATCAATCTGCCGTTTCCGAGGCAGCATGCGGTACCCGACTGCGACGGACCAGATGCTTGCGCAGATCGTGGCGGTAGATGAACCCCGGGAAGGCAGACACGGCGAACAGGGAGAGGGTAATGGCGTAGAACTGCCAACCCTGCCCGTGGACATTGCCGGTCATGTAGTTCTCCAGCGCCCAACCCAGTGCCAGGGCCACGCCATACAGGACACCCCATTCCGCGAACCGCCAACCCGGTGCCTTTCTGCCGCCGGGGGCAGAGAAGAAAAAGAACACCCTGTCGGTCATCCAGGGCAGGTTGGCCGCCAGGATCATGGCGCCCAGGTAAAACCATACAGCAATCTGCAACGTATCCATCAATCAGTTCCGGTTTTCCGTGAGTCCGGGCCCCACGCGATGCGCGGCATCCGCACAGCCTATCTCGCGGCGGCCGTCAGGGCCATCAGCAGACCGGGGAAGATCCCCAGGCCGATGACCAGCAACCCGTTAATGGACAGCACCACGTTGATGCCGGTTCCCTGGGGCAACGGCGCCGTGTCCGTGGGCTTGTCAAAGTACATGTACTTGACCACCCGCAGGTAGTAGAAGGCACCGATCACCGACATGAGCACGGCAAACACCGCCAGCCAGACGAACTCCACCTGCACCACCGACTGCAGCACCGCCAGCTTGGCATAGAAGCCCACGGTGGGTGGCACCCCGGCCATGGAAAACATCAGCAGAAGCATGATGAACGCGAACCAGGGACTGCGATCATTCAATCCCTTGAAGTCCTCGATATTGTCCGCCTCGAAGCCCTTGCGTGACAGGAACAGGACCATGCCGAAGGCACCCGCCGAGGTGATGGCGTACACGATCACATAGAACATCGCGGCGGCATAGCCCGCCTCAGTACCCGACATCAGCCCCATGACGATGAAACCCACATGGGCGATGGTCGAATAGGCGAACATACGCTTGATGTTGGTCTGAGCGATGGCCACGACGTTGCCCACCGCCAGGGAAAGCACCGCCAGGATCAGCAGCATGCCCTGCCAGTCGCCGTGCAAGGGCCCCAAGCCATCCACCAGCAGACGCATGGCGATGGCAAAACCGGCAATCTTGGGTGCGGCACCGATGAACAGCGTCACCGGCGTGGGCGCCCCATGATAGACATCGGGCAACCACATGTGGAATGGCACGGCCCCCAGCTTGAAGCCAAGGCCCACCACCACGAAGGCCAGGGCGAACACCAGGGCAATACCATGATCAGCCGAACCGGCTGCCGCGGCCACCACACCCTGGGTGACACCGGCGATATCCAGGGTGCCCGTGATCCCGTAGAGCAGCGACATGCCATAGAGCAACATGCCCGAGGCGATGGAACCCAGCACGAAGTACTTCATGGCCGACTCGGAGGCCACGGTCGAGTCCCGATCGAAGGCCACCAGGGCATAAAGGCAGAGAGCCAGGAGTTCCAGCCCCAGGTACAGGGTGAGCAGGCTGTGGGCGGAGATCATGATCAACATCCCCAGCACACCGAACAGGCCCAGCACATAAAACTCGCCCTTGTGCAGATTCCGACTCTGCAGGTAGGGCCTGGAATAGAGGAACACCGCCGCGGATATCAGCAGCACCACTGACTTGAGAAGATCCGACATGGGATCGGCCACAAAGCTGTCACTGAAGGTGAGCCGGGTCTCCGGGGCCGCCAGGATCACCGTGAGGGCAAAGGTGCCCAACAGCGTGAACTGGGTGAGCCCGTAGGTGATATCCCGACGCGCCTGGGGAATGAACAGATCCGCGACCAGGATGGCGCAAGCCATGCCCAGCAGGAACAGCTCGGGGATGATGGGAACGAAATCCGGTATCTCAAAGGTCATATCGGTATCCAGGAACGCTTAGAGCTTGGAGACGGCGATATGCCGCACCAGGTTGTCCACGGTGGCGTCCAGCACGTCCAGCAGCGGCGCCGGCCAGACTCCCAGAAGGAGTACGGCAAAGGCCAGCACGCCGAGGATCCAGAATTCCCGCCGGTTCAGATCCTGCAATTGGGCCACGTTGTCGTTGGCCACCTCGCCATAGATCACCCGCTTCACCAGCCACAGGGTATAGGCGGCGGCCAGGATCAACGTGGTGGCAGCCAGCAGGGCGATCCAGAAATCGGCACGGAAGGCCGCCAGGATGACCATGAATTCGCCCACGAAACCAGAAGTGCCGGGCAGTCCCGTGTTCGCCATGGCGAACAGCACGAAGAATGCTGCAAACCAGGGCATGGTGTTGGCCACGCCGCCGTAGTCGGCGATCTGGCGGCTGTGCATGCGGTCATAGAGCACGCCCACACTGAGGAACATGGCCGCCGAGATCAGGCCGTGGGAGACCATCTGCACCATGCCGCCGCTGATCCCAAGCCCGGCCCCCTGCCAGTCACCGGTATTGTTGTAGATCATGAACACGATGAAGAAGCCCAGGGTCACGAACCCCATGTGCGCAATGGAGGAGTAGGCAATGAGCTTCTTCATGTCCTTCTGCATCAGCGCCACCATGCCCACGTACACCACTGCGATCAACGACAGGGTGATCATCAGCCAATCCAGGGCCATGGCCGCATCCGGCGTAATGGGCAGGGAGAAGCGCAGGAAGCCGTAGCCGCCGATCTTGAGCATGATGGCCGCCAGGATCACGGACCCCCCGGTGGGCGCCTCCACGTGGGCATCCGGCAACCAGGTATGCACCGGGAACATGGGAATCTTGACCGCGAAGGCCAGCAGCATGGCCAGGAAGATCAGTGTCTGGGCGGTCATGCCCAGCGGCGTATGGTGGAAGTCCAGGATGGCGAAGCTGCCTGCCTGGGTGTAAAGGTAGATCAGTGCGATGAGCAGGAACACCGACCCGAAGAAGGTGTAGAGGAAGAACTTCAGGGTGGCATAGATCCGGTTGGGCCCGCCCCAGATCCCGATCACCAGGAACATGGGGATCAGCATGGCCTCGAAGAACACGTAGAACAGCACGGCATCCAGGGCCGAAAACACCCCGTTCATGAGACCTGCCAGAATGAGGAACGAAGCCATGTACTGGGACACCCGGTACTGGATCACCTCCCACGCCGCCAGCACCACCAACACAGTGGTGAAGGTGGTCAGGAGGATCAACGGCATGGAGATGCCATCCACCCCCAGGTGGTAATGGATGTCGAAGGTACTGATCCAGGGCACCCATTCCACGAACTGCATCTCGTGGGTGGAGCGGTCGAAGAGCGCAAACAATGGCAGGCTCAACAGGAAAGTCAGGACCGCAATCGACAGGGACAGGCGCCGGGATGCCTCCGGCATCCGATCACCCACAAACAATACGATGAGTCCACCGATAATCGGCGTCCATATCACCAGAGACAAAAGTGGCCAGTCAGCAAACATGTGCTCTTCCCGTTGGAATCCCGCGTTTAACCGTATCGTGGTGCAAGAGGTGCCGACCCTACAGCGCGAAGGCCAGGATCAACACCAGCAGCCCGATGATCATGGCGAAGGCATAGTGGTACAGGTAACCCGTCTGGCCGAGGCGCAGACGACCCGATACCCAGCCCACCGCGCGGGCACTGCCGTTGACGATGACCGTATCGATCAGCAGCGTGTCGCCAAAGCGCCACAACCACTGCCCCAGACGGCGCGCCCCACCGGCGAACACGACATCATTGAACTCGTCGAACCCATACTTGCGGTCCAGAATGTTGTATGCCCAAGGCAGGGTATCCCGCGCCTTCTGGGCCAGTTCCGGCCGCTTCATGTACACGTACCAGGCCGTGCCCAGGCCCGCCATGGCCAGCCAGAAGGGGGGCATCATGATGCCGTGGATGATGAAGCCCAGGACGCCGTCATAGCCCTCACCCAGCCTGGCCAGCACATCGCGACTCTCGTCCACGAACAGGGCATCTGCAAAGAAGTCACCGAACAGCAAGGGGCCCACGAAATAGCCGGCCAGCACGGAAGGGATGGCCAGCAGGATCAGCGGTACGGTCACCACCCACGGAGACTCGTGGGGCGTGCCACCGTGATGTCCATGACCGTGCCCCTCATCATGCCCCGCGGCCGGCGGCGCATGGCGGAAGCGCTCTTCCCCATGGAACACCATGAAGAACATCCGGAAGGTGTACAGGGCCGTGACGAACACGCCCGCCAGCACCAGCACATAGGCGAACGTCGCCCCTGGGGTCGAGGACATGTGCACCGCCTCGATGATGCCGTCCTTGGAGAAGAAACCGGCCAGCCCCGGGAAGCCGATCAGCGCCAGCGAGCCAATCAACGCCGTGGCGTAGGTGATGGGCATGTACTTGCGCAACCCGCCCATGCGCCGCATGTCCTGCTCATGATGCAGGGCCATGATCACCGAGCCGGCCGCCAGGAACAGCAGCGCCTTGAAGAAGGCGTGGGTCATCAGGTGGAACATGCCCGCCGCATAGGCCGAGGCACCCAGGGCCACCGTCATGTAGCCCAGCTGGGACAGGGTGGAATAGGCCACCACCCGCTTGATGTCGTTCTGCACCAGGCCGATCAGGCCCATGAAGAAGGCGGTGATGGCGCCAATGACCAGGATGAAGCTCAGGGCTGCCACCGAGTATTCATACAAGGGCGACATGCGGGCCACCATGAAGATACCCGCCGTCACCATGGTGGCGGCATGGATCAGGGCCGAGATGGGCGTCGGGCCTTCCATGGAATCCGGCAGCCATACGTGCAGGGGCACCTGCGCCGACTTGGCCATGGCACCGATGAACAGCAGGATGCAGGCCACCGTCAGCAGCGACCACTCGCTGCCCGGCAGGATGCTGATGGTGGCATCGGCCATGGTGTCGGCCTGGGCGAAGACCTCCATGTAGTCCAGGCTGGCGGCATGGAAGACCACCGCGCCGATCCCCAGGACAAAGGCGAAGTCGCCCACCCGGTTGACGATGAAGGCCTTCATGTTGGCATAGATGGCCGTGGGCCGCTTGAACCAGAAGCCGATCAGCAAATAGGACACCAGGCCCACGGCTTCCCAGCCAAAGAACAACTGCAGGAAGTTGTTGGCCATCACCAGCATCAGCATGGAGAAGGTGAACAGCGAGATCAGGGCGAAGAAACGCTGGTAACCCGGGTCATCCTGCATGTAACCGATGGTGTACACATGCACCATCAGTGAAACGAAGGTGACCACCAGCATCATCATGGCGGTGAGGTTGTCCACCAGGAAACCGATCTCGAAGCGGATGCCGTCACTCACCAGCCAGGTGTAGACGGTCTCGTTATAGACCTCCCCACCGGCCATGGCGTGGTACCAAAAGACCACCAGGGAGAGCACGAAGGAGATGGCGACGCCGGCAATGGTGACACTGTGGGCACCCACGCGGCCCACCTGACGCCCGAAGAGTCCGGCAACGATGGCCCCCAGCAAGGGCGCCAGCACAATGGCAAGATAGAGCGTCTCCATGTCTTACCCCTTCATCTCGTCCAGATCCTGGACATTGATGGTCTCTCGGTTACGGAAAACCAGGACCAGGATGGCCAGTCCGATGGCCGCCTCGGCAGCGGCCACGGTGAGGATGAAGAACACGAACACCTGGCCCGCCAGATCCCCCAGATAGTGGGAGAAGGCCACGAAGTTCATGTTCACCGCCAGGAGCATCAGTTCGATGCACATGAGCAGAATGATCAGGTTTTTCCGGTTCAGGAAGATCCCGGTCACGCTGAGCGCGAACAGGATCGCCCCCAGAACGAGGTAATGCGACAGAGGAATCATGCTTGGTCCCGTTGTTGGCCCTGCGCAGGTCTCTCGACGGTGCCCGCTCGGGTGGTTTTGTTCAGCCCTGACTTCCCGGCGCCGGCGGTGTCACCGGGCCGGGGCGCCCTCTACCCTTATTTCTTTTCGGATTCCATTTTCACCATGCGTACCCGGTCTTCCCGCCGGATCTGGATCTGTTTGGCCGGATCCAGATAGCGGGTGTCGGGGCGCTTTCGCAGGGTGAGCACGATGGCGGCGATGATGGCCACCAGCAGGATCACTGCGGCGATTTCGAATGGATAAACGTATTCGGTGTACAGCAACTGCCCCAAGGCCTCGGTGTTGCTGTAGTCGGCGCTGGCCGGGACCGGCGGTTCCACCTGAAACACCTGGGCACCCACCACCATGGCCATGACCACCATCATGCCCACCGCCACCACGATGCCCACCGGCAGGAGCTTCATGAAGCCTTCACGGATACGCGACATGTTGATGTCCAGCATCATGACCACGAACAGGAACAGCACCATGACCGCGCCCACGTAGACCAGCACCAGGAGGATGCCGAGGAATTCTGCCTCCAGCATGATCCAGTGGGCAGCCGTGGCCACAAAGGCCAGCACCAGGAACAATGCCGCATGCACAGGGTTGCGCACGGTGATCACCGCCACGGCAGATCCCACCAGAACCACCGAGAAGAAATAGAACAGGAATGCTTCGAAAGTCATGTGATCCGGGGCCTCCTCATCAACGATAGGGCGCGTCGACCGCCCGGGCCGCGGCGATTTCTTTTTCGTACTTGTCACCAATGGCCAGGAGCTTGTCCTTGGTCATGATCTGCTCACCCCGGTTTTCGAAGTGATAATGCTGGATATGGGTCTCGACGATGGAGTCCACCGGGCAGGCCTCCTCGCAGAACCCGCAATAGATGCATTTGAACAGGTCGATGTCGTAGCGCGTGGTGCGTCGAGTGCCATCATCGCGCTGTTCCGACTCGATGGTGATCGCCAGCGCAGGACACACGGCCTCGCAGAGCTTGCAGGCAATGCAGCGTTCCTCACCGTTGGGGTAACGGCGCAGGGCGTGCAGCCCGCGGAAGCGAGGCGATATGGGGGTCGTCTCGTCCGGATACTGCACCGTGATCTTGCGCTCGAAGAGGTGGCGGCCGGTCAATTTCATGCCCAGCAGCAGCTCCCAGAGCAGGAAGGTCTTGAAGAACTGACGAATGGCCGTGCCCATGATGAAAACCTCCTTCACGCGAACCAGGGTCCGACGCCGATGGCCACGGCGACACCCGCGACAAACAGCCAGACAATGGTCACGGGAATAAGCACCTTCCAGCCCAGGCGCATGATGTGGTCATAGCGATACCGGGGGAAGGTGGCGCGGAACCAAAGGAAAAGGAACAGGAAGAAGGCCGTCTTGATCAGGAACCAGTGGATGCCACTGTCGAGAAGCCAGCCGAGCACCGGAATGGCGAAGGCGGACTCGGGCAGAATCCCCTCGAACGGCGACAGCCATCCTCCCAGGAACAGCAGGGCGGTGAGGGCCGAGATGAGGATCATGTTGGCGTACTCGGCCAGGAAGAACACGGCAAATGCCATGCCCGAGTATTCCACATGGAAACCCGCGACGATTTCCGACTCCCCTTCCGCCACGTCGAAGGGCGCGCGGTTGGTCTCAGCCACCCCGGAGATGAAATACACCAGGAACAGGGGGAACAGCGGCAGCAGGAACCAGTGATAGACGCTGCCCTGCTGAGCCATCACGATCTCCCCCACGTTGAGGCTGCCCGCAGCCATGATCACACCCACCAGGGCGAATCCCATGGCGATCTCGTAGGAGATGATCTGAGCCGCCGAGCGCATGGAGCCCAGCAGCGCATAGCGCGAATTGGAGGCCCAGCCCGCGATGATGATGCCGTACACCCCCATGGAGGTGAGGGCCAGCAGGAAGAGCAGTCCGGCGTTGATATCCGCCAGCACCATACCATCGTCGAAGGGCACCACCGCCCAGGCCGCCAGGGCGGGGGCAATGGCCAGTACCGGAGCGATCAGGAACAGGTACCGGTTGGCATTGGTGGGGATCACCACCTCCTTGGTGAGCAACTTGAGCGCGTCGGCGATGGGCTGCAGCCAGCCTCGGGGACCCACCCGATTGGGGCCCACCCGCACCTGCATATAGCCGATGATCTTGCGCTCGGCGAAGGTGGTATACGCCACCGCCAGCATCAGCGGCGTGAGGATTGCCATGATCTTGAGGTTGATCTGTACGATCAACGGCAACCCTTCCCAGAACTGAATCATGGCTTGCTGCATGCTTGAACCCTGATCGTCAAACCTTGTGGAATTCCACCGGCCCGTGGGACGGCCCCAGGCCGCTGGTGACACTGACGCCCGCAGGCAGCCAGGCACACCCCTCGGGGATGCTCTCGTCGATCACCAGCGGCATGCGTGCAGTCAATTTGCCCTGGCGCACCACCACCTCGGCGGCCTCGGACAGATCCAGGCTGCGTGCCTGGGCCGCATTGATCCGCGCCGCATCACCGTCTCCGGCGTCTGGCGTGGCCTGCAGCGGACGCGAACGCCGCACCAGCGAATCAATCGCATACAGACCCACCGATGACACCCGCTGCAGGCCGGCCGCCTTGGGTGGCACCGGCAGCTTGCTGCCGTCATGGTGCACCCGCGTATCGAAGTCACTCACCCCGGCCTCTGCCAGGCGTGCCTTGACCTCGTCGCGAACCTGCTCGGACGACAGATACTCGAAGCCGGCAAGATCACACATGTTTCCCAGCACCCGCAGCACCTTCCAGGCAGGGCGCGCTTCCCCCGGGGGCGTGGCTGCACCCTTCACGCTTTGCCAGCGACCCTCGGCATTCACGTAGGTACCGGCGGTCTCGGCAAAGGTGGACACCGGCAGGAGCACATGGGCCACCTTGCGCAAGGACTCCCCGGCAAATGGCGTCAGGGCCACCACGAAATCGGCGTTCTCCATGGCCTGCATTGCCTGGGCGGGATCGGCACAATCCAGGTCGGGTTCCACGTTCAGCAGCACACAACCCTTGGGAGCGCCCGATAACCAGTCACCCGCCGGCTGACCGGCTGTCTCCAGGGCAGCCCCACCGGGGCCCCGATGGGGCACGGCACCCGCCAACCAGGCACCCGAGGCATTGCCGCCCTCGGAGAGATAACCCAGGGTGGCCCCCGTCAGATCGGCGATGACGCCCCCCAGGGCACGCAGGAGCGAGAACTGGGGATGATGTTGAGCCTGGATGCCCAGCAGGATGCGCGCATCGCCCTCCCCTGCCAGCCTCTCGGCCATGGCGCGGGCCTCATCGGTAACCTGAGCGGCCTTGAGGAGATCCGCGAAACCGCGCGGAGTGCTGCCACCGGCCTTTTCCAGGGCCGCCGCGGCCACCGCCGCCAGTGTCATCACCATGCCCTGGGGATCCACCACCACCTGCGGCTCCACCGGGAAATGGAAAGGGAAGTCACGGACATTGATGGCCATGATGGCCGCACCGTCCAGCGCTGCCTTGCGCAGGCGATGGGCCGCCATGGGCTGATCCTTGCGAATGTTGGAGCCCACCAGCAGACAGGCGGAAACCTGCTCCAGGGATTCCAGACTACCGCCCAGATAGGGGAACAGCGGGGCACGCCCCTGATCCGAGAAGTCGGACTGGCGCAGACGATGATCCAGGTGATGGATACCCAGGCCACGCAGCCACTGCTGCGCCAGATAGAGTTCCTCCAGGCTGGCCTGGGGGGAGAGCAAGGCCCCGCAAGCCTCGGCGGGTTGAGCCCGCAATCCTTCCACCACGCGGGTCAACGCCGTCTCCCAGTCGGTCACCACCCACTCGCCCTTCTGGCGGATCATGGGTTGAGTCAGGCGATCGTCGGCAGACAGACCGGTGTAACTGAAGCGATCCCGGTCGGAGATCCAGGTCTCGTTGACGCCGTCATTGCGCCGGGGCACAACGCGCATGGCCTGCCCGTTGTAGGTATGCAGATAGAGATTCGAGCCCACGCAGTCATGGGGGGCAACAGTGGCGTGCTGAACCAGCTCCCAGGCTCGGTAGGTGAAGCGCGAGGGCTTGGCGGTGAGGGCACCCACCGGGCACAGGTCGATGACGTTACCCGACAGTTCGGAGGCCACCGTCTTGGCCACGAAGGTACCGATCTCCATGTTCTCGCCACGACCGGTGGCTCCCAGTTCGCGCATGCCGGCGATCTCCTCGCCAAAGCGCACGCAACGGGTGCAATGAATGCAGCGGGTCATCTCCGTGGCGATCAGCGGACCGATATCCTGATCCTTGACCGCCCGCTTGGGTTCGCTGTAGCGGGAGATATCCTCCCCAAAGCCCATGGATACGTCCTGCAACTCGCACTCGCCACCCTGATCACAGACCGGACAATCCAGGGGATGATTGATCAGCAGAAACTCCATGGTGGATTTCTGTGCGGCCAGCGCCTTGGGCGAGCGGGTATAGACCTTCATGCCCTCGGCCACCGGCGTGGCACAGGCAGGCATGGGCTTGGGCGCCCGCTCCACCTCCACCAGGCACATGCGGCAGTTGGCGGCCACGGACAGCTTGTCGTGATAACAGAACCGGGGGATGTGGATACCCGCCGCGTCCGTCGCACGGATCAGCATGCTCCCCTTTTCTGCCTTCAAGGGGATGCCGTCGACCTCGAAATTGACCAGATCCTCACTCATGCTTCGCTTCCCGTTGCACCGAACGCCATGGGTCAGGCCGCGTCTGCCACAAGGCTGCGGCCATGCTCGATGTAGTATTGGAACTCATGCCTGAAGTGCTTGACGAAACTGCGCACCGGCATGGCGGCAGCGTCCCCCAGGGCACAGATGGTGCGACCTTCGATCTTGGCGGCCACGTCGTCCAGTCGCTCCAGGTCTTCCATGCGACCCTGCCCCTCCACGATCCGTGTCAGTACCCGGTACAACCAGCCGGTGCCTTCCCGGCAGGGCGTGCACTGGCCACAGGATTCAGCGAAGTAGAACCGCGAGATCCTCTGCAGGGCCTTGACCATGTCGGTGGTCTCATCCATCACGATGACGGCCCCGGAGCCGAGCATGGAGCCGGCCTTGACGATGGCGTCGTAATCCATATTGGTCTTGAGCATGATGTCACCGGGCACCACCGGCACTGACGAGCCACCGGGAATCACGGCCTTGAGCTTGCGCCCCTTCCAGACACCGCCCGCCATCTCCAGCAATTCGCTGAAGGGCGTGCCCAGGGGCACCTCGAAATTGCCGGGCTTTTCCACGTGACCGGACACCGAAAACAGCTTCTCGCCGCCGGATCGCTCCACCCCCATGTCAGCAAACCATTGCCCGCCCTCGCGGATGATGATGGGCACCGAGGCCAGGGTCTCGGTATTGTTGATGGTGGTGGGACGACCATAGAGCCCGAAGTTGGCAGGGAACGGTGGTTTGAAGCGCGGCATTCCCTTCTTGCCTTCCAGGGAGTCCAGGAGTGCGGTTTCCTCGCCGCAGATATAGGCACCGGCGCCGAGTGTGGGATACAGGTCGAAATCGATGCCCGATCCCTGGATATCCTTGCCCAGCCAGCCATGCTCGTAGGCCTCCTTCACGGCCTGGCAAAATCGTTGGTAGGGCTCGTCCAGGAACTCGCCTCGCATGTAGTTGTAGCCCACCGTGGCGCCGATGGCGAAGCCGGCGATGGCCATGCCTTCCACCAATGCGTGTGGGTTGTAGCGCAGGATATCGCGGTCCTTGCAGGTGCCCGGTTCGGACTCATCCGAGTTACAGACCACGTATTTCTGGCCCGGCGCCGTGCGGGGCATGAAACTCCACTTGAGGCCCGCAGGAAAGCCGGCCCCGCCCCGTCCGCGCAGATTGGAAGCCTTGACCTCTTCGATCACCGCCTCTTGTGACAGCTCACCCTTGAGGATCTTTTCCAGGGCCTGATAGCCACCCACCTTGAGGTAGTTCTCGTAGGTCCAGGGTTCGTCAAAACCCCGGGTGATGAAACAGATACGATTCGCCATGGCCGCCTCAGTCCAGCTTGTCGAGGATCTCATCGACCCGCTCGGGGGTGAGATGCTCGTGATAGACGTGGTTCACCTGCATCATGGGAGCGCCACAGCACCCGGCCAGGCATTCCTCTTCGCGCTTGAGGAAGAAACGGCCGTCGGGGGTCGATTCGCCCAGGCCGACACCCAGCTTGTTCTCCAGGTGTTCCAGAATCTTGTCGCCGCCCCGCAGCATGCAGGAGATGTTGGTGCACACCGAAATGCTGTGCTTGCCCACTGGCTGCAGTTCGAACATGGAGTAGAAACTGCCCGCCTCGTAGACGGCGATCTCGGGCATGCCGATATAGTCGGCCACTGCATCCATCATCTCGGTGGACAGGTGGCCATGCTCATGCTGAACTGCCCGCAGCGCACCCAGCACAGCGGACTGTCGCTGATCCTCCGGGTAGCGGGCTAGCCAGTCGTCGATTTCATGGCGGACGTGCTCGCTGAGCAGGTCGGACTTGCGTTGGGTCGGATTGGCTGACATCAGCGGTCGATCTCCCCGAAAACGATATCCAGGCTGCCGATCAGGGTCACCACGTCGGCCAGCATGTGCCCTCGGGACATTTCATCCAGGGCCGAAAGATGCACGTAACCCGGCGGCCGCACCTTCACTCGATAAGGCTTGTTGGCCCCATCGGAAATCATGTAGACGCCGAACTCTCCCTTGGGATGCTCCACAGTGGCGTAGGCCTCCCCCTGGGGCACGCAGTAGCCCTCGGTGAAGAGCTTGAAGTGATGAATCAGGGATTCCATATCTGCCTTCATCTCTTCCCGTGCCGGCGCCATGATCTTGCGATCATCCACACGCACCGGGCCGGGATTGTTCTTCAGCCATTCCACACACTGGCGGATGATCCGGTTGGACTGGCGCATTTCTTCCATGCGCACCAGGTAGCGATCGTAGGAGTCGCCGTTAACGCCCACGGGGATGTCAAAATCCACGCGATCGTAGGCGGCGTAGGGCTGTTTCTTGCGCAGATCCCACTCCACCCCCGAGCCACGCAGCATGGGCCCGGTAAAGCCCAGCTGCAGCGCGCGTTCCGGATCGACCACTCCGATCCCGACCGTGCGTTGGCGCCAGATGCGGTTCTCGGTAAGCAGGGTCTCGTACTCATCCACCTTGGTGGGGAAGCGTTCGGTGAACGCCTCGATGAAGTCCAGCAACCCACCCTGGCGCTCCTTATTGAGAACGGCCACATCGGCCTTGCTCTTCCAGCGGGACGGCTGATACTGCGCCATGGTGTCGGGCAGATCCCGGGCCACACCGCCGGGGCGATAATAGGTGGCATGCATGCGCGAACCACTCACAGCCTCGTAGCAATCCACCAGATCCTCACGTTCGCGGAAGCAGTACAGGAACATGGTCATGGCCCCCACATCCAGAGCATGGGTGCCCAGCCACAGGAGGTGGTTGAGGATGCGGGTGATCTCATCAAACATCACCCGGATGTACTGGGCTCGCAGCGGAGGCTCGATGCCCAGCAGACGCTCGATGGCCATGCAGTAGCCGTGCTCGTTGCACATCATGGACATGTAATCGAGCCGATCCATGTAACCGATACTCTGGTTGTAGGGCTTGCTTTCGGCCAGCTTCTCCGTTCCACGATGCAGCAGGCCGATGTGTGGATCGGCTCGTTGCACCACCTCGCCATCCATCTCCAGCACCAGGCGCAACACGCCGTGGGCCGCCGGATGCTGGGGACCGAAGTTCAGGGTGTAGTTGCGAATCTCAGGCATCGGCGGATGTCTCCTCGGCCGAGTCATCCAGATAACGGTGATCGTCGCGAATGACCCGAGGCACCAGCACACGGGGCTCGATGGTCACCGGCTGATAGATCACCCGCTGTTGTTCCGGGTCGTAGCGCATCTCCACATGCCCCACCAGGGGGAAATCCTTGCGGAAGGGGTGGCCCACGAAACCATAATCGGTCAGGATCCGACGCAGATCCGGATGCCCCTCGAAGACGATTCCAAAAAGGTCGAAGGCTTCACGCTCGAACCAGTTGGCGCAGGACCACACCTCCACCGCCGATGGCAGCACGGGGAATTCGTCGTCGGGACAAAAGCAGCGCACGCGCAAGCGGTGATTATGGGAGATGGAAAGCAGATGATAGACCGCAGCGAAGCGCGGTCCCTCGTGTCCTCCAGCCGCTGGGGCCTCGTCGAAAGTGAAGCGCCCGAAGGTCGCCGCTTCCACACCGCGACTGAAGCCTTCGCTGCTGGAGGCCTCCGTAGCCCACTCGGTCACGCCATAGGCCATGTAGTCCACGCCGCAGACGTCAACGAGCATCTCAAAACCCAGCTCGGGATCGTCTCGCAGCATGCGTGCCAAGGGTAGCCAGTCGTCTGGCGCCACCTGGATGGTGATCTCGCCACGCGCCTGGGTCAGACCCAGCAGCCGGCCCTTGAACTTTTTCTCCAGGCACGCGGCCAGTCTGTCGAGTTTCTCGCTCATCATGAGATCCTGGCTGGAGGCCGCCCGTCAGCGGGCGATGGTGTGAGTGCGACGGATCTTGTTCTGCAGTTGCAGGATTCCGTATAGCAGCGCTTCGGCCGTGGGAGGACATCCGGGAACATAGATGTCCACGGGGACGATGCGATCACAGCCCCGCACGACTGAATAGGAGTAATGATAGTAACCACCACCGTTGGCACACGACCCCATGGAGATCACCCAGCGCGGCTCAGGCATCTGGTCGTACACCTTGCGGAGCGCAGGGGCCATTTTGTTGACCAGCGTGCCGGCGACGATCATCACATCCGATTGACGGGGGCTGGGGCGGAACACCACACCCATGCGGTCCATGTCGTATCGCGCTGCACCGGTGTGCATCATCTCGATGGCGCAACACGCCAGCCCGAAGGTCATGGGCCACAGGGAACCCGTGCGAGCCCAGTTGATCAGCTTGTCGGCAGAGGTGGTGACAAAGCCTTTTTCAAGGACGCCTTCTATTCCCATTCCAGGGCCCCCTTCTTCCACTCGTAAATGAACCCGATCACCAGGATACCCAGAAACATGGCCATGGCCAGAAGCCCGAACAATCCAATGGAATCCAGGGCGACGGCCCAGGGAAAGAGAAACGCGATTTCCAGATCGAAGATGATAAAGAGGATGGCGACCAGGTAGAACCTGACGTCAAATTTGATGCGGGAGTCCTCAAAGGCCTCGAAACCGCATTCGTAGGGGGAGCCCTTGGCGGCGTCAGGGCGACTGGGGCCCACTGCCATGCCCAGAGCGAGAGGAATCACCCCAACGAGCACGCCGATGCCGATGAACACCAATACAGGCAGGTAGTTTTCGAGCATGTTCCTCTCCTCCCACCCCATGGCGATGCATGCGGCAGGCCTCGGTGATGCTATGTGTGCATGCAAGAGCGCGCATGCCACCTAGTTTTTAGTTATCGGGGCCGCTGGAAAGTGCCCTGAATTTCTCAAAGCCCGGGGGAGTCTATGGCACCCGTTATAAGGGTGTCAAGCATTAGAATAAACTAATTCATTGATACTGCTGGATTTTTTTGTGCAGCGCCGCAAGAAATGGCCGGAACGACAGCGACGCCTGAATGAAGAATGGTGCAGATGGCCGGACTCGAACCGGCACGGCTTTCGCCACCGCCCCCTCAAGACGGCGTGTCTACCAATTCCACCACATCTGCACGATGCATCACGAACACGGGGCCTGTGACGCCCCACTCACCTGTGGCAACGTCATGGCGCCACAGGCAACTCCTCCTCCCCACTCCTTCGGACAGGCCTCCCCGAGGGTGACCTGCCTGGGTGGCATCCCTCTTAGTTGGGGACGTCCACCGGGCCGACATCGTCTCCGGAGTCATCATCTTCCGGAGGCATGCTGGCCGGCTGTTCAACACGCTGGGGTGTCGTATCGATCAGGTCAATGACGCTCGGAGCCTCAGGCCTATTGGCCACCAGGTAGGTGAGCACCAGGCTATTGATGATGAACCCCGTGGCGGTCAGTGCCGTGGCGCGCGTGAGCAGATTGGCTGACCCCCGAGCCCCGAAAACGGTAGCCGAGGCGCCACTACCAAAGGCCGCTCCTGCATCAGCACCCTTGCCATGCTGCAATAAAACCAGCACGATCAAACCGATGGACAAGACTACCTGAACTACCAATAAAATGCTATACAGCATGGTTTATCCTGCTTGACCGGCGGCCCTGCAGATCGCAAGGAAATCCGCCGCCTTGAGTGAGGCGCCGCCGATCAGGCCGCCATCAATATCCGCTTGGTTGAACAACTCGACAGCATTGTCGGCTTTAACGCTGCCTCCATACAAAATCTGCACGCCCGCTGCCACAGAGGCATCGTGCCCCGCCAGTCGCTCCCGAATGAAGGCATGCACGGCCTGGGCCTGATCCGGCGTGGCGGTACGACCGGTGCCAATGGCCCAGACGGGCTCATAGGCAACCACGGCGTCACGAAACGCCTCCACACCCTCGAGATCCAGCACGGCGTCCAACTGTCGGGCCACCACCTTTTCGGTGATATCCTGCTCGCGCTCTTCCAGCAATTCGCCCACGCACAGGATGGGCTTGAGCCCATGGCGACGCGCCGCGGCGAACTTGCGGGCCGTGAAGGCATCATCCTCACCATAGAGGGTGCGCCGTTCGGAATGCCCAACGATCACGTATTGGCAACCCAGGTCCTTGAGCATGGCTCCGGACACCTCGCCGGTGTGAGCGCCCTCGTCCTGATCGGAAAGATCCTGGGCACCCAGGGCAATCGCGGATCCCACCAGCGACGACACTTGCTCCAGGTAGACGAATGGCGGGCAGACCGCCACATCGACCGAGTCAAGAGCGGCCACCTGAGCAGCCACGTCGTGCATCAGGGCCTGGTTCGCCGAGCGCGAACCGTTCATCTTCCAGTTACCAGCCACCAGGGGTCTACGCATGGATCATCTCCGTGAAATGGACACCCACCCGGCTGAACACAGAGGTCCTCTGCCTCCCCGGAGGGAGCAATCCGGCCCCTGTCGTCCCCGGATCATGAAGCGGGGAATCCTACCTGCGCGCGGCCGATAAATCAATTTCAGGATGCACGCTCGGCCGCGTGGCGAACGCAGTCCGCCAGGTCCTGGGCAAGGCGCCCCACCAGGGCCATGTCGGATCCCTCCACCATCACCCTCACAAGCGGCTCTGTGCCCGAGGGCCTGAGGAGTACGCGACCACGGCCAGACAGGGTGGATTCAGCATCCCTGACCGCCTCGCGCACGGTCTGGGTATCCAGCAACCCGTGGGGACGAGCGCTTGGGTTGACGGGCACGTTCAACAAGGTCTGCGGGTATTTTTCCATGCCCCGCTGCAATTCGGAAAGCGGCCGCCCGGTGGTGCCCATCACCTCGAGGATCTGCAGCGCCGAAATGATCCCGTCGCCGGTACAGGTACGATCCAGGCAAATCAGATGCCCGGAGGACTCCCCACCCAGCAACCAGCCTTCGTGATGCAGGGCCTCCATGACATAACGATCGCCCACGGCCACCCGCCTGAAGGGAATGCCTGCCGACTCCATGGCCTGTTCCAGACCCAGGTTGCTCATCAGGGTACCCACGACGCCTCCTTGCAGGATGCCGTCCCGGTGGCGCGCCAGGGCGATGATGCACAGGGCCTGATCCCCGTCCACCACATCGCCGCGCTCGTCCACCAGGATCAGACGGTCCCCGTCCCCATCCAGGGCGATGCCCAGATCCGCCTTGTGGGCCAGCACAGCGGCCTGAAGCTCACGAGGATGCAGGGCCCCGCAACCCTCGTTGATATTGAATCCATCGGGCCGGACGCCCACGGGGATCACTTCGGCACCGAGTTCCTCGAACACATGGGGTGCCACCGCGTAGGTCGCGCCATTGGCACAATCCACGACGATACGCAGGCCGTGCAGGTGGGTACCGGTCGGGATGGTGCTCTTGCAGAATTCGATGTAGCGACCGGCTGCATCCACCACCCGTTCCACCTTGCCCAGATCCGCGGAATCCACGGTCTCCATGGGCTGACCCAGGGTTGCCTCAATGGCCAGCTCCACCGGGTCGGGCAACTTGTTGCCGTTGGTGCAGAAGAACTTGAAGCCGTTGTCGTAATAGGGGTTATGGGAGGCGCTGATCACGATCCCCGCCGAGGCCCGGAAGGTACGGGTGAGGTAGGCCACCGCGGGCGTCGGCATGGGGCCCAGCAAGCGGATATCCACCCCGGCCGCCGACAAGCCGGCCTCCAGGGCCGACTCAAACATGTAACCGGACACACGGGTGTCCTTGCCGATCAGCACCAGGCCCTCACCATCGGGGGCCAGCACCCGCCCTGCCGCCCAGCCCAGGCGCAAGGCGAAATCCGGCGTCATGGGGTAACGCCCCACCCGTCCGCGAATGCCGTCGGTACCAAAATACTGTCTTTCCTGAGTCATCAATCCAAGCCTGTCCTGATCAAGAGGGTTTCGGCGCAGCGAAGCGGCGCGCTTGCCCGAGTTTTCAGTGAATGAACGGCTCACCCACCGACCGGAGCACGCGCAGCGCATCCCGGGTGGCCGCCACGTCGTGCACACGCAGGATGCTGGCCCCCTGCTGGGCAGCCAGCAGGGCCGCCGCCACGCTGCCCTGGATTCGTTCCGAGGCTGGCCGCTCATCACCCAGCATCCGGCCGATCATGGTCTTGCGCGACATCCCCACCAAAAGCGGCAATCCCTCCACGGCCAGCTCCGGGAGACGGCGCAACAGGGTGAGATTGTGCTCCAGGTTCTTGCCGAAACCGAAACCCGGATCCAGCAACAGGCGGTCCGCCAAAATGCCTGCGGCCCGACAAGCCACCACCCGCTCGGCCAGAAAATCGCGCACTTCGGCCACCACGTCCCCATACCGGGGATCCACCTGCATGCTGCGGGGCTGACCCTGCATGTGCATCAGGCACACGGGAACCTCGCACCGCGCTGCCATCTCCAGGGCCCCCGGGTCCTGCAGGGCACGCACATCGTTGATCAGTGTGGCACCCGCGGCGCAGGCGGCCCGCATCACTTCGGCCTTGCTGGTATCCACGGAAATCGGCACCGGCACCCGGGGCGCCAGGGCCTCGATGATGGGAACGACCCGGGTCAGTTCCTCCTCGACAGGGACGGATGCAGCGCCGGGGCGTGTGGACTCACCGCCCACATCAATGAAATCGGCCCCCTCCTCCACCATGGTGAGCGCGTGCTCAATGGCCTGGGCAGGATGAATGAAGGCACCCCCGTCGGAAAATGAGTCCGGGGTGACGTTGAGAATGCCCATGATGCGGGGCTGGGTGAGATCAATGGTGTACTGACCAAACTGCATGACGAAACCATGGCCGTGAAAGAACTGGATCATAACCGGCCATGGGCACTCATGGCCATTCCGGGGCCATTCCGGGACCATGACAGGGCCAGACGCAGAGAAGCCGCCCCTGAGGGCGGCTTCTCTGTCTTACCGGCTTCAAATGCCGCCGTGAGGCGGCATCCGGGGCTCAGGTCTGACTGGCAGGGCCACCAATGATGCCCTTGCCTTCCTTGTCCTTGCCATCACCCTTGGCACTGGCGTCACCGTCGCCGGAACCGGGTTCATCACCACCGGTCCAGCCGTCCGGATCCCGGGGTTCACGCCCTTCCATGATGTCGTTGATCTGCTCCACATCGATGGTCTCATATTTCATGAGCGCCCTCGACATGGTGTGCAGTTTCTCCATGTGCTCCTCAAGGATGGTCTTTGCCCGCTCGTAGCTGGAATCGATCACCCGGCGGATTTCCTCGTCGATGGCATGGGCCGTCTCGTCGGACATCTGCTTGTGCTGAGTCACCTGACGACCCAGGAAGACCTCGCCTTCGTCCTCACCGTAGGCCAGCGGACCCAGGCGGTCGGAAAGACCCCACTTGGTGACCATGTTGCGGGCAATGGAGGTGGCCCGCTCGATGTCGTTGGACGCACCCGTGGTGACCTTGTCCGGCCCGAAGATGATCTCCTCGGCGATACGGCCGCCAAACAGGGAGCAGATCTGACTTTCCAGGCGCGTCTTGCTGTGACTGTAGCGATCCTCGTCCGGCAGGAACATGGTGACGCCCAGCGCCCGCCCACGGGGGATGATGCTCACCTTGTAAACCGGATCATGCTCCGGCACCAGGCGCCCCACAATGGCATGCCCAGCCTCGTGATAGGCGGTGAGCTTCTTCTCGTCCTCGCTCATGACCATGGACTTGCGCTCGGCGCCCATCATGATCTTGTCCTTGGCCCGCTCGAAGTCGATCATCTCCACCAGGCGTTTGTTGGCCCGGGCGGCAAACAGCGCTGCCTCATTGACCAGGTTGGCCAGGTCGGCCCCCGAGAAACCGGGCGTACCGCGGGCAATCAGGTCGGGCTTGACGTTGTCATCCACCGGCACCTTGCGCATGTGCACCTTGAGGATCTGCTCGCGACCACGCACATCCGGCAACGGCACCACCACCTGGCGGTCGAAGCGACCGGGGCGCAGCAACGCCGGGTCCAGCACGTCGGGACGGTTGGTGGCAGCAATGACGATGATGCCTTCCGTTCCCTCAAAGCCGTCCATCTCCACCAGGAGCTGGTTCAGCGTCTGCTCGCGCTCATCATGACCTCCACCCATACCGGCGCCACGCTGGCGACCGACGGCATCGATCTCGTCGATGAAGATGATGCAGGGCGCATGCTTCTTGGCCTGCTCGAACATGTCACGCACCCGGGAAGCGCCCACACCCACGAACATCTCGACGAAGTCGGAGCCGGAGATGCTGAAGAACGGCACCTTGGCCTCGCCGGCGATGGCCTTGGCCAGCAGCGTCTTACCGGTACCCGGAGACCCCACCATCAGCACACCGCGGGGAATCTTGCCGCCCAGCTTCTGGAACTTGCTGGGATCGCGCAGGAAATCCACCAGTTCGCTGACTTCTTCCTTGGCCTCGTCGCAGCCGGCCACATCGGTGAAGGTGATCTTCACCTGGTCCTCACTCATCATGCGCGCCTTGCTCTTGCCAAAGGACATGGCGCCACGACCACCGGCCCCACCCTGCATCTGACGCATGAAGTAGATCCACACGCCGATCAGCAGCAGGAACGGGAACCAGCTGATGAGGATGTCCGTGAACAGGGAGCGCTGCGCGGGCTCGTCGACGCGGATCTCGACGTTGCTGTTGAGCAGATCGCCGATCAGACCCGGATCATCGGGGGCATGGGTGCGGAACTGCTCACCGTTGATGGTGCGCCCCTCGATGGTCTTGTCCTCGATGAAGACGCTGTCAATGCGTCCGGCCTTCACCTCGCCAATGAATTCCGAATAGGACCAGGCTTGAGCCTCCTGCTGCTGCGGTGTGAAGTTGTTGAACACCGACATCAGCACGATGGCAATAACCGCCCAGATAATCAGGTTTTTTACCAGCTCGTTCAAGGGTCTACCTCGACTATTCCGTGGTGTGCTGTTGGTTTCACAGACCTTACACCAGTTTGCGGCCCCTGGCCAACGCATACACCTCGCGGGAGCGGGCCCGGGAAGCCTGGGGTTTACGAATCTGCACCTTGTTGAATTGCCCGCGCAGGGTCTTCACGTACTCGTCGAACCCTTCGCCATGGAAAATTTTGACCAGGAAATCCCCGCCAGGTTTCAACACCCGACCGGCTGTGTCCAGGGCAAGCTCTGCCAGGTACATGGCGCGCGGCTGGTCCACCGCATCCATTCCACTGATATTGGGGGCCATATCGGAAAGTACAAGGTCAGCGGGCTCATCCCCCATCTCGGCCCCCATGGCGGCGAGGATGGCATCCAGCACGTCGTCCTCGCGAAAATCCCCCTGCACGAAGGTGACACCCTCCAGGGGAGCCATCTCCAGGATATCCGAGGCAATCACACAGCCCTTGCGGCCCACCAGGCCTGCGGCATACTGGCTCCAGCCCCCGGGGGCGGACCCCAGATCCAGCACCCGCATCCCAGGGCGGATCAGCCGATCCCGCTCCTGGATCTCCTGGAGCTTGTAGACGGCCCGGCAGCGCCAGCCCTCTTCCTGGGCCTTTTGCACGTAAGGGTCGCTGAAATGTTCCTTGAGCCAGCGTTGGCTGCTTTTGCTGCGGGACATGATGGGCGAGGTCTGTGAATGGACGAGCGCGTGAGGATACCTCAACCGGATGGGCCTTGGGGCGACAGCACTTGAGAGTTGACGAGCGAGCCCTCAAACTGCGCGGCCTGTCCATCTCAGTCGGAACCCTGTTCACCGCCATGCCCACCCCTCAGCAGATCAAACACCTTCGCACGCTGGCCCATGACAAGAAACCCGTGGTCAGCCTCGGCCGACACGGCCTGACCGATGCCGTGCTGGAAGAACTCGACATTGCCCTGAATCATCATGAACTCATCAAGGTGAAGGTGGGGGTGGGCAATCGTGAGCTGAGGGATCAGGTGGTGGCGCAGATGTGCGAACGAAGCGGCGCGACTCTGGTGCAGCGGATCGGCAACATTGCCACCCTGTTTCGGCGCAATCCGGAAAAGCCGGTGGTGAAACTGCCCTAGGGAGCAAAGAAGGGCCTGGCCCCGTTTCGAAGCCCCTCTCCCCTAGCGGGAGAGGGGTCGGGGTGAGGGGGCCTCACACATACCGGACGGCCACGACCTCGTAGTGCTTTTCGCCCGCCGGGGCGTTGAAGGTGAATTCATCACCCTCTTCCTTGCCGATCACCGCGCGAGCGATGGGGGAGTTCACGGAGATCCGACCCGCCTTGATGTCCGCCTCATCGTCGCCGACGATCTGGTAGCTCACTTCCTGATCCGAATCCAGATCCAGCAGATCCACGGTGGCGCCGAACACCACCTTGCCACCCGCATTCAGTGTGGTCACGTCGATGATCTGCGCGTTGGAGAGCTTGCCCTCCAACTCCTTGATGCGCCCCTCGATGAACCCCTGCTGCTCTCGAGCTGCGTGATACTCGGCATTTTCCTTCAGGTCACCGTGGGCGCGCGCCTCGGCAATGGCGGCGATTACCCGAGGGCGATCCTCGCTCTTGAGCTTCTGCAGTTCTGCCTTGAGCAGTTCGGCCCCACGGACCGTCAGCGGCGTCTTGCTCATGCCAGGTTCTCCTTATGCATGTCCTGCAGGCAGTACACGTTCTCGCTATCCAGGAAGGACAGGGCTTCAACGGTGGCAAACGCGCCTGCCAGGGTGGTGGTGTAGCTCACCTTGTGCTGCAGGGCCTCCCGGCGGATGGTGTAGGAGTCGGCGATGGCCTGCCGACCCTCGGTGGTGTTGATGATCAGGCTGATCTCGTCATTCTTGATCATGTCGACGATATGCGGTCGACCCTCGGTGACCTTGTTGATGCGCTTGCAGGCAATGCCAGCGTCTTCCAGCACCTGAGCGGTGCCTTTGGTGGCGATCAACTCAAAGCCCTTGTCCGCCAGGTGACGCACCACCTGAGCGATCTCGTCCTTGTCGGCGTCACGCACACTGATGAAGGCCTTGCCCGCGGTGGGCAGGGTCACGCCCGCACCCAACTGGCTCTTGGCAAAGGCCTCCGGGAAGCTGCGACCCACGCCCATCACCTCGCCGGTGGATTTCATCTCGGGGCCAAGAATGGGGTCCACCCCCGGGAACTTGATGAACGGGAACACGGCCTCCTTCACGGAGAAGTACTTGGGCCGGATCACGTCGGTCACACCCTGCTCGGCCAGGCTGCGACCCGCCATGCAGCGGGCGGCGATCTTCGCCAGCGGCATGCCGATGGCCTTGGAGACGAAGGGCACGGTGCGCGAGGCGCGCGGGTTCACTTCCAGCACGAAGATCTTGTTACCGCCCTGGACGGCGAACTGGGTGTTCATCAGACCCACCACGTTCAGACCCACGGCCATCTTGCGTACCTGCTCGGCAATCTCGTCCTGCAATTCCATGCTCAGGCTGTACGGGGGCAGCGAGCAGGCGGAGTCACCGGAATGCACGCCCGCCTGTTCGATATGCTGCATGATGCCGCCAATGACCACTTCCTTGCCATCGCTGATGGCATCCACATCCACCTCCACGGCATCGTCCAGGAAGCGATCCAGCAACACCGGTGCATCGTTGGAGACCTGCACGGCATCACGCATGTAACGGCGCAGGTCGGTCTCGTTATAGACGATTTCCATGGCCCGGCCGCCCAGCACATACGAGGGGCGCACCACCACGGGGAAGCCGATGGCCTCAGCGTGGCGCACGGCCTCTTCCACGCTGCGGGCCGTGCGGTTGGGCGGCTGAATCAGGTCCAGCTCGTTGATCAGGTTCTGGAAGCGCTCGCGGTCCTCGGCCAGGTCGATGGAGTCCGGGGTGGTGCCGATCACGGGCGCACCGGCGGCCTCCAGGTCGCGGGCCAGTTTCAGCGGTGTCTGGCCACCGAACTGGATGATGATGCCCTTGGGCTGCTCCAGGTGCACGACCTCCAGCACGTCTTCCAGCGTCAAAGGCTCGAAGAACAGGCGATCGGAGGTATCGTAGTCGGTGGAGACGGTTTCCGGGTTGCAGTTGACCATGATGGTCTCGTACCCGTCCTCACGCATGGCCAGCGCGGCGTGCACGCAGCAGTAGTCGAACTCGATGCCCTGACCGATGCGGTTGGGGCCGCCACCGAGCACCATGATCTTCTCGCGACTGGAGGGCTCGGCCTCGCACTCCTCCTCGTAGGTGGAATACATGTAGGCGGTGGTGGAGGCGAACTCGGCAGCGCAGGTATCCACCCGCTTGTACACCGGATGCACCTTGAGGCCGTGGCGATATTCGCGCACGGTGCGCTCGGTTTCCTGCAACAGGGTGGCCAGGCGGCGGTCGGCGAAGCCGTACTGCTTGAGACGGAACATCTCGGTGGCATCGATCTCCTTGAGCGAACGATCCTTGAGGGACTGCTCGATCAGCACCAGCTCCTGGATCTGTTCCAGGAACCAGGGGTCGATCCAGGTCATCTCGAACAGTTGCTCGACGCTGTACCCGAGGCGGAAGGCATCGCCCACGTACCAGATCCGGTCGGGACCGGGATCAGCCAGGCGCGCACGCACCTCGGCGTCGGCGTCCTCGCTGCCCAGGTCCACCTTGCCGTTGAGGCCGTCATTGCCCGTCTCCAGGCTCCGCAGGGCCTTCTGAAAGGATTCCTGGAAGGTGCGACCGATGGCCATGGCCTCGCCCACCGACTTCATCTGGGTGGTCAGCTTGGCCTCGGCACTGGGGAACTTCTCGAAGGTGAAGCGGGGGATCTTGGTGACTACGTAGTCGATGGAGGGCTCGAAGGAGGCCGGGGTCACGCCGCCGGTGATCTCGTTGCGCAGCTCGTCCAGGGTGAAGCCCACGGCCAGCTTGGCCGCCACCTTGGCGATGGGGAAGCCGGTGGCCTTGGAGGCCAGGGCCGAGGAGCGGGACACCCGGGGGTTCATCTCGATCACCACCAGGCGGCCGTTCTCCGGATTCACGGCAAACTGCACATTGGACCCACCGGTCTCCACGCCGATCTTGCGCAGCACGGCCACGGAGGCGTCGCGCATGATCTGGTATTCCTTGTCGGTGAGGGTCTGGGCGGGGGCCACGGTGATGGAATCACCGGTGTGCACCCCCATGGCGTCCAGGTTCTCGATGGAGCAGATGATGATGCAGTTATCCGCCTTGTCGCGGATCACCTCCATCTCGAATTCCTTCCAGCCCAGCACGGACTCCTCCACCTGCACCTCGTTGATGGGGGAGAGATCCAGGCCGCGCTTGACGATGTCCTCGTATTCCTCGCGGTTGTAGGCGATGCCGCCACCGCTGCCGCCCATGGTGAAGGATGGCCGGATGATGATGGGATAGCCGATGTCCGGCTGCACCCGCTGGGCCTCTTCCCAGCTGTTGACCATGTAGGCCACTGGCGACTCCAGGCCGATCTCGCTCATGGCCTCGCGGAAGCGGTGCCGGTCCTCGGCCATGTCGATGGCATCCTCGGAGGCACCGATGAGCTTGACGCCATGTTTGTCCAGCACGCCATGCTTGGCCAGGTCCAGGGCACAGTTCAGCGCCGTCTGTCCGCCCATGGTGGGCAGGACCGCATCCGGCTTCTCGCGCGCGATGATGCGCGATACGGTCTTCCATTCCACCGGCTCGATGTATACCGCATCGGCCATCTCCGGGTCGGTCATGATGGTGGCCGGGTTGGAGTTCACCAGGATCACCCGGTAGCCCTCCTCGCGCAGGGCCTTGCAGGCCTGGGCGCCGGAATAGTCGAACTCGCAGGCCTGGCCGATGACGATGGGGCCGGCACCGAGGATCAGGATGCTCTTAAGATCGGTTCTCTTGGGCATGGAATGTCTTACCGTGGGCAACGCGGCGCGCTCGGGCGCGCCGGTGGGCGAATGGGGTCTGGCGATGCCGCGGCTTGCGCCGTCTTCAGGAGGCGCGGGCTCGCATCATGTCAATGAACCGGTCGAAACCCGGGGCCACGTCGGCAGGACCGGGGGAGGCCTCCGGGTGACCCTGAAACGTCTGTACCGGGCGGTCGGTGAGCTCGACGCCCTGCAGGGTACCGTCAAACAGGGAGCGGTGGGTGGGCCGTACGTTGTCCGGCAGTTGGGCATCATCCAGGGCAAAGCCATGGTTCTGACTGGAGATCATCACCCGCCCGGTGGCCAGATCCTGCACCGGATGGTTGGCACCGTGGTGGCCGAACTTCATCTTCATGGACTGCGCCCCGACAGCGAGGCCCAGCAACTGATGCCCCAGGCAGATACCGAGAATGGGCAGGTTCTTCTGCTCCAGCAGCTCGCGGATGGCGGTGATGGCGTAGTCGCAGGGCTCCGGGTCGCCGGGCCCATTGGAGAGCAGCACGCCGTCGGGTTTCAGGGCCAGCACGTCGGCCGCCGGAGTCCGGGCCGGCACCACCGTCACGCGGCAACCCCTGTCCACCAGCATGCGCAGGATATTGCGCTTGGTGCCGAAGTCGTAAGCCACCACGTGATGGGGCTGTGCTTGCGGTGCCTTGCGGTAGCCCTCGCCCAGCACCCAGGTACCTTCATTCCAGGTGTAGGTCTCCGGGGTGGTGACCTCGCTGGCCAGATCCAGGCCCTTGAGGCCCTGGAAGCCCAGGGCGGCTTCCAGGGCCTTTTGTTCATCCACCTCGCCGGCCATGATGCAGCCGTTCTGGGCGCCCTTCTCGCGCAACAGACGGGTGAGGCGGCGGGTATCCACACCGCCGATGGCCACCACGCCGTGGCGTACCAGATAATCGGGCAACGTCTCGGTGGCGCGCCAGTTGGACATGCGCGAGGGCACATGACGCACGATCAGGCCGGCCGCATGGGGGCGGTCGGATTCCTCGTCCTCGGGGTTGACCCCGGTGTTGCCGATATGGGGGTAGGTCAGCGTGACCAGCTGACGGGAGTAGGAGGGATCCGTGAGGATTTCCTGGTATCCGGTCATGGCGGTATTGAACACCACCTCACCCACGGTGAGACCTTCGGCGCCCACGGCATGACCGTGAAAGAGGCTGCCATCTTCCAATGCCAACAAGGCGGGTGTGGTTTTCAAGCTGACCTCCGACACGCATACAGAAGGGGCGGGACGAGACCAGCCCGACCAGCCCGGATAGGATTAGACAACAACGTAAGGATGGGTCAAATAGTAGCGGATCAGGCCCGGGGGTGTCCAATGCAGCCCCCGTCAACACCGCCTGAAATCAGCGCAGACCCAGCACGTCCTGCATGTCATAGAGCCCGGCTGAGCGCCCTGCCAGCCAGGTGGCGGCGCGGGCGGCCCCCTTGGCGAAGGTCATGCGGCTGGAGGCCTTGTGGGTGATCTCCACCCGCTCGCCCAGACCGGCAAACATCACCGTGTGCTCACCCACGATATCCCCGGCGCGGATGGTCTCAAAGCCGATGGTCTTGCGATCCCGCTCCCCGGTCACACCTTCACGGCCGTAGACAGCGCAGTCCTTGAGATCGCGTCCCAGGGCCGAGGCCACCACCTCCCCCATGCGCAGGGCCGTGCCGGAAGGGGCGTCCACCTTGTGGCGATGATGGGCCTCGACCACTTCCACGTCCACCTCGTCGCCCAGCACCCGGGCGGCCATGTCCAGCAACTGCAGGCACAGGTTGACACCCACACTCATGTTGGGTGCAAAGACCACCGGGATCTCCCGGGCCGCCTCGCTGATCCGCGTCTTCTGTTCATCCGTGAAGCCGGTGGTACCGATGATGATGCCCCGCCCCGCCTGGCGGCAGATCTCCAGGTGGTCCAGGGTTCCCTCCGGTCGCGTGAAGTCGATAAGCAGGTCGAAACGGTCGGTCAGTGCGGCCAGATCCGACTCCAGGGCCACGCCCAGGCGCCCCTGCCCTGCCAACTCACCGGCGTCGCTGCCCAGGAGGCTGCTGCCGGGCTGTTCCGTGGCCACGGTCAATTCCAGGCCCGGAGCCTGGCCAACAGCTTCGATCAGGGTGCGCCCCATGCGACCGCCGGCACCAACAATGGCGATACGCGCTGGCGTCATGATTTTCTCCAGAATTTCAGGTCTTCAAAAAAGCCCTTCACACCATCGAGCCAACCCTCATGCTGGGGGCTGTGACGCTCCCCGCCGGCCTTCATGCTGGCCTCGAACTGCTGCAGCAGTTCCTTCTGCTCCTTGGTGAGGTTGATGGGGGTTTCCAGCTTGACGCTGCAGATCATGTCGCCCTCGGCGCCGCCATGCACCGAACGCACCCCCTTGCCACGCAGACGGAACAGCCGTCCGGTCTGGGTTTCCGCCGGAACCTTCAGGGCCACACGGCCCTTGAGGGTGGGGATCTCCAGCTCGCCACCCAGGGTGGCTGTGGCGAAGCTGATGGGCACTTCGCAGTACAGGTCGCTGCCCTTGCGGGTAAAGATCTGGTGGGGCTTCACGTGCACCTGCACGTACAGGTCCCCGGACGGGCCGCCATTGATGCCGGCCTCGCCTTCGCCCGAAAGGCGGATGCGGTCGCCGCTGTCCACGCCGGGCGGCACGGTCACCGTCAGCGTGCGACGCTCCTCCACGCGACCCTGGCCACGGCAGGTGCCGCAGGGTTTGGGAATGATCTTGCCGGTGCCACGGCAACGGGGACAGGTCTGCTGCACCGAGAAGAAGCCTTGCTGCATGCGCACACGCCCCATGCCGCCACAGGTGTCGCAGGTCTCGGGCGTGGTACCGGGCGCGGCACCACTGCCGTTACAGGCCTTGCAGGTGGACAGGGTGGGCACGCGGATCTTCACGTCCGTGCCGAACACCGCCTCCTCCAGGGTCATCTCCAGGTTGTACTGGAGATCGGACCCCCGGAAGGCGCCACTGCCGCCACCGCCCCGGGCGCTGGTCCCGAAGATATCGCCGAAGATGTCCTCGAAGATATCGCTGAAGCTGCCCCCGCCAGCCCCAGGGCCGCCGCCACCACCGCGGACGCCGTCCACGCCGGCGTGACCGAACTGATCGTAGGCGGCCCGCTTGCGGGCGTCGGAGAGCACTTCATAGGCCTCCCGAGCCTCCTTGAAGCGGTCTTCCGCCTGCTTGTCGCCTGGATTGCGGTCCGGGTGATATTTCATGGCCATCCGACGGAAGGCCTTCTTGAGCGCGTCCTCGCTGGCGTTCTTCGCCACCCCCAGGACTTCGTAATAGTCGCGTTTTGCCATGATTACCGTGGGTCACTCAGAAACGGTAAAGCCCGCAGGCCGCCTTCCTCCCCCGAAGGGGATAAAGACAGCCAGCGGACCCTGATTGCCTGACACGGGACCCCATGTAGCGGCCCCGCGTGCGGGTTTACTTCTTCTTGTCGTCCACTTCCTCGAACTCGGCATCCACCACATCATCCTGGGTGGACTGCTGGCCCTGGCCGCCGGACTGATCACCGGCACCCGCGGTAGCGCCCTCGGCGCCCCCCTGGTCAGCCTGCTGAGCATACATGCGCTCGGCCAGTTTACCGGAGACCTCGGTCAACTTCTGCGTCTTGGCCTCGATATCCTCCTTGCTATCACCCTTCATGGCCTCACGCAGGTCGTTAAGGGCGGACTCGATGCTGGACTTCTCGTCGGCCTCCACCTGGTCGCCCATGTCCTTGAGGGTCTTCTCCACCGAGTGAATCAGGTTGTCGGCCTGGTTGCGCACACCCACCAGTTCATGGAAGCGCTTGTCCTCCTCGGCGTGGGCCTCGGCGTCCTTGACCATCTTGTCGATCTCGTCCTCGCTCAGACCCGAGGAGGCCTTGATGACGATGGATTGCTCGCGACCGGTGGCCTTGTCCTTGGCGGACACGTTCAGGATGCCGTTGGCGTCGATGTCGAAGGTCACCTCCACCTGCGGCACACCACGCGGCGCCGGCGGGATGTCCGTCAGGTCAAAGCGGCCCAGGGACTTGTTGGCCGCGGCCTGCTCCCGCTCACCCTGCAGCACATGCACGGTGACCGCCGTCTGATTGTCCTCGGCGGTGGAGAACACCTGATTCGCCTTGGTGGGAATGGTGGTGTTCTTTTCGATGAGCTTGGTCATCACGCCACCCAGGGTCTCGATGCCCAGGGACAGCGGGGTCACGTCCAGCAGCAGCACGTCCTTCACGTCGCCGCCCAGCACACCGCCCTGGATGGCGGCGCCCACGGCCACGGCCTCGTCCGGATTCACGTCGCGGCGCGGATCCTTGCCAAAGAAGTCCTTCACCGCCTCCTGCACCTTGGGCATGCGGGTCTGACCACCCACCAGGATCACGTCGTCCACGTCGGACACGGACAGGCCGGCATCCTTCAGGGCCACCTTGCAGGGCTCGATGGTGCGCTTGATGAGCTCTTCCACCAGGGATTCCAGCTTCGCCCGGGACACCTTGATGTTCAGGTGCTTGGGCCCGGTGTTGTCGGCCGTGATGTAGGGCAGGTTCACGTCGGTCTGCTGGCTGGAGGACAGCTCGATCTTGGCCTTCTCGGCGGCTTCCTTGAGGCGCTGCATGGCCAGCGGATCGCCCTTGAGATCGATGCCCTGCTCCTTCTTGAACTCGGAAGCCAGGTAATCGATCAGGCGGGTGTCAAAGTCCTCGCCACCCAGGAAGGTGTCACCGTTGGTGGCCAGCACCTCGAACTGATGCTCGCCGTCCACCTCGGCGATCTCGATGATGGACACGTCGAAGGTGCCGCCGCCCAGGTCATACACGGCCACCTTGCTGTCACCACGGCTCTTGTCCAGACCATAGGCCAGGGCCGCCGCAGTGGGCTCGTTGATGATGCGCTTGACCTCAAGACCGGCAATCTTGCCGGCATCCTTGGTGGCCTGGCGCTGGGAATCGTTGAAGTAGGCCGGCACCGTAATGACAGCGTCGGTGACCGATTCACCCAGGTAGTCCTCGGCGGTTTTCTTCATCTTCTGCAGCACGCGGGCGGAGATCTCCGGCGGCGCCATCTTCTTGCCACGGACTTCCACCCAGGCGTCGTTGTTGTCCGCCTTGATGATCTTGTAGGGCACCATGTTGATGTCCTTTTGCACCTCGGGCTCCTCGAAACGCCGCCCGATCAGACGCTTGACCGCAAACAGGGTGTTGGTCGGGTTGGTCACCGCCTGGCGCTTGGCGGACTGCCCCACCAGCACTTCGCCATCCTCGGCGAAGGCCACGATGGAGGGCGTGGTGCGACCACCTTCCGAGTTCTCAATGACCTTGGCCTTGCCGCCTTCCATCAAGGCGACGCAGGAATTGGTGGTTCCCAGGTCGATACCGATTGTTCTACCCATGGTGATTCTCCAGATTTCAGATGACTTTCAAGACTGTATTCGTCAGGACTACCCGGTACGTGGGGGCGCTCACGGGCTTTTCAACCCCTGACCGTTTACATTGTTCGATGCCTTACTGTCCGGCCGGCGGATCCTGCGACGGAGGTGGCTCGGAGGCCGGGGCCCGACTGACGATCACCATGGCCGGGCGCAGCAGACGATCATTGAGGACATAGCCCTTCTGCATCACCGTCATCACCGTATTGGGCTCCAGTTCGGCGTTTTCCTGCATGGACATGGCCTGATGCCGCTCCGGGTCAAAGCGCTCCCCCTCGGGGTCCACTGCCTCGATACCGTGCTTCGACATGGCCTGGACCAGCATCTTCAGGGTCAGCTCGGTGCCTTCGCGGATCTTGTTCACATCCGCCTCACCCTGGGCCGCGTCCAGCCCCATCTCCAGGCTGTCGCGCACCGGCAGCAATTCGCCGGCGAATTTCTCCAGGGCGTACTTGTGGGCCTGCTCCACGTCGCGCTTGGCGCGCTTGCGCAGGTTTTCCAGTTCCGCCTGACTGCGCACCAGCTTGTCCCAGTATTCCCGAGCCTCGGCCTGGGCCTCTTCCAGCTGCTTGAGCAGCGTGGCTGGATTGAATTCGGTCTGCTGCTCCTGCGGGGCCGCGGTATCCTCTGCGGCCTGCGCATCATCTTTGTGTTCGTCGTTCGCCATGAAAACTCCGCTCGGCTAATACGTGACTGGTTCCTGGCCCCCCGCTCCCGGCGCGGGGCCCTTGTTCTCGACATGACAAAGCCACGGAGTGCCAGACGGCCACCGCCGCCAGCCCCGAGGCTCTCTCCTGCCACCTATGTGGGATTCAATTTCGGGAATTCAAGGCCGCGCCCAACAGCTTGGCGGTAATGTCCACCACCGGGATGATGCGCTCATAGGCCATGCGGGTGGGCCCGATCACCCCCAGCACGCCCACCACCTGGCCGCCCACGTTGTAAGGCGCCGTCACGACGCTGCAGTCATCCAGCACCTTGTGGCCCGATTCCTGACCAATGAAGATCTGCACACCCTGGGCACTGATGCAGGTATCCAGCAACGTGAGCAGATCCCGTTTTTCGGTGAAGGCCTCGAACAGGCTGCGCAACTTCTCCACGCTGGACAGTTCCGCGTAGTCCAGCAGGTGAATCTGCCCCGTGAACACCACCTGGTCGTCCTGCTCCTGGTCACTGAAGGCCTGCTCACCCAGCTGAATGGCGGCCAGCATCATCGTGTTCATGTGCTCGCGCACCGCCTTCATCTCCCGCAGCACCTGCTCACGGGCCTGGCGCAGGTCCAGCCCCGCCAGGTGCTCATTGAGATAGTTGGCCATCTGCTGCAACTCGCTGTGGGAATATTCCCGATCCAGTTGCAGGATGCGGTTTTGCACTTCGTTCTTGTTCATCACCAGGATCGCCAGCACCTGGCGCCCTGATAACTTGAGAAATTCGATCTGTACCAGGGCGGCATGATCTCGCCGCGGCACCCGCACCATGCCGGCCATCTGCGTGACTGCGGAAAGCAGATCGGACGCCGACTCCACCAGCGACTTGGTATCCAGCTCCGGGTTCAGGCGCTCCTTGAGGGTGCGTACTTCCTGGCTGTCCAGGGGCTTGATCTCCAGCAGCGAGTCCACGAACAGGCGATATCCCTGGGCCGTGGGCACCCGACCGGCCGAGGTATGAGGCGAACTGACCAGCCCCATCTCCTCCAGATCCGACATGACGTTGCGGATCGAGGCGGGACTCAGATCCAGGCCTGCGGTGCGCGCCAGGGTACGCGACCCTACCGGCTGACCCTCGCGGACATAACTCTCCACCAGCGCCCGCAGGAGCCGGCGGGCGCGATCATTGAGAGGCTGCGTGTTGCTCGTGTGGGTCGTCTTCATGGGCCACCTTGGCACTCATCAGGGCAGAGTGCCAGGACCGCATGTTACTCCTGCGCCCCCGGCTGTCAAGAAACCCCCGCCCCCGCCCATCCATCAGGCCATGATCCAGCCCATACCCTCCTGACGGGATTTCCACCATAATCCGCCCATGAACCAGCATTTTCAGACCATCGGCATCATTGCCAAAACCGGCGACCAGCCCCTCGCACACATCCTGGATGCGCTGGTGTCGCACCTTCTGCATCATCAGCGCCACGTCCTGCTCGACAGCAGCGCCGTGCCCTGGCTGAGCGACATCGGCGGCTGCGAGACCGTCTCCCGGGAAGAGATCGCCGCCCGTGCCGATCTGGCCATCATTGCCGGAGGCGACGGCACCTTCCTGGCCGCCGCCCGCACCCTGGTGGACGCCGGCGTGCCGCTGCTGGGCATCAACGCCGGGCGCCTGGGCTTTCTGGTGGATGTGTCTCCCCATGAGATGCTGGGCCGGCTGGACGAGATCCTGTCGGGACTGTACGTGGAGGATGACCGGCAGATGCTCACCGCCCGTGTCATGCGCGGTGATCAGGTGGTAGCGGAAGGCGATGCCCTCAATGACGTGGTGATGCACATCCGTGATGTGGTGCGCATGATCGAGTTCGATACCTGGATCAACGGCCGTTTCGTCAACACCCAGCGAGCCGATGGCATGGTGGTGGCCAGCCCCACCGGCTCCACCGCCTATGCCCTGTCAGGGGGCGGCCCCATCCTCTCCCCCTGCCTGGAGGCCGTGGTCCTGGTCCCCATCTGCCCCCACGGCCTGAGCAACCGCCCCCTGGTGGTGCCGGCCGGTGCCCGCATCGAGATCGCCGTCAACGAACACAGCCGTACCCGGGCCCAGGCCGCCCTGGATGGGCAGGACACCATCGACATGGAACCGCTGGACCGCATCATCATCGAGAGCAAACCCCGCAAACTTCACCTGATCCACCCCACCGGTTACGACTATCTGCAGATCCTCCGGGTGAAGCTGGGTTGGGGTGAGCAACCCTGAGCCGGGTGCGCCGGGATACTGTATGTGATTACAATAGAGGAAACCTGATAGCGGACACCCGAGGCCATGCTCACTCATATCCATATCCGTGACTTCGCCATCGTCGATGAACTCTCGCTGGATCTGACGGATGGCATGACCGCCCTCACCGGGGAGACCGGTGCCGGAAAATCCATCCTGGTGGATGCACTGGGCCTTGTCCTGGGAGATCGGGCCGACAGCAGCGCGGTGCGCCACGGGGCACAGCGTGCCGAGGTGAGCGTGCAGATCGAGATCGGCAACGAGGCAGCGGCCTCTGCGTGGCTGGAGGAACAGGGTCTGGACAGCGGCGAATGCCTGCTGCGTCGGGTGGTCAACCGGGACGGCAAGAGCCGGGCCTGGATCAACGGCAGTCCCGCCACCCTGCAATCCCTCAAGACCCTGGGCGAGATGCTGGTGGACATACACGGCCAGCACGCTCACCAGTCACTGCTGCGCAAGGAGGTGCAGCGGCGCATTCTGGATGAATACGCGGACCATCCCAAACGGCTGGCGACCATGCGCCAGAGCCATGCCCAGTGGCAGAAGCTGGCAAGCCGCCTGGCCGACCTGAGCGAGGACAGCCAGGCACGGGATGACCGTCGGGACCTGCTGCGTTTTCAGGTGGAAGAACTCCAGGCCCTGGAACTGGCGCCGGAGGAATGGAGCCAACTGGAGGAGGAGCACGGCCGACTGGCCCATGCCGGAAGACTCATGGAAATGGCGGAGTCCGCCTACCAGGCCCTGTATGAGCGCGACGACAGCGCCGAGTCGCTCATCGGGCACTTTGCCGGGGAACTGGAGCAAGGGGAGTCGCTGGATGCGCGCCTGAGCGAACCCCGGGAACTGCTGGCCACCGCCCACATCCAGATCCGCGAGGCGGCAGACTGGCTGAGACGCTATGCCGATGGCCTGGAGATGGACCCGGCGCGCCTGGAATTCGTGGAGTCACGCATGGCCGCCATTCAGGACCTCGCCCGCAAGCACCGGGTGGAACCGCAGGCACTCCCGCAGGTTCTGGACCAGATGCAGGATGAGCTGGCCGATCTGGAGGAGGGCATGGGCAATCTGGACGAACTGCACCAGGCGGTGAACACGGCCTTGGCGGACTGCCGCAAGGCAGCCCAGGCCCTGCACCAATCGCGCCACAAGGCTGCCGATCGGCTGTCACGGGCGGTCACCGAGGCCATGCAGGGCCTGGGCATGGAGGGGGGGCGTTTTCAGTGCCAGGTGGCCTCCCAGCCCGAGGGACAGCCCACGCCCCATGGCACCGACCAGATCAGTTTCCAGGTCAGCGCCAACCCGGGCCAGCCGGTGCAGCCACTGGCCCGGGTGGCCTCCGGCGGCGAACTGTCACGCATCAGCCTGGCCATCCAGATGATCGCCGCCCGCGCCCTGCCCACGGCCACGCTCATCTTCGACGAAGTGGACACGGGCATCGGTGGCGCGGTGGCCGAGGTGGTGGGCCGGCAGTTGCGCTCCCTGGGCGAGCATCGCCAGGTGCTGTGCGTCACCCATCTTCCCCAGGTGGCCGCCCAGGCCCATCATCACCTGCAGGTGAGCAAGCACAAGGGACGGGATCACACCGCCACCCGCATCCAGCCCCTGGTGGACGACCACCGGGTACAGGAACTGGCGCGCATGCTGGGCGGGGTGGAGATCACGGAACAGACCCTTGCCCACGCAGCCGAAATGGTCAATCGGGCAGGCGCATCGCCCTAGCCTTCACGGCGCCCCCTGTTTGAGCGCCCGGCAGCCCGGAACTCAGTCTTCCTCGTCCTCATCCTTCGCGCAGGGGCAGGAACTCTGGCTGCATTGGCCGTAAATGATCAGCGCATGATCCTTGATGGTGTAGCCCAGGCGGTTGGCAATGGCCTGCTGTCGCTCCTCGATCAAGGGATCCACGAACTCATCCACACGCCCGCATTTCACACACACGATGTGGTCGTGATGGCGCCCGCGCTCAAGCTCGAATACCGCCTGGTTGCCTTCAAAGTGGTGGCGACTCACCAGGCCGGCAGCCTCGAACTGGGTCAACACCCGGTAGACGGTGGCCAGGCCGATCTCCTCGCCGGCCCCCAGCAACTCCCGGTAGATGGCCTCCGCGCTCATGTGGTGATCCTCTTCCTTTTCCAGGATCTGCAGAATCTTGACCCTGGGCAACGTCACCTTGAGTCCGGCCTTTTTGAGGTCTTGAGTTTCCATCGGAGGGGTTCTCCATGCGGGGCTACACCCTGGCTTGGTGTAGAATTCCGCGCTATGTGGTGTTCGGGACAGGACCCATCTTGCAATTCACGGCTTACTGGAAGCAATCATGGCAAGACTGATTCTCTATTCTATCCTTATCGCCGGCCTGTTGCAGGGTTGCAGCGGCGGGCTGTTTTCGGTGTTCAAACCGGACGTGCAACAGGGCAACGCCCTCAATGAAGATCAGGTGGAACAGCTCCAGGAGGGCATGACACCGCGCCAGGTGCGTTTCCTGCTGGGCGAACCCGTGCTCAGGGACCCCTTCCAGGGGGACCGGCGCTGGGATTACGTCTACTACCTCAAACCCGGCGATGGCCCCGCGGAGCGCCGACGCCTGACCGTTTTCTTCGAACAGGGGCAGGTGAGCCGGATCAGCGATACCGGGGGGCACCATTAATCCGGCAGCGGGCTGCTACTGGGCAGCCCGCTGCTTGCGCACCGCCTTGGGATCGGCGATCAACGGCCGGTAGATTTCCACCCGGTCCCGATCCCGCAAGGGGGCGTTGAGCTTGGCCAGCTTGCCATACACACCCACCTTGTTGCTGGCCAGGTCGACCTCGGGGCACTGATCCAGGATTCCCGACTCCTGAATCGCCTGCTCGACGGTGGCCCCCTCCGGCAGGGACACCTCCAGCACCACCTGCTTCTCGGGCCGGGCGTAGGCCACCTCCACGCGCAACCCCGATGGCTTGTCAGCGGGCACCATAGACCACCCGGGCGCGTTTCACGAAGGAATCCACCAGGCTGTTGGCCACTTGGTGGAACACAGGCCCGATCACCGCGCTCATGATGCGGTTGGAGAATTCGAACTCCAGGTCCAGGGACACCCGGGTGGCATTCTCGTTCAGGGCATCAAACCGCCAGAAGCCCTCCAGGTGGCGGAAAGGGCCATCCACCAGGCGCATTTCAATCATCTTGTTGCGCTGCAGACGATTGCGCGTGGTGAACGATTTGCGCACTGCCCCCTTGGCCAGTTCAATGGAGGCCTTGATCTCGTCCTCATCGGCCGATAGCACGGCCGAGGAACGGCATCCGGGCAGGAAGCCCGGATACGCCTTGACGTCGTTCACCAGATCGAACATCTCCTGGGGCGTGTACGGCACGATGGCCTGACGACTGATGGAAGGCATGAGACTCCTCTGGCACTAGATGATATTGATCGCTTTGAGGAACACCAGCAGGATGCCGATGGGCGCTGCGAAGCGCAGCACATAGTACCACGCTCCAAAAATCAGCCGGGAGCCGATACCCAGCTCATCCTCCACCGAACGACGGGTCATGCGCCAGCCCACGAACAGGGCGATCAGCAGCCCCCCCAGGGGCAGCAGGATATTCATGGTCAGGTATTCCAGGATGTCGAATATCGTGCCGCCAACGTAGATCACCTCCCCGCCCCAGGACACGTGGAAGCCAAAGCCAGCGGACCACAGGTTGAAGGACAGCACCGTACCGATCCCCAGCAGCCAGGCGATGGCGCCGACGATCACCGCCGCCATCGGGCGCTCGATATCCCGGTTTTCCGACAGCCACGCCACCGCCGGCTCCATCAGGGAGATGGACGAGGTCCAGGCGGCCATCACCAGCAGCACGAAGAACAGGGTGCCGAAGAACAGGCCGAAGGGCATCTCCGCAAAGGCCAGGGGCAGGGTCATGAAGATCAGCCCGGGACCCGCGTCGGCGGCCAGGCCACTGGCGAAGACGATGGGGAAGATCGCCATACCGGCCAGCAGGGCCACTGCGGTATCCGCCGACACCACGGCAGCCGAGGTCCGGGCGATGGAGGCCCGGGAGCTCAGGTAGGACCCATAGATCATGATGGCCCCCATGCCCAGGCTGAGGGTGAAGAAGGACTGCCCCATGGCGAGCAGGATGGTATCGCCGGTCACCTGACTGAAGTCGGGCTTGAACAGGAATCGCAACCCTTCCCCGAAATGCCCCAGGCTGTAGGCATAGCCCACCATCACCAGCAGCAGGACGAACAGGGCCGGCATGAGGAATTTCACCGCCTGTTCAAGGCCGGAGCGCACCCCCCGCGCGACCACCAGCACGTTCATGATCATGAACAGCGTATGCCAGGCCAGCAAACGCTCCGGATCGGAAACCAGGCCGTTGAACAGGGCCTCGACACCCTGAGCGTCCAGACCGGAGAAGGCCCCGCCCGCAGCGCGAAACACATAGGAGAGCGACCACCCGGCGACCACGCTGTAAAAGGACAGGATCATGAAGCCGGCTGCCACGCCAATCCAGCCCACCATGCCCCAGATGCGACTCAGGCCTTCCTCCCTGGACAGGGTGGCCATGGTATTGATGGGGCTTTGGCGCCCCCGCCGCCCCAGGCTGATCTCGGCCATCATGATGGGCAGACCGATGGCCAGGATGCAGGCCAGATAAATGAGCACGAAGGCACCTCCCCCGTTCTCACCGGCGATGTAAGGAAATCGCCAGATGTTCCCCAGCCCTACCGCCGAGCCGGTGGCCGCCAGCACGAAAATCAGCTTGGACGACCACTGCCCGTGTATCGAGGTTTCTCTTCTCATTGTGGATCCTCCGGATTTGCCGGTCATTTTGATGAAATTCCGCTCAGGCCTCAACGTCTCACCCCGACGAGCCGCCCCTCGTTTATAATCGCCGCCATGAGCAAGAAACAAAAAAACCAGGGGGGCGGCAGTACCATCGCCCTGAACAAGAAGGCCAGACACGACTATTTCATCGAGGATCGCCTGGAGGCGGGCCTGGTGCTTGAGGGCTGGGAGGTGAAGAGCATGCGCGCCGGACGGGCGCAGTTGAGCGAGAGCTATGTGCTCATCAAGCGGGGTGAGGCCTGGCTGTTCGGGGCCCACATCAGCCCGCTGTCCACGGCCTCCACCCATATCAACCCGGACCCTTCGCGCACCCGCAAGCTGCTATTGCACGGCACCGAACTGAGCAAGCTCATCGGCCTGGTGGAGCGGCGCGGCTACACCGTGGTGCCGCTGGCCCTGTACTGGAAACGGGGTCGGGCCAAGCTGGAGATCGGCCTGGCCAAGGGCAAGAAGGCCCATGACAAGCGGGCCGTGGAGAAGGAACGGGACTGGCAGCGGGAGAAGGCGCGGGTACTCAAGAGCGGTTGAGCGCTCACCAGCGCTCCTCCACCCCCAGCTTTTCCAGCACGCGGTGGTGGGCCTCGAGTTCCTGCTCGCTGGCCCGGGGCACCGCGAGCCGGGGTCGATCGGCGGACAGGCGGCGGATGGCCACCTCGGCAGGCCCGGTTGCCCCCTCCCCTTCCGCGTCGCCCCCCAGGGACAGGGTCTTCTGCCCGCCGGTCATGGCCAGGTAGACATCTGCCAGGATACGGGCATCCAGCAAGGCCCCGTGGAGTTCGCGACCGGAGTTGTCGATCTGGTACCGCTTGCACAGGGCATCCAGGCTGTTGCGCTGGCCCGGGTGCATCTTCCTGGCCATCACCAGAGAGTCGGTGACCGTGCAGTGGTCTTCCACGCACCCCCGGTCTGCCCCCAGCAGCTTGAGCTCGTGATTGATGAATCCCACATCGAAGGGGGCATTGTGGATGATCAACTCGGCGCCACGGATGAATTCGAGGAAGTCTTCCACCACGTCCGCAAAGCGGGGTTTGTCTGCCAGAAAGGCATTGCTGATGCCGTGGACCTCCTCGGCACCGGCATCCACCTCCCGGTCAGGCTGCAGATACTGGTGATAGTGTCGGCGGGTCAGGCGGCGCTTGACCATCTCCACGCAACCGATCTCGATGATGCGATGCCCCTGCGCCGGCTCCAGGCCGGTGGTTTCGGTGTCGAGGATGATCTGACGTGCGGGGGTATCGGTCTGCATGGTTCTCTCGGTGGGGCTTTAAGGCGATGCCGCGTGCTTGCAGGCCCGGCTCATCCGGCCAGGGCACCCGCCTTCATCTCGTCGATGGCCTGGTTGGCCAGGGTATCGGCCAACTCGTTTTCAGGGTGACCGGTGTGACCGCGCACCCAATGCCAGCTCACCTGATGGAGCGCCGCGGCGGCGTCCAGACGCTGCCACAGATCCTGGTTCTTCACGGGCTGGCCGGCGGCCGTGCGCCACTGGCGCTTTTTCCAGTTGGGCATCCACTGATTGACACCGTTCTTCACATATTGTGAATCGGTGGTCAGCGCCACCTGGCAGGGGCGCTTGAGGGTCTCCAGGGCCTGGATGGCGGCCATCAGCTCCATACGGTTGTTGGTGGTCAGCGCCTCCGACCCCTTGAGGTGCTTTTCATTCCCCTTGAAGCGCAGCACCGCGCCCCAGCCGCCGGGACCCGGGTTACCGCGACAGGCGCCATCGGTATAGATTTCCACCACTTCACTCACGATCACGTCTCCTGCACAAGGGTTTTGCCATGCCACCGGGGACCATTCCCCGCATGGCGCGCCAGCGGGGACGCATCGGGGTCATGGTGGACACCCGCTTGCGGGCCAGAATCACATAGGCCCCTCCCAGGTAAGGCAGATTGCGTCCCCCCAGCCCATGAACGATACCCAGCCGCTCCCGCAGCCCCTTTCCGCCAGCGGGTGGCGTAAAACCCGCGTAGGCCCGGGCGAGCACCTCGAAGCCTAGCAGGGACAGCCATTCCCGTGTGCGGCCGGTGCTGTAACAGGGCTGGGCCCAGGGTGTGCTCCCACGACGCCCGGGCAACATCTCCCATAACCCCATCGCACTCAGGGGGTTGAAGCCGACGATGATCACATTGCCCTCCGGCAGCAGGGTGCGCTCCACTTCCCGCATCACCTGGTGCGGATCATCGCTCAGTTCCAGGGTGTGCATCAGCAGCACCAGATCCAGGGAGTCGGCCAGCACCGGCCACGCCTCCGGAAGCGCCGCCACATGGCCCTCAACCGGTCGGTATTCCATACAAAATCGATGATTGATGCGACTGCTGGTCAGCAGATCCTCACCCAGGGCCACCTGCCCCAGTTGCAGGGCATGAAAACCGAACAACTCCGGCAGGAAACGATCCAGGTGGACCTGCACCGCCGCCAGGAGCGCTCGCCCGGGGGGCGTCGAATACCAGCGGCGCAAGGCGTCCTGGCGATCGACGATGGGAGCATGGGAGGGCGACATAGGGCGGAGGATAGAGACTTTCGCGAAGAGTGGCCAGTCAGGGTTGAGGGGGGGAACCGCCCCCGCTATCCTAGCGCGCCTATGATAAAGAAGAAAACGCTTGGACACTGGGGGGCCGCCACTGGCATCTGCATCCTGTTTGCAGGGTGTGCCAGCCTGCCCGATCGGGAGCCCCTGGAGGGCGCCGAGGAGGCGGTCCAGCCCATGCTGCCGAGCCCTCCCAGCGAGGCAGAGGCCGAGCATCTGAGGAGCGAGGTGGCACGGGCCATCAGCGAGCATTCGGTCGCCGAGCTGGGGGTCGACGATGACCTGTGGGCCCGGGTTCGCCGGGGCATGGGGATGCCCGACGCCCGTGACGAGGACCGCGTGTTACGGTATATCGAGTGGCACCAGGAATATTCCCAATATCTGGAGCAGGTCACCGCCCGTGCCGCCCCCTTCCTTCACTACATCCTGGAAGAGATCGAGGCCCGGGGGCTGCCCACGGAGTTGCTGCTGCTGCCCATCGTCGAAAGCGCCTATCTCCCCATGGCCCAGTCCCCCAGTCAGGCGGCGGGCATCTGGCAGTTCATCCCCTCCACTGGCCGCCACTTCGGCCTGGAGAGCAACTGGTGGTACGACGGTCGTCGGGACATCCACGCCTCCACCCAAGCGGCCCTGGACTACCTCACCCAACTCAATGAACGCTTTGAAGGCGACTGGCCGCTGGCCCTGGCCGCCTACAACGCTGGCCAGGGCACGGTGAGCCGCGCCATTCAACGCAATGAGCGTCGGGGCAAACCCACCGACTACTGGCATCTGGACCTCCCCCGGGAGACACAGCACTACGTCCCTCGCCTGCTGGCCCTGCAGGCCATCGTGCGCGACCCGCAGCGTTATCAGGTCGGCCTGACACCGGTGCCCGATGAACCTCGCATCCAGGTAGTGGATACCAAGGGGCAGATTGAACTGGCAGTGGCCGCCAGACTGGCCGGAGTGGACAAGGAAACCCTGAGAACGCTCAACCCCGGATTCAACCGCTGGGCGACGGCACCCAACGGCCCGCATCATCTGCTGTTGCCAGCAGACCGCGTGAGCGACTTTCACGATGGCCTCAGCCAGCTGGACGATGGCGAGCGCGTGACCTGGCAGCGTCATCGCATCCGGTCAGGTGAAAACCTGGGCCGCATCGCCGCTCGTTATGACGTGACCGTGGGCACGCTCAAGGAGGTCAATAACCTCAAAGGCACCATCATCCGTGCCGGCGATCATCTGCTGATCCCGTCCCCGGGCGTCAGCCGGCAGGTCGCCGCGGGCCCGACTCAAGGCAACGAACCCACCCGCCAGGTGGAATACACGGTCAAACCCGGCGACACCCTCTGGCATGTGGCCCGCCATCATGGCGTGACTGTCCGGGACCTGGCCCGCTGGAACGAACTGTCCACCTCCGACATCCTGCGCCCGGGCCAGACCCTGATCATCCGCACCAGCGGTGAGGCAGTCTCTGCCTGAAGCCGAACATTGGCCCCGGGTGGCCGGTCACCCCACCGATTGCCACCTTTCGCGCTATTCTGTGATGGCATCGGCAAACGGGCGAGGCTATCCTGAGAGTTCCTTGACCACCTCACCGCACGCAGACGGCGACAGCCCGGATGACCCTGAAAGAGACGCTGCAGATTGCCGGATGTACCGACCCGGGACGCACACGGGCAAGAAATGAAGATGCCATCGGCGAGGACGCGGAACTGGGCCTCATGGTGCTGGCCGATGGCATGGGGGGGCATTCCGGGGGGGATGTGGCCAGCCGCATCGCCGTGGACACCATCATTGCCGAATTACGCCAGAGCCTGGCCCGCGCCGGGGGCGGCCAGGGGGAAAGCAACGATGAGATCAGCCTGCAGGTGCGCGAGGCCGTCATCCAGGCCAACCGGGCGATTCATGAGGCCGCCGCGGATAACGTGGGCAACGCCGGCATGGGAACCACCCTGGCCGTGGCCCTGTTGCGTCCCGGGCGCATCATTCTCGCCCACGTGGGGGACTCCCGGATCTATCGCTTTCGCAACGGCGAGCTGGAACAGCTCACCGTGGATCACACCCTCATCCAGGAACTGGTGGACCGGGGCCTGTGCAGCGCCGACCAGGCACGGACATCATTGAACCGCAACCTGGTCACCCGCGCCCTGGGGATCGACTCCACCGTGGCGGTGGACATCCGCGAGGAACTGGTCATGCCCGGCGACATCTACCTGCTATGCTCCGATGGCCTCAATGACATGCTGGAGGATGCCATGATCGAGGACGTTCTCGGCCGCCATCAGGCCGACCCGCACGAGGCCTCCCGGGAACTGGTACGACACGCGAACGAGTCGGGTGGCCGGGACAACGTCTCGGTGCTGATCGGGCGCACCTCGTTGGCCTCGCGAACGCGGGGTCGCTGGTATCATCGACTCCTGGGTCTGCGACGGTAAGCTCATGGCCATGAAGTCACTTCCCCGACTGATCATCAACACCGGTGAAACCCTCAGAGGCACCGTGGCCCTGGGCAACAAGCCGATCACCATCGGTCGCCGCCCTGACAACGACATCCGCCTGGACAACCTGGCGGTCAGCGGCTATCACGCCCAGCTGATCCCCCTGCTCAATGACATCATCCTGGAAGATCTGAACAGCACCAACGGCACCCTGGTGAACGATCAGTCCGTACGCAAGCGGGTCCTGCTCGAAGGTGACAGAATCGCCATCGGCAGTCACGAACTGCTGTTCACCCGCGTCCCGCCGGAGGACATGACCGAGGATCAGGACCCTGATCCACCCGAGGAAACGCTGATCATCACTACCCGCACCGGCAAGAACCCCTCAGACGGGGCGAGTGCCGGCGCAACGCGGGCACCGGGACACACGCCCCTCACCCATGGCGCCTGTCTGCAGGTGCTCACCGGCGCACAGGCCGGGCGGGAATGGCCGCTGACCAAGGCGCTGACCACCATCGGCAGCCCTGGAGTACAGGTGGCAGCCATCAGCCGTCGGGGTGATACCTTTCACATCAGCCGCGTGGAGGGTGGCAGCCACCCCCACGCCCCTCGCCTGAACGGTGAGGATCTGGGCACCCAGCCCCGGGCACTACAACACCAGGACGTAATCGAAATCGCCGGCGTGAGCATGGAATTCATCGACCGTTCCACGCTGAGCCAGCATCACTGACCGGAACCGCTCTCCATGGCACGACTCCTGGCCTACAAGAACCGCCAACCCCAAGGGGAGTTCCCCCTCTCGGAGGGGACGACCACCATCGGTCGCAAGCCCGACAACCTCATCTGTCTGCAGGACCGCACCGTGAGCGGCCACCACGCGCGCCTGCGGCTGTACCGGGAAGAGGTGATCCTGCAGGACCTGGATAGCACCAACGGCACCTACGTCAATCGCGAGCGCATCCAGGAGAAGGCCCTCAAGGATGGGGATTTCATCCTCATCGGCAATTGGCGCCTGCGGCTGCAACTGGAATCGCCTTCGGCCGCTGCGCCCCCACCCATGGATATGCTGCGCCTGGCCACGCCCGGCATGCCACCGGGCCCGGTCTGCGACGAGGTGGCCCGCCGCATCCAGGACATGCAAACACAAGTGGACGCACGCCCCACACAAGATCCACACGCCCCGCGACCCCACGCCCGCCTGCACATCGGCAGCGGCCGCAATCAGGGTCGCAACCTGGATCTGCTCTCACCCCTGAACGTCCTGGGCGAGCCGGGCCGTCAGGTGGTGGTCATTGCCCTGGGAGAACGGGGCCAGGCCACCACGCTGACGAACCTGTTTTCGGAACTGGATCCACCCCAGGTGAACGAAGAGCCCCTGGCCGAGGGGGACAGCCGCAGCCTGCAAGATTGCGATGTGCTGGAGGTGGCCGGGGTGCGCATGGTCCTGGTCATGGACTGACCCGGGGCACGGCGGCCAGCAGCTTGCGGGTGTACTCGTGCTCCGGCTGGCGACAGACCCGGCGCGCCGGCCCGTATTCCACCACCCGCCCCTGATACATCACCGCCATGGTATCGGCCAGGTACTCCACCACGCCGATGTTGTGGGTGATGAACAGCAGGGTCAGCCCCCGCTCCCGGGTCAGGCTCATGAGGATCTCCAGGATCTGCGCCTGCACCGACACATCCAGGGCACTGGTCACCTCGTCGCAGACGATGAAGGCCGGATCCAGCACCAAGGCCCGGGCAATGCCGATGCGCTGACGCTGCCCTCCGGAGAATTCATGGGGATAGCGCCACAGGGTATCGGTGGGCAGTTGCACCTGCTCCAGCACCCTGGCCGCCCGCTCCAGACGATCCTCCTTGTCGATGCCGATCCCGTGCACCGCCATGGGCTCGGTGAGCGTGGCCGCCACCGTGAGGCGCGGATTCAGCGACGACATGGGGTCCTGGAAGATGATCTGCATGCGCCGCCGGTAAGGCTGCATGCGGCTTCGGGGCAAACGGGTGATGTCGTCGCCACCAAAGTGGATGAAGCCGCCGGTGGGCTCCACCAGACGGAGAATGGCCCGACCCAGGGTGGTCTTGCCACAGCCGGATTCCCCCACCAGGGCCAGCACCTGGCCCCGGGGAATCTCCAGGCTCACCCCGTCCACGGCTCGCACGTGGTCCACCACCCGGCGCATCAGCCCCTTGCGCACCGGGAAATGGATCTGCAGGTCATCCAGCCGCACCAGGGGATCGCCAGTGGGTGTTGGTGTCCCGCCCTCCCCCGCCGCCTCCCGACGCCGGGTGAGATTCTCCGGCAGGGCATCGATGAGTTGGCGGGTATAGGGGTGCTCCGGGTGATCCAGCACCTGGCGCACCGTGCCCTCCTCCACCAGCTTGCCCAGGCGCATCACGCCCAGTCGATGGCCCATCTGCGCCACCACCCCGAAATCGTGGGTGATGAACAGGATGGACATGCCATTGCGCTCCTGCAGTTCCCGCATCAGGCGCAGGATCTCCGCCTGCACGGTCACATCCAGGGCCGTGGTGGGCTCATCGGCGATCAAAAGGTCGGGCTCGCAGGCCATGGCCATGGCGATCATCACCCGCTGGCGCTGGCCACCCGAAAGGCGATGGGGGAACTCGTCGGCCCGCTCGGCGGGGTTGGGGATCTGCACCTGGGCCAGGGCCTCCACGGCCCGCTCCCGGGCCTCGGCGTCACTGAGCTGGGGCTGGTGCAGCTTGAGCACCTCGACGATCTGATCGCCCACCGGGAACACCGGGTTCAGGGAGGTCATGGGCTCCTGGAAGATCATGCTCATGCGCATGCCGCGGATCTGCCGCCGCCGGGCCTCATCCAGTTGCAGCATGTCCACCACTTCGCTGCGACCCTGCACGTCCCGGGCCCGGAACAGGATCTGGCCGCCCGGATGCCGGCTGATGTCCCGGGGCAGGAGCTGGATCACCGACAGCGCCGTCACCGACTTGCCGCTGCCCGACTCCCCCACCAGACAGAAGGTCTCGCCCGGCTGAATGCCAAAACTCACCCCGTCCACGGCGCGCACCGTCTCGCCGCCGGCCTCCAGATGGGTGTGCAGATCCTTCACTTCCAGCAGCACGGTCAGGCCTTCTTCTTCAGGTAGGGGTCAAGGGCGTCACGCAGGGACTCGCCCACCAGGTTGTAGGCGAACACCGTGAGGAAGATGGCGCCGCCGGGGAAGGCCGCCATCCACCAGTTGAAGGAGGAGGACTGCACCGCCTGGTTGAGCATCTGCCCCCAGGAGGGGTCGTCCACCAGCCCCAGCCCCAGAAAGCTCAGGGTGGCCTCCGCCAGGATGGCCGAGGCCACCCCGAAGCTGGCGGCCACCAGGATGGGGGCCACCCCATTGGGCAGCATGTGCCGGAACAGCACCGAACGCAGCGGCAGGCCGCAGGCCACCGCTGCCTGTACGTAGTCCTGCTCACGCAGTTTGAGAAACTCCGCGCGCACGTAGCGGGCGTAACCGGACCAGGAGGTGATGCCGATGATGATCATCATCATGTACAGGCTGCGTCCGAAGAAGGCCACGAAGGTGAGCAGCAGGAACAGGGTGGGAATGGCCTCGAAGATCTCCACGATGCGCATGCCGATGATGTCGACGATCCCCGAGAAATACCCCATCAGCCCGCCCACGATGATGCCGATGCCCAGGGCGATGCCGGTGGCGATGAAGCCGATCCCCAGGGCAATGCGCGAGGCATGGATCATGCGCGAGAGCACATCGGCGCCGTTCTCCTCGGTGCCCAGCCAGTGGCGGCGGATCTCGTCGGCCAGGGGCGACTCCAGCCCGGTGTCACCGAAATCACGCAGATAGTCCTTGGGGGAGTAAGGCACCGGGGCCCACAGCACCCAGTCATACTGCCCCGCCGCCTCGGCCTCGCGATGCTGCTCGTAGATCACCAGTTCCGGCGGCGAGACGGTGAAGTGGCTGAGGCTGCCGCTGATCACCAGCACGGCCAGCACCGCCAGCAGCTTGTGCCAGAAGGGCCGGCGCAGGAACCACACCGCCACCGCCGTGAAGAACACCGCCAGCAGGGTCACGTCCGCCGCCGTGAGATGGGTCAGCACCGGCGCCATCAGCCCCCCCTCGCCCATGGCCAGCAGCGGATGACTGGTGGCCAGGAAGGGGGCGAACACCGCCACCATCACCAGCAGCAGGATCCAGGTCAGGCCGATGCGCGCGCCCCAGCGCAGCAGCACCTCGCGGACCACCTGGGCGGCATAGCTGCGGCGTTGGCGCGGCGGGGCAAGCGCTTCCTGGGTCGATTCAGTCATAACTCACCCGGGGATCGGCAATGGCATAACACAGATCAGCAATCAGGTAGCCGGCCAGGGTGAGCACACCACTGATCAGGGTGACCGACAGCACCAGTTCCCGGTCACGGGTCTGCACCGCCTCCACGGCCAGCTTGCCCATGCCATCGATGGAGAAGATGGTCTCCACGATCACCGATCCGGCCAGCAGGCTGGGCAGCAGGGTGGCCGACACGGTGATCAGCGGCAACAATGAATTGCGGAACACATGCCGCCAGAGCACGTCCCGCTCGCTCACCCCCTTGGCCCGGGCGGTGCGCGCATAGTCCGAGAGCAGGTTCTCCAGCACCGCCGAGCGGGTGAGCTTGGCGAGAAAGGCAAAGCCCCCGTAGGCCAGGCACAGCACCGGCAGCACCAGATGCCAGAGCCGATCCAGCAGGAAGCCGCGCACGAACTCCCCCTGGGCCAGCCCCGCCGCCAGGCCGATGCCGATGGCCATGCCCACCAGCCCCAGCAGGCCCACGCGCAGGGCCACGAAACTGTTCCCCGCCGCCAGGGCCAGGCTGCCACCGACGCCGGCCATGAGCAGCAGGTGCAGCAACCCGAAGGCCTGATCCGACACCTGGGCCGCCATCATGAAACCCAGGATTGCGCCGGTGGCACTGCCCACCAGCAGTCGCCAGCGCTGCGCCGCGCGCAGGGCCAGCCAGACCATCAGGGCGGCTCCCAGGCCCGCCAGCAGGAACAACATCAGCAGGTCGGTGGCCGTGCCCCAGTGGGGCAGGAAGGTCATGTCCAGGGCCTCGCGACGATTGATGCCCCCGGTGGGGAACCAGCGCCAGAATTGTTCCGAGGCGAAGAAACCGATGAGCAGCACCCCGGCCAGCATGGTGGGCACCGACCACAGGCCCAGCAGCACCACGCCGGAGCCGGTATCGAAGCTGCCGCCGCGCCGGGTGGCGGCCTGCACTCCCACGGCGATGGCGATGATGTAGATGATGGGAATGGACAACACGTTAAGCAGCAGCGTGATGGGCAATCGCTCGGCGATCAGGTCCCCCACCGGCCTCCCATAGCGGAAACTGGTGCCCAGTTCAGAGCCCTTCCAGAATGAAAAACCCTCGATGGCCCCATCCCGGTCGAAGGTGAAACCGGCCGGCGAGATGTTGTTCACCCAGCGCAGATACTGCACCGGCGGCGGCTGATCCAGCCCGTACATGCGGTTGTAGTAGTCCTCCATGGCCTGCTTGGCCTGGGGCTCCAGGTTCATGCCGTCCACCAGGGACTGGGCACTGATGCCCCCGGGGGCCGCCGCCATGACAACGAACACCACGATGGTGATCCCGATCAGGGTCGGGATCATCAACAGCAGACGCCGAAGGATGTAGGTGAACACGGGGTCAGCGCGCGTGACGTTGTTGTTCGATGGGCACGTAGATCTCCAACGGCACCGTGCCCAAATTCAGCCCCAGGCGGGTGCGCTTGAGATTGGCCAGCCGATCATCCACGAAGGCCAGGGTCTGGCGACGCATCAAAAAGGTATAGGGCTGGTCCTCGTGCAGCACCCGCTGCACCTGGTGCCAGATGGCCATGCGCTCCTCCTCATCCACCGTGGCCCGGGCCTTTTCGATCAGGGCATCCAGCTCCGGGTTTTCGTAACTGATGAAGTTGTCCCCGCCCGACACGGTCTGGCTGGAATGGAACATCTGGTAGACATCGATCTCCACGCCGCTGGTCCAGCCCAGGGTGATGGCATCGAAATCCTTGCGGTTGAGCAGGTCCAGCATCACCGACCACTCGGTGGGCCGGGGGCGCATGAGGATGCCGGCGCGGGCATACAAATCCCGCAGGAACAGCACCATGCGCCGGGTGTCCTCGTTGTCCTGGAAGAACACCATATCGAACTCGAAGCGCTTGCCGTCGGGCCCCTGGAGGATACCGTCACCATTGCGGTCCTCGAAGCCTGCTTCCTCCAGCAGCGCGCGGGCCTTGTCCAAACTGAACTCATGGGGCTCAAGGCTGCTGTCATGCTGGGGACTGCGCGGATTGAAGGGGCTGATGGCCACCTCCGCATAGCCGAGCATGATCTCGTCGATCACCCGCTCCATATCGGTGAGGTGGGTCATGGCCAGGCGCACGCGCCGGTCGGCGAATCGCGTGGGCTCATCATTGCGCCGCTGATTCCAGCCGATGTAGGTGTAGCCGCCGGTGGGACTCATGTACTCGAAGTGCTGGGTGCGGGCCTGCAGGCGCTCATCCTCCAGCAACTGCCGGTATTCCCGGGGCCGGGCCGTGTAGAGATCGATGTCCTGATTGCGGAAGGTGGTCAGCCGGGCGCTGTCATTCTCGATCACCCGCCACAGCAAGCGGTTGAAAGGCGGGTCCACCGGACCCCAGTAACGGGGATTGCGCTGCAGTTCCACCATGCCGGCGTCCGGTGTCCAGCCCTTGGGATCGCTCAGGCGATAGGGACCCGAGCCCAGCAGCAGGCCGCGGGATTCATTGAAGCGGCGGGGCTCATCCAGGTAAGGCTCGTAGAAGTGGCGGGGCATCACCTGCATGCCGCCGGCCAGGGAAAGACTGTTGAAATAGGGCTCGGAGAAGGTGAAGGCCACCTCGTGCTCGCCCAGGGCCTCCACCTTTTCCAGTTTTTCCAGGAAGGCCCGGGCCCGGGGGGCAGCGATGTCATCGTTCATGATGAACTCGTAGGTGAACACCACGTCATCCGCGGTGAGGGGCTCGCCGTCGGAGAATTCCAGGCCCTGCCGCAGCTGAAAGGTGATGGTGAGCCCATCGTCGCTGAATGCCCAGTCCCGGGCCAGCAGGCCCTGCCATTCCAGGGTGTCCGGGTCGCGCACCAGCAGGGACTCGAGCACATAACTCTGCACCTCGCTGGCGTAGGCATCGCTGGACACCAGCGGCGTCAGTGTGGATAAGCCGGTGGGAAAGGCCCGCACCAGCCAGTCTCCGGTGGCAAAGTCCGGTTGCTGGCTGGCCTCGAAGGCCCGGGCAAAGGCCTCGGGCACGGCATCGGCATCCGCCGGCCCCTCCCCTGCACCGGGCGCCACCACCCCGGCCCGCAGCCGCGCATCCAGCCCCTGCACCGCCCCGCGGATGCGACGCAGATCGTCTCCCTGCTCCTGCAGGGTACGCTGCATCTCCGCCATGCGGGACCACTGCCGATCCACCTGGTACATGAGCAGGATCAACAGCAACCCCAGACCCAGCAACAGGCCCAGCATCACGAAGTCTTTCGAGGTGTAGCGTTTTTCCATCGGACGGGTCCATGACGGCTTGAGGGCCAAGTCTCCGGGTTCGGCGAGGGTGTGACAAGGGGTGGGGCGCGCGTCCCGCACCGTTAGTAGTATCATGTCCGCCGAATCATCTTGATACCACTGAAACAGACAGACAGGAGATCACAGCATGGGTTTCATGACCGGCAAGCGGGTGCTCATCACGGGCGTGGCCAGCAACCGCTCCATCGCTTATGGCATTGCCAAGGCCATGGCGCGTGAGGGCGCGGAACTGGCCTTCACCTACCAGGGCGATCGCCTGAAGGATCGGGTGGCCAAGCTCGCCGGGGAATGCGGCTCCAGCATCGTGTTGCCCTGCGATGTATCCAGCGACGAACAGATCAATGCGGTTTTCGAGCAACTGGGTCAGCACTGGGATGGACTGGAGGGCCTGGTACATGCCATCGCCTTCGCCCCCAAGGAGGCCCTGGAGGGTGATTTCCTGGATGGCATGTCCCGGGAGGCCTTCAACACCGCCCATGACATCAGCAGCTACAGCCTGGCGGCCCTGGCCAAGGCGGCCCGGCCCATGATGAAGGGCCGGGATGCGTCCATCCTCACCCTGTCCTACCTGGGCGCCGTGCGTTCCATGCCCAACTACAACCTCATGGGCCTGGCCAAGGCCAGCCTGGAGGCCAACGTGCGTTTTCTGGCCTACACCCTGGGCCCGGAGGGCGTGCGCGTGAACGGCATCTCCGCCGGCCCCATCCGCACCCTGGCCGCCGCCGGCATCGGCGACTTCCGCAAGATCCTGGACCATGTGGAGAACAATGCCCCGCTGCGTCGCAACGTGACCATCGAGCAGGTGGGCAACGCCGCCGCGTTCCTGTGCTCGGACCTGGCCTCGGGCATCACCGGGGAGATCACTTACGTGGACTCCGGCTACAGCACACTGGGGCTGGGGCCGGCGGAGGTCTGATGGGTTCTACTGTGCTCTTCTCCCCTCACCCCAACCCCTCTCCCCATGGGGGAGAGGGGCTATATTGAGGGCCTGCAAGCGCCCATCTCCCCGCAGGGGAGATGGGTCGGCAACCCAGGGTAACAATGAACTTCTGATGGAC